>JBPPMV010000323.1:0-9862 GCA_051306235.1 Mycobacterium sp. | reverse complement strand
TCCCCGTCTGCCTCGGTCGGTAGGGCCTGGGCGCCCGGGGTCGCCGGCGCGAGCACCTCGTCCTCATCGGCCTGGACTTCGGTCGGCTTCGGATCCTGCGACGTCATTGTTGCTCCTCACGAGTGGATGTGACTGCCATGACCCCATACCCGGGTTGGCGCACCCGTAATCAGCAGTGGTAGTAGCCGTGGTGGCGATGACGATGGGTCAGTGCGGTGGCCCCGTGCTGGGCGGTGTGGCTCTGGGTGGCGGCCGGACGGCCTCGGTGGCGATGCGGCGGGCGATCATGTTCATCTCGTAATCCTCTGGTGCGGTGGGCTTTTGAGTTTCTCGGCCGGTGTTCCGGCGATGACTCAAGAATGCCCCCGACAACAGCTGGGGTCTGTCGGCCGACCGGCCCCCGCACCGGGTGAACCGGTTGTCCCCCGATCGGGGGAACGGATCGACCTCAGAACCGCAGATTGCGCAGCAGGTCGTAGACGCCCGCGATCCACAGCAGCAGCGGGATCACCGCGGCGATCGCGGCGCCGTCGAACAATTCGAAGATCCGCTTGGTGACCGGCGAGAGCCGGTTGACGTTATCGGTCGCGGCCACGGTGATCAGCGCGACCAGCGCGACGAGCAGATACACCGCCAACACCATCCAGGCGCGTTCGGGGTACCACTGGCACAGCCGAACCGCCACCCCGGTCGGGACGGCGACGGTGACGGCCATCAAGGCCCACGCGCACCACCGCTCGGCGTACAGCCGGGAGCGGAACCCGCAGATCACCGTGACCAGGCCGGCCACGATCATGCTGTGCACGTAGAAATGTCCCTGCACCACCACCGAGATGGCTCCGGCGGCCAGCACCACCGCGCCCGCGGTGAGGAAACCGATCAGCAACTGCTTGGACAGCCGGCTGCGCTCGGTCAGCCGGGCCGCCGAGTCCGGTACGGACGCGATGATGGCCTGCCAGGTCGGGGACTCTTCGTCGGCGATATCGGGGCGCGATACCGGATCCAGCAGCTCGTCGTTGGTGACCGCCTCACCCGGGGCCGGAATCGGCGGCAGGGCGATACGGGCCACCGCGACGGTGAGTTTGGCGGCATTGGTCACCACGATCAGGCCGAACGCGATGGCACCGGCCGGCACCCATTCCTGCCCGCCGTACCCGAAGGTGACGGCGGCGGCGGTGATCGCCACGGTGAGCACCGCGACGCAGGACGCCACGTCGGCGCGTTTCCGTGGTCCACCGCGGGTCGCCAGCGTGAACAGCAGCGTCACGGCTGCCGCGGCGGCGAGCTGAGGGGCGCCCAGGCCGTCGGCCTCCCTGGGCAGCGGCACCGCCAGGGCGGCGGCCGCGGCCAGCGGAGGCAGTGCGGCCAGCATCAGGCTCTCGGCGAGATCGATGCTCTGGTAGCGGCTCTGCGACAACATCCCGCCGGCCAGCAGACCGAGCCCCAGCACGGCGAGCGCGACCGCCCACCACCAGGATTGCCCCGACTGCGTCCAGGCCACCAGCGCCGTCCCGGTCCCGATGGTGCAGACCGCCGGAATGGCCAGCCCCACGAAGCGATTGAGCGCACGACGGTCGAACTCCGGGGATTCGTCGAGCACCGCGATGGCGTCGATGACGTCCTCGACGAGGGGTCGGTACCGCTCGGTGCGACTGACCGACACCAGGGTCAGCAGCGCACCGTCGACCACCCCGGCGTCATCGAGGGATTCACTGGCCTTGAGCGGCGGCGCACCAGGACGGGCGAACGCCCACAGCCCTTGGGCCTTGAAGTCGAAGCCCGCCAGGACATCTGCCGGGGCGTCATCGAGCAACTCCGACAACACGGACACCGTCTCATCGATATAAGTGTCGATCGGCGCCGAGGACGGCAACACCAGGTCGGTCATCCGGCGACCGGTGAGAACGGTGATCCTGGTCGTCGATGGCCGGCCGGGGGTGACGGCTGATGGCGCGGAGGACCCGGACGGCGCCGCGGTGGCGGTCAACGCCGTTCGAGCCTGTCGAAGTCATCCGACAGCGCGGCGGCCAGCTCCAGGATCCGTCGCTGGAAGGTCTGGCCGAGCAGATCGAGCTGGATCTCGGTACCCGCGGCGATGTGTTTGTCCCAGGGCAACACCACGACCCGGCCGGGTGACACGTGCCGCTCGAACTGCTGCACCAGGTCTTCGACGTCGATATTGGTCTTGCCCGGGGTGACGTGGTTGATCACGACACACGATCGGCCCAGCAGATCCTGATAGCCGTTCTGCCGCAACCAGTCCAAGGTCACCGCGGCTTGGCGTGCTCCGTCGATGGAGGCGCTCGCCACGATGACCATGCCCGAGATGGTGGACAGCACTCCGCGTGAGGACGTGGTGAAAAGTCCTGCGCCACAGTCGGCGAGCACCAGGTTGTAGTACCGGGACACCACCCCGACGGCGGCCTTCCAGTCCTCTTCGTTGAACTCGCGGCGCGCGGCGCTGTACTCCTCGGAGGACAGCACCTCCAGGTTGGCGGCATTCATGCTGGTATAGGCGCGGATGTCGTTGTAACGCGACAACTCCTTGTCCGACAACAGATCCGATACCGTCGCCGCGGACTGGCGGCCGGCCCGATCGGCGAGGTTGCCACCGTCGGGGTCGGCGTCGATGGCGAGGATGCGGTCGCCGCGGACGCGGCTCAGCGCCGAGCCCATCGCCACCGTGACCGCTGTCTTGCCGACTCCACCCTTCAGGCCGAAGACACCGATCTGGTAGGAGTCCCTGGCATTTCGGCGGACCCGGGCCTGCAGGTCCATCTCGTAGATCTCATCCGGAGACGGGCCCATGTTGATCCGGGTGAGCATGTACAGCCAATGCCGCCAGCCCCGCTGCGACGGCATCTTCACGGCGGCGCGGACACCGACGTGTGACAGCGCGTCGATGGCGCGGTGGTTGCCGATGGTGGCCGCCGAGGTCGGCGCCGGTTGGCCGGCGGGGGATGCGGCATGCGCAGGGACCCAGGAGGTTTCCGGCACCTCACTGAAGTGGGCGCTGGGCGCCGGAGCCGGTGCCGACCGGGGTTGTGGCGCGGGCGCGACATACTGCTGCTCGAACCGCGCACCGGTGGGATTGGCCTGCGGGGTGCGCAGCATCCCGTTCTGGACCCGTTGCGGTCCGGTCGAGGGCGTCACCGGAATCTGGCTGGTGACTTCACTGGGCCGCTCTGGCGGGGCCGCGGAGGCCTGAGTCGGCGCGATCGGCATGGGCGGGGCGGCGTGCTCTCCGGTGTAACCCGAACCGCCTGCGCCCGAACCGGATGCATGGACGGGCATCGGTGCGGCACCCGCAGCCGAACCACCTTCACGGTGCGCGGCGGCATCCTCGTCGGCCGCATCGGCGGCACCGGAGGAATGGAAGAGCCGGTCATAGTCGGCCGACATGGTCACCTCTCAAAGTCTTCATGAACCAGAAAACGCACGGGTGGGCGGACCTGCCGAAGGCCAGTCCGCCCACCCCACGCCGCGTGGTGCTTAGGCGAACATCCCGGTGACGCCGTGTTCGGTCTGCTGCATGGACGACCCGGCTTCACTGATCGTCTGCGCAAGGTTCTGCAGTGCGGCATTCAGCTCGGCGGACGTGCTGTCCCAGCGCGTCTGCACAGCCTGGTAGGACTCCGAACCGGAGCCACCCCACACCGAGGCCAGCGAGGCCAGCGAAGCCTTGCCCTCATCGAGCAGTCCCTGGGTGACGCCCACGGCGCCGTGGATCTCGCCGGCGCCGCCTTCGATTCCACCGAATTCCCAAACCTGAGTCATGTGCTATCTCCTTCTGGAAGTTGTCGAGGTCAGAGGTTCATCGCCGACGACAGCGTCGCGGCCTGGTCATCGTCGGTCGTGGTGTACTGCATCCCCGCGGTCTGGATGTTCGAGGAGATGTCGTTCAGTTCCTGGACCTGCCGCGCGGCGGCCTCGTGGAAGCGCATCAGCGCAGCCTGCGCCGCGGTGCCTGCCTGGCCCACCATCTGTGCCGACAGGGCACCCCCGGTGGATTCGACCTGGGCGATCACGCCCTTCAGTTCGCCGGAGATGCTCTCGAAGTTGGCTGCCTCTTTGGCGAGGACAGCGGCATCGGTATTCATTGCCATGCTCGGTACTCTTTCTGTTTTCCTGTGTCCTCACCACGGATGGCGAGTCTTCCAGCCCCCTCGGCCGGGAAGTCTTGTGTGGGTTGACGATTCACCAGTCGTCGTCCTCGTCTTCGTCCTCACCCAGGTCATGGGCGAGCTGCGACGGCGTGGCCAGGCTCTGGCGCTTGCCGCCGCTCTTACCGGCGCTGCCCATCCCACCCATCGGGCCGCCACCGCCGCTGCCACCCACCGGGGCCAGACCGGCGCCGGCACCGCCTGCGGCCGCACCCGTCGGCACACCCGCGGTCGCGGTGGGTTGAGCCACAAGGCTGTTCATCAGCGGTGTGCTCGCCAGGGTGCCGCCGGCACCGGGCAGTGAGGCCGCCCGCACCAGGCCCGCCCCGGCCGCCGGGCCCGTTCCGCCGGCCAGCGGATGGTTCGAGAACGGGCTGGCACCCATCAGACCGAACTGTGCGCCGTTGTTCAGTCCACCCGATCCCATCTGACCGAACATCGAACTGACCTGCTGCAGCGGCGCAACCAACTGCTGGATGGGCTGCGTGACGGTCTGCATCATCTGCTGAGGTACCTGCACCATCATCGACCCCAGCTGCGATCCGACCTGCATACCCATCTGCATGCCCTGCTGCACGCTGCTCATCAACTGCTCGGGCTCACCCTGGGCCTGCTGCGCGGTGTTCTCCGCCTTGCGGGTCTGGCTCTGCGCGGCGACCGACGCGTGATTGGCCTGTGCGGCAGCACGACCGGCATGCAGCGCCGCCGACTCGACGGTGGCCTGCGCCCCTACGTGCGCGAACGCCGTCTCCCGCAGCACGGACCCCGGCAGTGAGGCGGCCAGCCTGCCCGAAGCCATGCCCAGCGCCGCTTCACCGACGCCGGGCATCACGATCGGTTTGAGCGGCGGGACCGGTTCGAACACCGTGTTCGCCGCGGTCTCAGCCTGATAGCCGTGCATCGCGCCCGCTGCCTGTGTCCACATCCGGACGAAGTAGTCGAACTCGTTGACCCCGATCGGGACCGCGTTGACCCCGAGGAAATTGGTCGCCTCCAGCACGGCATGGGTGACGTGGTTGAGTTCGATCTCGACCAACGGCGGGGTGACCGCCATGGCCAGCAGGTACGAGTTCGCCTGCGCGATCGCCTGCATCGCCCGCTTCTGCGCCTGCAGCGCGCTGGTCCGCAGCCAGGTCACCATCGGCATGGTCGCCTGCACCGCCCGCTCGCTGGCGCCGCCCTGCCAGGACCCCGCCAGCGAGGCCAGACTCGCCGACAGCTCCTCGGCCTGGGTCTCCATGGCGATGGCGAGCATCTCCCATGCAGCGGCCGCCTGGTACATGGGCACGGCTCCGGCACCGGCCATCAAGCGGCCGGTGTTCACCTCCGGAGGCAGTGCCGCATATAGCATCGGCAACATTGCGGGTACCGTCGTCATCGTTTGCTGGACTCGGTCTCGTCGCGGGCTGGTGGCCGGTTTCGGTTAGGACAGGGTGGCGGCGGCTTCGCCGTCGACCGTCGTGTAGATGCCGGTCGCCTCCAGATAGGCGGCACCCGCGCGCGCCAGTTCCTGCTGCGCGTACGCATTCAAGGCGGCCATCTGCACGCTCTCGCTGGCGAATGCCATCACAGCCTGCACAGATACCTCTTCCGCCCCGGCCGGCACGAGTGCCGCGGCCTCAGCCGTTGCAGCGGTACCGGTGGCCAAACCCCGTGAACCGTTTGCGACCACCTGGCCGCCGATGCCCATAACCGCCGGATTGTGTTGCAGTGGTTGCATTGCAGTTCCTCCTCACAGATTCCAAAAACACCGGAAAAAGCCAGTACAGAGGGGGACGCAGCTGTTGCTCCGTCGCATCAGAATCGTTCCCCCGACTCGTTTGCTAGCGTGCCGCCGTCAATTTTGCTGAGCGGCTCAGATTCCATCCTAACCGCGGTTTGGGGGTGCTCCGAACACTTCTTCTGCGGGGGGGTCGATGTAGGCCGCCTGGATGACTTCCCTGCCATCCGGGGACACCCAAAGTGCCTGGCCAGGGGGCCTGCGCTTGAGCTTGAACTCACTCGTCGGGAACTCCGTCTTCTCCCCGGACAGGAACAACGTCGGAGAACCGGCGCCGTACGCGGCACCGACGAACTTGTCCATGGTGGCGCGGTGGGCCTGGCTCATCTGGCAGGTCACGACGATGTGCAGACCGATATCCGCCGAGGCGGGCAGCAACGGCGCCAGCGGGGCCATCGGCGGCACCACGCCGCCGGCCGCGACGATCATGTGCCAGTCGTCGACCAGCAGGACCACATCCGGCCCGGTCCACCACGACCTGGCGCGCAGCTGGGCGGTCGTCAGATCGGGCGGCGGCAGTCGCTTCTTCAGATTGACCGCCAGCGCCTTGATGGATTCCTCCAACGAGGCACTGTTGCGGTTGACCGCGCCGGCGTCGAGCAGATGGCTCTGCGGTACGGCGTCGAGCAGACCGGACCGGTAATCGGCGAGCATGAACCTGACCTGGGTCGGGTCGTTGCGCGCGCAGATCGCCTGCGCCACTGCGTGCGCGATGGTCGTCTTGCCCGATTTCGGCGCCCCGAAGATCAGCAGATGCGGGGTGATCTGCATGTTGTTGGCCGCGACCGACAGGTCCGATTCCCGGATACCCACCGGCACGGTCCATCTGGTGCGGTAGTCCGCATCCGGCCCCGGCGGGGACGGGTCCAGTTCATGCAGGTGAATCCGTTCGGGCAGCACCCGCACCCGCGGTGCTTCGTCGGTGTGCAGCGAGGCGATGTGATCCACCGCGGCAGTGATGGCAGGCACCATGTCCAGTGCGCTGTGCACACCGTCGAGGCGCGGTACGCCCATCATCAGGTGGTGCTTCTCCATCGAGATCGCCCGCCCGGGACGGTTGGCCGGAATATCCCGAGTCATCCGGTCGACCTGGGTCTCGTTGACATCGCCGAGGCGGAACTCCACCTTGGTGCCCAGATAGTCACGGACCCGGGACTTGAGCTCGGTCCAGCGCGGGGTGGAGATGATGGTGTGCACGCCGAACGCCAGACCCTGCCCGGCCAGGTCCTGCACCACCGGTTCCAGGTCGGGGAACTCCGAGACGAAGGCGGGCCAACCGTCGATCACCAGGAATACATCGCCGAACGGGTCCGCCGACGCGGGATGGTTCGGGTCCTCACGCATCTGCCGGTAGGTGGCGATCGACCCGACGCGGTACTGCTTGAACATCGCCTCACGTTGCCGCAGAATCGCTTTCATCTCCGCGATGGCACGGTTGACGCGGTCGGGCTCGGAACGGGTGGCCACACCACCGACGTGCGGCAGATCCTCCAGATACATCAACCCGCCGCCGCCGAGGTCGATGCAGTAGAACTGCACCTGGCGGGGAGTGTGAGTGGCCGCCGCCGAAAGAACCAGGGTCTGAAGGAATGTCGACTTACCCGTCTGCGGGGCACCTCCGATGGCGATATTGCCCGAGGCCGCGGACACGTCGATGCCCCACACCTCCTGGCGGTGCCTGCGCGGCTCGTCCATGATGCCGAGACCGAAACGCAGCGGCTGACTCTGATCGCGTTCGATGAGTTCGTTGACCGGCGTCGGATCGGTCAGCGGCGGCAGCCACATCTTGTAGGCGCGGACCTCACCGGTCGTCAGTTGCCCGAGGACGACCTCACGCAGCACCCGCGGATCGGATTCGCTGACACTGGTCACGACGTCACCCCCGAGGCATCCATCATCGGTGCGGCGGTGAAGGGTTGGATGCGGACCTGGCTGGGCACCTGCGCGCGTGGCGCCACCTCACCGTCGGCCGTGATGGCCGACGCGGGCACGTAGTTGGTGCCGGTATAGACGCTACGGAACTTGACCGGGTCCTCCATACCGACCCGCAGGAAGCCCACACCGCTTTCCTTGTTGGTGATGTACTGCGCCTCCGGTGTCCCGATCACCGCCTTCGATTCCGCGGAGCTGGTGGTGCGCAGCGCGATCCGGTAGGTGAGGTTCGGTTCCAGCTTGTCGATGCGCACCCCGCCGGTGTTGAGCGACTGCGTGGCCAGCAGCAGGTGCACCCGCAGCGAGCGGCCGACGCGACAGATCCGGTCGAACAACGCGATGAAGTCCGGGTGGTTCTGCAGCAGCTCGGCGAACTCGTCGACCACGACGAACAGTGTCGGCAACGGCGCCAGATCGGCGCCGCGTTCCCGGTGTTTCTCGTACTCGGCGACGCCGGAGAGCGCGCCGGCCGCACCGACCTGGATACCGGCCTGCCGCAGGATGGATTGCCTGCGGTCCAGTTCACCGGAGAGCACCTCGCCCATCCGGCTGACCAGCTCGGCTTCCTCCTCCATGTTGGTGACCACCGCCGCGGTGTGCGGCAGCTTCTCCATGCCCAGGAACGTCGACCCGCCCTTGAAGTCGGTCAGCAGCAGATTCACCTGGTCCGGATGATGGGTGGCCGCCAGCGAAAGAATCAGTGTGCGAAGGAATTCCGACTTACCCGAACCGGTCGTGCCGATCAGCATGCCGTGCGGACCGGCGCCGAACTCGGCACCCTCCTTGATGTCCAGGTGCATGATGTCGCCGGTCTTGAGTTCGTGACCGAACGGGATCTTGAGCCGGTCCCGGTCGGTGTCGGTGAACATCCGCCACCGCGCCGGGGTCACCTCCTCGACCGTCTGTGCACCGACCAACTGATGCCATTCGGTGGCGACCTTCTTCTGGACCCGGGTGTTCCGGTCGATGATGGTGCCGGTGATCGACCAGCCGGCCAGCTTGCGGGCCACCCGACCGGCGTGCGCGGGCGTCATGCGATCGGCGGCGTTGACCACCTGCCGGAACGTCTGATTCGGCAGCCGGTCATCGGCGGCGCCGTCGGCATCCAGGCGGATCCGGTAGGCCGAGCCGCGATGGTTACCCAGGGTGATGACCGTGACGCCGGCCCTGCCGTCGACCGGGAATCCTGCCTTCCCGCCGGTGAGGTCGACGACGACGACGTAGGGACCGCTGGGCGCCGCATCGGCGGTGTGCGGGCCACGCGCGGTGAGATCGGATAACCCGTCCGGCCGGGTGAACATCAGCCGGGTCGGTCCGGCGGCATCGGTGTCGGTCTGATGCTGCACGTGTGGCAGCCACTTCAGCCACGTCCAGTCCGGGTCCTCCGGATTGTCGGTGAGCACCCGGATCTGCACCAGATCCGGCGGATGGAACACCGCCAGGTGGCAGATCATCGCGGTCAGCAACCCGGCTGCCCGGGCGGAGTCGCCCCCGATCGCGATGGTCGGAAAGGTCCTCAGCTGCACCAGTTTCGGGCAGTCGTGAATGAGTCCGTGGGTGCGCAGGAACTTGATCAGCCACATGTGGCTGACCGGCTCCAGGTGCGGCTGTGGTGCGCCCTGCGGGCCGGACAGGTCACCACCCACCGAGGGTTTGAGCAGACGGTCCACGGCGGGTTCGGCGCCGATGCCGATCCGGGCCGCGGCGAAGAAGTCGGCATTGGCCTGCCGGGACCATTGCCTGTTGGTGCCGATGATGGACAGCAGATCCTCGGGGTGGGGCGCGTGATAGTTGAAGAAGGTCACCTGCGCGGCAGCCGAGGTCGTCACCCGGTTGCGCAGCCCGGCAAGGTAGCGCAGATACTCCTTACGATCGGCGTTGATCTCGGGGACCCGCTTACCGCCGGGCCCGCCGCCGGCCATGAATCCGACCGTCGCCATGATCATCATCAGCGGCATCATCAGCATGTACGGCGAGAGCTGCCGGA
>JBPPMV010000322.1:0-9128 GCA_051306235.1 Mycobacterium sp. | reverse complement strand
CTGTCGATCGCGCTGGCGATCCTGCAGGCCACCAGCATCGTGGCGCTGGCCGCCAACGGTGGCCTCATGCAGGGCTGCAGCCTGGACATCATCGATGACACCTCGATCTTCGGTCTGGTCGTCATCGTGCTGGTGCTCACCGCAGGTGCCGCTCTGGTCATGTGGATGGGCGAACTGGTCACCGAGCGCGGTATCGGCAACGGCATGTCGCTGCTGATCTTCGCCGGCATCGCCGCCCGCATCCCGGCCGAGGGCAAGGCCATCCTGGACGGCCGCGGCGGCATGGTGTTCACCTTCGTCTGCATCGGCGCCCTGGCCATCCTGGTCGGTGTCGTCTTCGTCGAGCAGGGCCAGCGCCGCATCCCGGTGCAGTACGCCAAGCGCATGGTCGGCCGCCGGATGTACGGCGGCACCTCGACCTACCTGCCGCTCAAGGTCAACCAGGCCGGCGTCATCCCGGTGATCTTCGCGTCCTCGCTGATCTACATCCCGCAGCTGGTCACCCAGCTCATCGACAGCGGCCGCGCCAACCCGGGCACCGGCTGGTGGAGCTCATTCGTCGCCAACCACCTGTCGAACCCGACCAGCCCCACCCATATCGCCTTCTACTTCGGCCTGATCATCTTCTTCACGTACTTCTACGTGTCGATCACGTTCAACCCCGAAGAGCGCGCCGACGAGATGAAGAAGTTCGGCGGGTTCATCCCGGGCATCCGGCCGGGTAAGCCGACCGCCGACTATCTGCGCTTCGTCCTGAGTCGTATCACCCTGCCCGGCTCGATCTACCTGGGTGTGATCGCCGTTCTCCCGAACGTGGTCCTGCAGGCCGGCAGCGGTGGCGCCACCCTGCAGAACCTGCCGTTCGGCGGCGTCGCGGTCCTGATCATGATCGGTGTCGGCTTGGATACCGTGAAGCAGATCGAGAGCCAGCTCATGCAGCGCAACTACGAAGGTTTCTTGAAGTGAGAGAGGTTCCTAAGTTGAGAATCGTTTTGCTCGGACCTCCCGGTGCCGGAAAAGGAACCCAGGCGGAAAAGCTCGCCGCGCAGCTCGGAATTCCGCAGATCTCGACCGGCGACCTGTTCCGCCACAACATCGGCGCAGGCACCCCGCTCGGCGTAGAAGCCAAGAAGTACCTGGACGCCGGAGATCTGGTGCCCGCCACCCTGACCAACGCGCTCGTCGACGACCGCATCGACCATGACGACGCCACCGGCGGGTTCATCTTGGACGGGTTCCCCCGCTCGGTCGAACAGGCCGAGGCGCTCAAGGACATGCTGGCCAGGCGTGGCCTCAAGCTGGACGCGGTGCTGGAGTTCCGGGTGTCCGAGGACGAACTGCTCGAGCGTCTCAAGGGTCGCGGCCGTGCCGACGACACCGAAGAGGTCATCCGCAACCGGATGGCGGTCTACAACGCCGAGACCGCACCGCTGCTGGACTACTACGCAGACGAACTGAAGACTGTCGAAGCCGTCGGCACCCTGGACGAGGTGTTCGCCCGGGCGTTGCAGGCGCTCGGTCAGTAATCAGACAGTCGTGATCGGCCTTTCATGATCAACGTCCCCGGCCTGCGTCGCAAGGTCGTTCCGCAGCGCAGCCCCGGTGAACTCGACGCGATGGCCGCCGCGGGTGCGCTGGTGGCCGCAGCCCTGAAAGCCGTTCGGCACGCCGCCGTTCCCGGTGTCAGCACCGGTGAGCTGGATCGGATCGCCGAATCGGTGATCCGTGACGGCGGGGCCGTCCCGTCTTTCCTGGGCTACCACGGCTTCCCGGCCACCGTCTGCGCGTCGGTGAACGACCGCGTGGTGCACGGTATCCCGTCGGACACCGAGGAACTCGTCACGGGGGATCTGGTGTCCATCGACTGCGGCGCGATCCTCGACGGCTGGCACGGGGACTCCGCCGTCACCTTCGGTGTCGGTGCGCTGATCCCGGCCGACGAGATGTTGTCACAGGCCACCAAGGCCTCGATGGAAGCCGGTATCGCCGCGATGGTGGTCGGCAACCGGCTGACCGACGTCTCCCACGCGATCGAGATCGGCACCCGCGACGCCGAGGCCCGCGATGACCGAAAGTACGGCATCGTCGCCGGCTACGGCGGCCACGGCATCGGCCGCGAGATGCACATGGATCCGTTCCTGCCCAACGAGGGCGCGCCCGGGAAGGGCCCGTACCTGGAGATCGGATCGGTCCTCGCCATCGAACCGATGCTGACGCTGGGCACGTCGAACACCAAGGTGCTCGACGATGACTGGACCGTGGTCACCGCCGACGGCTCACGGGCCGCGCACTGGGAGCACACGGTGGCCGTCACCGCGGACGGACCCCGCATTCTCACGCTCTGACCCGATCCCGGCCGTTGAACCGGTTCACCGCTCACGTCGTGTCACAGACGGAGGTTGGCAGTGGACGATCCGGAGGCTGCGATGATGCGGGTCCTGTACGACGAGCACGCAGGGGCCCTGTGGCGATACGCCCTGCGGTTGACCGGGGATGCCGCCCGCGCCGAGGATGTCGTGCAGGAGACACTGCTGCGGGCCTGGCGGCATCCGGAGGTGACCGCCGATCCGGATCGCTCTGCGCGCGCGTGGCTGTTCACCGTCGCGCGTCATCTCGTCATCGACGAGGCACGCAGCGCCAGGTCACGTCATGAGAAGGGCACGCCCGATGTCGAGCAGGCCGCCGATCGGGCAGGCCCCGACGAAGTGGACACCGCGTTGGACCGACTGTTGATCAGCACCGCGCTGCGCGAACTCTCCGAGGATCACCGTGCGGTGATCCGGCGTGCCTATTACCAGGGCTGGAGCACCGCGCAGATCGCCGCCGACCTCGGTATCGCCGAGGGCACCGTGAAATCCCGCCTGCACTACGCGGTGCGGGCACTGAGATTGAACCTGCAGGAGATGGGGGTGACCCGATGACCGACTTCGATGTGTCCGCCGCGGGTGACCCGTCCGGCGGCGACCGCTACCTCACCTGGGACGCCGGCTACGTGCTCGGAGCGCTGTCGCCCAGTGAGCGACGGGAATTCGAGGCGCACCTGGAGACCTGTGCGCGCTGCCGCGCCGCGGTCGCAGAACTGACCGGAATGCCCGCACTGCTGGCGATGGTGGACCTGACCGATATCGAAGCGCTGGACCATCAGCCGCCCGCTCCGCCGTTGCGTCCCGAACTGCGTGAACAGGTGCTCGACAAGGTGCGCCTGCGCCGCCGGCGGTCCCGATGGGTGACGACCGCCGCGGTGGGCCTGGCCGCAGTGCTGCTGGCCGCCGCTCTGGTGGTGGTCACCCGTCCGGAAACCTTTGGTCTGCAACAGGGTTCGCCACAGGCGGCGGCGATGCTGGAGATGAGCAAGGTCGCCGAGACGCCGATCAACGCGAGCATTGGGATGTCCGGCTACAGCTGGGGCACCCGCATCGACATGGCGTGCAGCTACGGGGACTGGGGTCAGCGCGACGCCCCGGCGCAGAACCTCGGCATGGTCGTCATCGGTCGCGACGGCAGCCGTACCCAGATCGCGACCTGGCTGGGGCTGTCCGGCGCCACCGCGCTGCCGAGCGGGAACGTCGCGCTGGCGCCGGGCGAAATCGCTTCTGTGCAATTGGTTTCGGCGGACGACGGAAAGGTTCTGCTGGAACGAAACCTGTGACGGGCGCCGCGTCGTTGTCGTACCGGCCGCGCCGGTGCGGTATGAAAGGTCATGCCTTCACACCCCGGCAAACGTGACCCGATCACGCTGGCGCGCGCCAACTGGGAACGGGCCGGGTGGGGAGAGGTCGCCGACGGCATGGTGGCGGTGACCTCGGTGATGCGGGCCCATCAGATTCTGCTGGCCCGGGTGGAGACCGCGCTGCGGCCGTATGACCTGAGTTTCTCCCGCTTCGAACTGCTGCGCCTGCTGGCGTTCAGCAGTCACGGTGAACTGCCCATCACCAAGGCCTCGGACCGGCTCCAGGTGCACGTCACCAGCGTCACGCACGCCATTCGGCGCCTGGAGAGCGACGGTCTGGTGGAGCGTCTGCCGCATCCCACCGACGGCCGGACGACGTTGGTGCGGCTGACCGAGCTGGGCCGCTCGACGGTCGAGGATGCCACCGAGACGCTCAACAACGACGTCTTCGCCGATATCGGGATCTCGGCCGACGAGTCGCGATCGCTGGCCACCTCGATCGAGACACTGCGCAGGCACGCCGGGGATTTCTGAGGCTACTGCGAGGGAATGGGAATGGTCGCGGTGACGGCGGTCCCCGCGTCCGGCCGTGACCGGATGTGCAACCGGCCGCCCACGATCTCCGCACGCTCGGCCATCGACAGCAGCCCATAGCCGCCCATCTCGTCACCGCCGAGCGGATGCTCGAAAGTGTCGAATCCGACTCCGTCGTCGATGATTTCGAGACGCGCCGTGTCATCTTTCACGCTGAACGTGAGCTTCGCCCGGGTGGCCCGCGCGTGTTTGACCACGTTCTGCAGGCACTCCTGGGCGATCCGGTACAACGCCAGTTCGATGTGATCGGGCAGCCGATTCTGGGCCAGGTCGACGTCGATATCGGGTTCGGGTATCGAGCGGGCCAGGCTGGCCAGCCCGCCCGCCAACCCGAGATCGTCGAGCACCGGCGGACGTAGCCCGCCGATCGCCGCCCGCGCCTCCTGCAATGTCAGGTCCACCAGCTCACGGGCCTTGGCGAGCTGATCGCCGGCAGCTGCCGGGTTGTCGGCCACCGCCCGGGTGGCCGCATCCAGCCAGTAGGACAACGTGACCAGGCGCTGGGAGATGCCGTCGTGGATATCGCCGGCGAGGCGCCGGCGCTCGAGCTCCTGGGCCTGGATGACCTGCTCGACGAAGTTCTCGTGCGCGCGCTCGCGGGCGACGAGCTGGCGGTGCAGCCGGGCCTGATGCAGCGCACCGGCGATCAACCGCCCGATCACCAGCAGCAGTTCGACGTCGCGCGGGGTGAACTCACGTCGCCGCACCGTGTGCACGTTCAGCACGCCGACCAGCCCGCCCGGGGCGGTCTCCATCGGCACCGACACCATCGAGGTGAAATCCGATCCGCGCAGCGATTCGAACGGCAGATACCGGGGATCGGATTCCTTGTCGTGGCCGATCACCACCGGCTGCCGGTGGCTGGCCACCCACCCGGAGATCCCGCTGCCCAGCGGCAACCGGATCTTGCCGACCTCGCTGTCGAAAGGCGGGGTGGCGCCGGTCAGCGTCAGGGACCGCTCGGTGTCGTCGAGCACGTGCACGAAGCAGACATCGGTGGCGGTGGCGTCGGTGATCATCCGCGCCGCCGCCGCGGCCAGCGGTTCCACCCCCGGCCCGCTGGAGGTCGCCTGGATCAGTTCACGTAGCAACGCCAGCTCGCGGTCGGCGGTCAGCACGTCGTCGCGAGCGGTCATCGGTAGATCCCCTCGCGCAGTGCGGTGGCCACCGCACCGGTGCGGTCACTGACGCCGAGCTTGCGGTAGATGGAGCTCAGATGGGTCTTGACGGTCTCCTCGCCGATCACCAGCTTGCCGGCGATCCCGCGATTGGACAGCCCACTGACCACGTAGGACAGGATCTCGCTCTCCCGCTGGGTCAACCCCTGCCGGACGCCGGGCCAGAACTCGTCGCGCTGCAGGCGGGCCGCGGTATCGGCGGCGCGGGCCGCCATGCTGGGGTCGATGGCGGTCTGCCCCCGGTGTGCGAACTCCAGCTGACGTACCAGTTCATCGCTGCTGATGCTCTTGAGCAGGTAGCCCGATGCGCCGACCCGCAGCGCCTGGAACAGGTACTGCTCATCGTCGTAGACCGACAGCATCACGACCTTGCGGTCGGGATCGCGCTCGCGCAGGGTCAGACAGAGATCCAGTCCGCTGGACCCCTGCATGCGGACATCGCACAACACGATGTCGGGTTGCAGTTCCTGCACGACGGTGACGGCCTGATCTGCGCCGATGGCCTGCCCGACGACCTCGACCCGGTCGCCGAAGGTGAGCAGCATCGCCTTGAGGCCCTCGATGACCATTTCATGGTCGTCGACCAGCACAAGGCGCAGTGGGCTGGAGGGCGCCATGGCATCACCTTAAGGGTGCCGGCCCGCGCTTCTTCCCAACTTGGCCTGCCCAATCCCCCTTGCGGGGGACGCGCAGCCGATGTGACGTGGGCCACTCTGGTGGGGTGATCACGCCACAGGTACAAGCATTGCCCACTGCCGGTCAGTTCTGGTGGCTCGGCGACGAGCCGGAGGACCCGCAGGTATATCCGCTGCGTGCCGTGGTGTTCGATCTCGACGCGCTGTCCGATCTGGATGTCGACGGGCATCGGGTCGTCTACAACGCCGCCTTCGAGGCGCTCGGGCTGTCCCTGCATTGGAGTGTGGGGCGCTATCAGCAGCTGTTGGCACTACCGGATGAACGGCAGCGGGTGGCCGCCGAGTTGCGCAAGCGCTGTGTCGGCACCGAATGCGATGTGCTGGTGAACCTGCTGGTCGACGAGATCTGCGCAACCAAGGACATGATGTTCGAGGAGATGATCCTCGACGCCGGGGTAAGCCCGCGGCCGGGTCTGGTGGATCTGGTGATGGACGCCTTCGTGGCGCATATCCCGGTCAGCGTCGTCACGAGCGGGCGGCGCAGCTGGGCCGAGCCCCTGGTGCGCCAACTCGTCGGTGAGGGACTCGTAGAGTCGGTGGTGACCGCCGACGATGTCAGCGGTTCGGTTGCCGATCAGTTCCGGCATGCGCTGGCCGAGCTCGGGGTCACCCCGCATGATGCGCTCGCGGTCACCGGATCACCGACCGGGTTGCGCGGCGCGAATGCTGCCGGGTTGGCCACCGTGCTCATCGAGGCGAATACGGGGAAGGGCGGCGGACGGGCCGCCGCCGCGGTGCGGACCGGGTACAGCGGAACGCAGGACACGCTGCGGCTGGCGAACTGTCGGCGTCTGCACGCGCGCTGGTGGGATCAGCACAGCCCCTCGGCCGCGTAGACAGCGATCTCGGCGCGTTGACGTACGTCACGCGTACGAGAGCGCGCCTAAGCCACTAACCGTTGCGGATGTAGTCGATGACGGCGCTGAAATCCTTGTCCGCGTTGTCCCGGGCGAAGTCGGCGTAGATCTCGGCGGCGTGGCTGCCCAGCGGGGCCGCCGACCCGGTGGAGGTGACGGCGGCCATCGCCAGCCCGAGATCCTTGTTCATCAGGGCGGTGGCGAAGCCGGGCTTGAAGTCGTTGTTCGCCGGTGAGGTCGGCACGGGTCCGGGCACCGGGCAGTTGGTACTCACCGACCAGCAGTTGCCGGTGGCCCCGGTGATGACGTCGAACAGTTTCTGCTTGTCCAGGCCGAGCTTCTCGGCCAGCACGAAGGCTTCACCGATGGCGATCTGCTGGACCGCGAGAACCATGTTGTTGCACACCTTGGCGGCCTGGCCCGCACCCGCGCTGCCGCAGTGAATGATCTTGCCCGCCATGGCATCCAGTACCGGCTTGGCCCGCTCGAAGGCCTCATCCTCGCCGCCGACCATGAAGGCAAGGGTGCCCGCTGCGGCCCCCTTGATGCCACCGGACACCGGGGCGTCGAGTTGGGCGAAGCCGCCGTCGAGGGCCAGGCGGTGGATCTCGCGGGCGTCGTCGACCGAGATGGTCGAGGTGTCGATGAACAGTGCGCCGGCCTTGGTCGCCGGCAGCACCTCGGCGTAGCACCGTTTGACGATATCGCCGTTGGGCAGTGAGGTGATCACCACATCGGCATCGGCGACGGCGGCCGCGCCGGTGTCAAAGGTGTTGACGCCGTTGGCGGCAGCATTCTCGCGCAGCTCGGGCACCAGGTCGAAACCGTGGACCGTGTGTCCACCGGCGACGAGGTTGGCCGCCATCGGACCGCCCATATTGCCCAGCCCCAGAAAAGCAACGGTGCTCATCTTCTGCTCTACCTCTCGTTAACCGGCGGCCTTGGCGCGGGCGGCTTCTGCCCGGCCGATCACCACGCGCATGATCTCGTTCGTTCCCTCAAGGATGCGGTGCACGCGTAGATCGCGGACGATTTTCTCCAACCCGTATTCCTTGAGATAGCCGTAGCCGCCGTGCAACTGCAGCGCCTGATCGGCGATGTCATAGCAGGTGTCGGTGACGTAGCGCTTGGCCATCGCGCACAGCGTCACCTTGTCGGGGTGATTGCTGTCGAGCGCGGATGCGGCTCGCCACAACATGTTCCGGGATGTCTCCAGCCCGGTGGCCATATCGGCGAGCGCGAACCGGATGGTTGGCTCATCGAGCAGCGCGCCGCCGAACGCCTGCCGGTCGGCCAGGTAGGACACCGTCTTGTCGTAGGCGGTCTGCGCGCCACCCAGCGAGCACGCGGCGATGTTGATGCGGCCACCATTGAGGCCGTTCATCGCGATACCGAACCCGGTGCCCTCGGTGCCGCCCAGCAGCGCCTCGGCCGGCACCCGGGCGCCCTCGAAGACGACCTGAGCGGTGGGCTGGGCATTCCAGCCCATCTTCTGCTCATCGGCACCGAAACTGACACCCGGGGTGTCCTTTTCGACGACGAACGCCGAGATGCCGCGCGGTCCGTCAGCGCCCGTACGGGCCATCACCACGTACAGGTCCGAGACACCCGCCCCGGAGATGAACTGCTTGACCCCATCGAGGACGTAGTGGTCGCCGTCCCGGACCGCCTTGGTGCGCAGGGCCGCCGCATCCGACCCCGCACCCGGCTCGGTCAGGCAGTAGCTGGCGATCGACTCCATCGAGGCGAGCTTGGGTACCAGGGTCTTGCGCTGCTCGTCGGTGCCGAAGCTGTCGACCATCCAGGCGCACATGTTGTGGATCGACAGGAATGCAGCGATCGTGGGATCGGCGGCGGCAAGGGCGGTGAAGATGCGCACCGCGTCCAGGCGGCGCAAGCCGCTTCCTCCGGCGTCCTCGGAACAGTAGATCCCCGCCATGCCGAGCTCGGCGGCCGCCCGCAGCACATCGGTCGGAAAGTGATGGTTCTCATCCCATTCCAACGCGAAGGGTGCGATGCGTTTGTCGGCGAAGGCAGCAGCCGTCTCGGTGATGACGCGCTCGTCGTCATCCAAATCGAACATCGGCGTCTACTTCATGGTGGGGATGGAGAACTCGGCTCCATCTTTGATGCC
>JBPPMV010000321.1:0-3128 GCA_051306235.1 Mycobacterium sp. | reverse complement strand
CTCGGCCTCGTCAAACGTTTCAAGAAGAGCTGATGCGCCGTTATCTCCTGCCGGGCGCGGTTGTGCTGTCCGTGCTGATCCTGATCTCCGTGGTGGTGCTGGCGGTGTCCCCGGCCGCCCGTCAGACGGTGGGTCTGTCGGACAGGCCGCCGGCGACGGAGGCCCCGCAACCCGTCGAGGGCGCCGATCTGTCGGACAACGGTGCCGGCTCGCTGGTGAGCGCGATGACGATGCCCGAGTTCAGCCGTAGCCCACAGGGATCCGGTCTGCGCTCGGCCCGGGTGGTGTATCGGTCGACCAACGGCGACACCGGTGAACCGACGGTGGTCTCGGGTGCGGTGTTCACCCCCGAGGGCAATGCACCCGCCGGGGGCTGGCCGGTGGTGGCCTTCGGCCACGGCACCCTGGGCATCGACGAGCCGTGCGCGCCGTCCTTGTCGGCGACGCTGCTCGGTCTGACCGATTGGGTGGTCAAGCTGACCGAACTCGGTTTCGCCGTCACGTTCGCCGACTTCCAGGGGCTCGGTTCCCCAGGGGTGCATCCGTATCTGGACGCCCGGACGGCGGGCCTGAACATGATCGACAGCGTCCGCGCACTGCGCCACACCTTCCCGGACATCTCGGAGAAGTGGGCTGCGCTGGGGGGCTCGCAGGGTGGCGGTGCGGTGTGGGCCGTCGGTGAGCAGGTCGGGAGCTACGCACCGGAACTGCTGCCGAGTGGCGTGCTGGCGCTGGCGCCGGTCGCCGATGTCGCTGGCCTGGTGGACAAGGCCGTGGACGGCACCCTGACCAAGGAGCAGGTGGCCGCTCTGGTGCTGATCGTCGAATCGCTGGCCCGGCTGCACCCCGATATCGACCGCGACGACTACCGGCATGGCCTCGCCGCCGAGAACTGGGACATCCTGATCGCATGTTCGGGGGACCCGGTGCACACCCGGGAGGACGTGATCGATCGGCTCACCGCCGATGACGTGAAGCCCCGGACGTCGGAGGCGGCCGACCGGCTGCGGGGCTACCTGCGGCAGTGGGCGCTGCCGCAACAGCCGCTCGCGGTGCCGATGTCGGTGGCCTACGGCGGCGTGGACGAGTACATCGACCCGCAGTGGACGACGGATGCGCTGGCACGTGCGTGCGATCTCGGCGGCAGGATCGTGTGGGACTTCCAGCCCGACAAGGGCCATGGTGACCTCGAGGTGGCCGATCAACTGGGCTGGCTGGCCGAGCGGCTGGAGGGCGTCCCGATGGTGCAACCCGAGGGTGAGGCGGCCGCAGCCGCGTGCGGTTAGAGTTGCTGCAGCCAGTTCGGTGAACCGGCGGTACCGGGAACTCGCTGTGTCGCTGGACAAGTCGGCATCGCCGGGCCGCGGTGCCGCTGTGCCGGTCGGGCCGGCATCGCGGTAGGTATCGGCACCGCGCGAACAATGGTTCGGTTCGCGATCCAGGCAACGATCGGATCGCTGTGCGCCGAATCCGCACGCCGGTTGCCCCGTCCGTCGCGTCGATAGCCACACATCGGTACAGCGAAGTCGCTGTGATCCCTTGCCCGTCGGGCGAACCGGTGTGCTGTTCATCCGGTGGTCCGTTCACCAGCGGAACTCGGTTTACCTGTTCGATGATGTCGGTGACGGGTATGGCACGCGAGTGCCATTCGTCATTTGGTCATTGTCGGCGACGAAGGAATGGTCGGGAATGGGGAGGCGGATTTCGTCGACCGGCGGCATTCGCCGCGCTTTGTCCTAATGGCGCAGCAGTCGCGACGGAAGCGCGATGTCACCGATCGCAAGTACTTCACAGAGGTCGGCCGGCGATGTCCGGCGACGTCGTGGCGGGATGGCGGGCGGGCCACCGCCGACACCTTGCGGACGGAAGGACGTTGCCGAGGCCATCCACCGCGGCTAAGCGCCTGGTGGTCAGAAATCTGGGCCCTTCGGGGTTTTCTGTGGGTTAGGTCTGGCCGTGACGTGCCGGTACGCGGAAAGATCGGGTCGTGCGCGACACCGAGTTGTACCGGCATCTGTTGGGACTGGTCGCTCCGTGGGAGGTGGAACGGGTCGAGCTGTCGGCAGAGGGAGGTCGGGTGGACGTCTGGGTTGTCCATCCGGGCCAGACCCGGTTCGCCTGCCCGGATTGCGGGCACGAGCTGTCGGTGTATGACCACTCCGAGGAACGGGCGTGGCGGCATCTGGACTCGTGCGCGTTCCTGACGTTCTTGCATGCCAGCGCGCCCCGGGTGAAGTGTCCTGAGCACGGGGTGAGCCAGGTCCGCCTACCGTGGGCCGAGCCGCACTCGCGGTTCACCACGCTGTTCGAGCGGTTAGCGATCGACGTGCTCGCCGCGTGCGATGTGGCGGCCGCGGCCAGGCTGCTGCGCATCAGCTGGGACCAGGCGTGGCATTTGATGGAGCGCGCCGTGGCCCGCGGGCTGGCCACCAAACCGCTGGCCGTGCCGGCCCATGTCGGGGTCGATGAGAAGGCCGCAGGCAAGGGCCAGGACTACATCACCGTGGTCAGTGACCTCGATGCCGGCACGGTGGACTACATCGCCGACGAACGCCGGCAGGCCAGCCTGGACGGCTACTTCGAGAAGTTCACCCCCGAGCAGCGAGAACAGATCCAGGCGGTGGCGATGGACATGTGGGAGCCGTTCGCCGCCTCGGTACGCGCACACCTGCCCGACGCCGAGGACAAGATCGTCTTCGACCGGTATCACCTGATGGGCTACCTCACCAAGGCCGTGGACACCGTACGCAAGGCCGAGAACCGGGCGTTGGCCGCGGTCGGCGACAAGAGCCTGGCCGGCTCAAAGTATCTGTGGCTGTACTCAGCCGAGAACCTGCCCGCACGTCACACCGACCGCTTCGCCGTCTTGCGCGGCGCCGACCTGAAGACCGGACGCGCCTGGACGATCAAGGAAGACCTGCGCCACTTCTGGTCCTACAAGCGCCGCGGCTGGGCAGCCAAACACTTCAAGCGCTGGTACTTCTGGGCCACCCACTGCCGGCTGAAACCGATCATCGACGCAGCCAAGACGCTCAAGCGCCACGAGGCGGGGCTGCTGTCCTACTTCGCCCACCCGATCACCAACGCAGGCGCCGAAGGCCTGAACTCCCGCATCCAGGCCATCAGGG
>JBPPMV010000320.1:0-16011 GCA_051306235.1 Mycobacterium sp. | reverse complement strand
CCGCTGTTTCCCACCGGGAAGAACAGTTCCGGATCCTCGTCGCGACAGACCGCATTGTGACGCCAATCCATAACTTCCATCTCCTAGTCAAGTCATTGCGGTGCGCCACAAAGACGCACTAGCTTTTTTTCGGCTGTTAACGCGTGCACATGAAATGTTTCTGCACTGTTGCATCTGATGGTTTCACAGGCTGAACAGATGTCAATAGAACTGAGTTAACACGTGGGCAATGTCACTGCGGTACCGGGTTACCAGTCCGCTCACTCCGTTGTACTACACTGAACTCACTTGCGCTCTAAATATCGGCTGCTCACAGCGAATTCGCAGGTCAGGCCGATTCCGCAGTTGGGGCGACCACGCACAGGGCGTCCGGCACCGACGTGAACGTCATTGCATCACGTAATCCGATGTAGTCACCGTCGATCTGGCATGCCACCGGTGTGCTGCTGGTCACCCGCAGCCACGCAAGGTCATCCTCGCGGATCAGGTTGCGGGCCGTGATATCCGGTTTGGCGGACAGCATCCGCCGCACCAGACCCAGATTCCGCCACACATTCATGTTCGTGATCGCGAAGACACCCAGGCCGGTCTCGAAGGTCGTGCTGGGGTTCGTCCACACCGGACGGGCGTTGGCGTAGGTCCACGGGCTGGAGTTGGAGACGAAGGCGAAGTGCACACCGGACTCCGGTTCGCGGCCGGGCAACTCCACGGTCAGCAGGGGTTCCCGACGGGCGCTGGCCAGCATCTCGCGGATCGCCACCCGGATATAGCGCGAGGCCGTGACGGTGCGGCCCTTGGCGCGCTGGGCTTCCACTGCCGCCACCACCTCGCCGTCCACACCCATCCCGGCCGTGAACACGCCCCACCGCTCACCACAGTCCATCAGCCCGATGCGCCGCCACTGCGCACCGCGCCGGTGATCGCCGAGCAGATCGATGAGCTGATTGGTGGCCTCGGTCGGGTCCGGGCTGATGCCCAGCGAGCGGGCGAAGACGTTGGCCGAGCCACCCGGCACCACCCCGACGGCGGGCCGGTGTTCGGAGGGTTCCTGCAGCACGCCGTTGACCACCTCGTTCACCGTGCCGTCGCCGCCGTGCACGATCAGCACGTCGATACCGTCACGGGTGGCCTGCTGGCCGATCTCGATGGCGTGACCGCGGTGATCGGTGTGGATCACCGTCAGATCGACGCGGCTTTCCAATGCGTGAGCCAGCAGGTCACGACCGGCCGGGGTCGTCGAGGTGGCATTCGGGTTGACGATCAGCACGGCACGCACGGGATACCAGCCTAACCGTCGATCGGCAGACGGCGAATCCGCTACCACAACGCCCGGTGGCCGGCCTGCACACATCCGATGAGCATCCGGTGAACCCGCGGGTGTTGTCGGCGGCGCTGATCTCGTTGGCGCTCAAGCATGTTGGGTGCTGCGCGTCAGTGCGCGCCTGCGGCGTCGGGGAGCAGCGGTGGGCAGGCGCCGAAGATGTCGGTGGTCAGTTCGAAATGCCAGGACTCGTTGGCGTAGATCTGGCACAGCCCGAACCGGGGCCCGTTGGTGATCATCCACTGATCGGCGCCGGGGCCGCCGATGTCGACTGCCGTGCCCACCACATGCCGCGACTGCTCGGGGGTCTGCACGAACGCCCGCGCCGCCTCGAAACTCCCGTAGGTGACGATGGCGTCGTCGAGCAGCTGCTGTTGGAACTCCGGTGAGCGCCACCCCGACGTGACGGTCACCGTGACGCCTTCGGCCGCGGCCGCCGAGGTGGCGTTCTGCACCGCGGCCAGCAGGATCGGATCCAGCCGGCCGATGGCAGGGTCGCCGACGTCGAAGGCGGTCAGCGGCGCGACGGTGTCCGCAACCGGTTCGGCGGCGGGCTCGGCATGCGACAGGGGTGCCGAGCACACGGCCGCTACGGCCAGTGCGCAGGCGGTCAGCACGGTTCGCATCCCGTCAGTTTACGGACGGGCCCCGCTGAAGCCGGTCACCGCCCGATATCGCCGTCCACATAGCGCCAGGAACCGTCCCGCACGCGGCGGAAACGGCTGCGCTCATGCAAGATGTGCCGCTGCCCGTCCTGCTCGTACTGCGCGCGGAACTCGACGATCCCGGCCGGTTCGTCGGCGCCGCCCGCCTCGGTGTCGACGATCTGCAGTCGCCGCCAGGTGATCGCATCGTCGAGATCCAGTCGCGCCGGCCGCGTGCTCGGGTGCCAGCTGCTCAACAGGTAATCCGCGCGGCCCCGCGCGAAAGCACTGAAGCGTGACCGCATCAGCGCGACGGCGGTACTCGCGCGTGCGGTCCCGTCGTGCAGCGGTCCGCAGCAGTCGGGGTAGTCGTGACCGGACCCGCAGGGGCATGAGGCGTTTTCAGGCATCGGTGGCCCCCAGCGCCTCGGCGATCTGATCCACCAGGGTCTCGATTTGGGCCGGGTCCGCGAGCCGGTCTGGCACCCACGCCAGCGCGATTCTGGCCGGGGCCCAATTGCTTTCGTCGATCGGGATCAGCTTGAACTCGGGCGGTGAGAAGATCCGGCCGATCGCCGACGCCGGAGCATAGGTGACCACCGCGACGAGATGGCGGTTGAACACCTGCGTGGCCATCTCCAGCTCACCGCCGAGTTGGTTGGAGGTGCGCACGATCCGGTGCACACCGCGGGCATTGAGACTGCGGGTCAGCCCGGCCAGTACCACGGGATTGGGGCGGGCGAAATCGATGATCACCTCGCGATCGCGCAGCGCCTCGATGGGCACGCTGTCGGCGTCGGCCAACGGGTCGTCGAAGCGGACGGCGATGGCTCCCGGATAGCTGGCCACCACCCGGCGGCGTAACCGCTTGTCCGAGGACGGCAGGTGGATCAGCCCCAGATCAAGGTGCCCGGACACCAGTTTCGCGGTGACTTCCGCGGCCGATCCGGGAACGCTGAACTCGGCAGGCACCGCCAGGCCGGCGACCGCCGTCTCCAGCTTCGCCAGGAAATCCGAGGGCGCATATGCGGTGGCGCCGATGCGAATCGGTTTGGTGCCTTTGGTCATTCGTGATGCCGTCGCCTTGAACGCTTCCACCCGGCCCAGGATGTCGCGGGCCGGACCCAGAAGTTCAGCGCCGAGCGTGGTGAGCCGAACGCTGTGGTAGTCGCGCTCGAAGAGCGGCCCGCCCAGTTCCTTCTCCAGCAGCATGATCTGCTTGCTCAGCGGCGGCGGGGTGATCATCAGCCGGTCGGCCGCGCGTTTGAAGTGCAGCTCCTCGGCGACCGCGACGAAATACCGGAGCCTGGTGAAGTCCACTTGCATGCGGGCACGTCCGAAACGGGTCGAGGCTGATGAGGCGTGTCGATACTACGAGAGGCCGGTCAGCGCACCTGCGCCACCGTCGTCTCCAGCACCCCGCGGGCGATCAGATCGTCGATGTCGTCATGGCTCAACCCCAGCAGTTCTGCGGCCACCTCGCGAGTCTGCTCACCCAGCAACGGCGCCTGCCCGAGCGGCGGGTCGGCGATGCGGTCGGAGTGGATCTGGACGTTCTCCAGGACGTAGGGCTCCCGGCCGTGCGGATGCAGTTCCTCCCGGAAGGCGCGGCGGTCGATGTAGTAGTCCCAGCCGGGTACGTCGGAGGCGTGCAGTACGGCGCCGGCGGGCACCCCGGCCGCCTGGAGCAGGTCCATCGCCTCGCCGGGGCTGTGGTCGGCGGTCCACTCGGGTAGCGCCTGGTCGCCGGTGACGGTGCGCAGCGCGCGGTCCTCGGCGTCATCGCGGACGGTCACCGCCACCCACGCGTCGTCACCCTTGGCAGGGAACAGACCCCACGGGTACTCGGTGGTGTGGTCGGGCCGGCCGAGCACGTTGCCGGCGATCTCGGCGGCCAGGTGGCTGATCATCACCTCGGACTGGGCGACGCTGGCCGCGCCTCCGGTTCCGGTGCGTTCGCGGCGCAGCAGTAGGGCCAGCGCGGCGAGGGCGCCGATCCGGGCGGCGACGTGGTCGGGGTAGACGGTGACGGCATCGCAGAACGCATCCCTCTCGCTGGGGTAGGTCCACTGGTCGGTGAACCCCGCGGCGGCCCGGACCAGCGGGCCGTAGCCGAGCCGGTTCGCCCACGGCCCGGTCGGGCCGAATGCCGAACTGTCCACCACGACGATGCCCGGGTTGACCTGGCGCAGTGTGGCGTGGTCCATGCCGAGGGCGGGGGCGACACCGGGTTTGAAGTTGGTGAGGACGACGTCGGCGGACTCGACGAGCCGGTGGGCCAGCGCCCGACCCTCCGGGATGCGCAGGTCGATGCTGATGGATTGTTTGTTGCGGTGTCCGGCGGCATAGGTGTGCGATATCGAGGCCAGGTTGCCGCGCAGGCCGTCCGGGAACGCCGAGTTCTCGATCTTGACGACCTCTGCGCCGAGATCGCCGAACAGCCGGCCGGTATCGCTGCCGACCACGATGACACCGAGATCGAGTACCCGCAGGCCCTCCAGCGGCAGGCCCTGGTCGCGGCGGGCACGCCCGGCCAGGATGGGCGCCCGCTCCGGTCGTTCGGCCGGTGTCGCGGGCGAGTTGAGTGTGCTGGCGCGGTGACCGTCGATCTCGACGACCCCCACCGGAACCGGCGCCGTCAGGCCTGGGCCGAGTTCGACATCGCGGAAGAAGCCGCGTGCGGTGACGTGCTCGCTGCGCAGCGCCTCGGCCAGGGAGAGCACGGCCGCGGTCGGCACCCGGTGGCGTTGTCCCTGCTCCTCGAGTTCGGCGCGCGTCTTGTCCGCGCAGAACCGGCCGATGGCGCCGAGCAACTCGATCGAGGTGAGTCGCTCGCGCAGGCTGTAGTACTTCGGGTCGGCGAATTCCTCTGGGCTGCCCAACCATTCGAACATGCCCTGCCACTGCCGTTTGGCCAGGAGGCAGATCCGCACATGGCCGTCGCGGCAGGCGATGATCGGGTACCGCAGCTGTTCGGCAGCCCAGTTGCGTTTCTGCGCGTTGAGCGCCACCCCGGCCGAGGCGATACCGGCCGTACCGTACGGCGGATCGAGGGTCTGCATGGCGCCGTCGAGCACCGAGAAGTCGATGAGATCGCCTTCGCCGGTGCGCAATCGGTCCAGGAACACACTGACGGTGAACACCGCTGCCTGCGCGGCGGCCACCTGGTAGGGCAGCTGGCGCCCGGGTGGCACCAGCGGTTCGCGCCCGGGAATCCCGGATCGGGACAGCTCACTGGTCAGCGCGTGCAGAACCGGGGTGGTGGCCTTCCAGTTGCGGAATCGGGTGTCCCGGCCAAAATCGCTGATCGACAGGATCACCAGGGCCGGGTTCGCGGTTCGGATTGCGCGGACGGCCAGTGCGGCCTCGGCATCGGATCCGGGCCCGGTGTTCTCGATGAGGATGTCCGCGCCGGCCAGCATGCGGGTCCAGTCGTCGGGAGCGGCGACCGTCACGGTGGCCATGCCGTGCCGGTTCATCGCCGTGTCGAGCGGCACCGGTTCGGCTTTGGCGGTGACACCGTGCAGCGCAACGGGAATGACGTGCGCACCCAGATCGGCCAGCAGGCGGCCGACGGCCGTCATGGGACCGGATGTCAGGTCCAGGATCTGGATGCCGGACAGCGGCGGATCGTAATCGTGTTGGCTGGTCATCTAATTCTTCCGTGCCTGGCGGAACGGGATGTCCCGGTCTACCTCGGGTTCTCTGGGCAGGCCGAGGACGCGTTCCCCGATGATGTTGCGCTGGATCTGGTCGGTTCCGCCGCCGATGGAGGTGAAGAACGCGTTGAGCGTCAGGAAGTTCACGTCATCGGCTTCGGGGTGATCGCTGCCGGCCAGCAGGGCCTGCGCGCCGATGATGTCGGTCTTCAGCCGCGCCTCGGCGTGCAGGATGCCCGACATCGCCAGCTTGCCCAGTGACATGACCGGACTCGATGTGCCTTGCTTGGCCTCGGCCTTCGCGCGGGCATTGTTGAGGCCGTTGAGTTCCCGCAGTGCCAGCACATCGGCCAGCGCGGTGCGCACCGCGCCGTCGTCGAGTCGTCCGTGTTCGCGGGCCAGTTCGACGAGGCTGTTCGCGCGGGACTGGTTGCGCCCCGAGCGACCGGCCGCGCCCATCAGGGACCGTTCGTAGGCGAGCGCGGTCTGCAGCACCCGCCAGCCGTTACCGGTCCCGCCGACGACGTAGGCATCGGACACCGTGGCATCGGTGATGAACACCTCGTTGAAGTGCGACTCACCGGTGATCTGGATGAGCGGCCGCACCTCGATACCGGGTTGTCTCATCGGGATGATGAAGAAGGTGATGCCTTTGTGCTTGGGCACATCCCAGTCGGTGCGGGCGATGAGCAGCGCGTAGTCGGAGGTAAGCGCCCCCGATGTCCACACCTTCTGGCCGTTGATCACCCACTGGTCGCCGTCCTGCACGGCCGAGGTGCGGATACCCGCCAGATCCGATCCGGCACCCGGCTCGCTGTAGAGCAGGCAGGTGCGCGACTTCTCGGTCAGGAAGTCGCGCAGTAGTTCTCGTTTGAGCTGTTCGGTGCCGAATGTCAGCACGGTGTTGGCCGGGATGCTGTATTTGTCCTGGCGGGCGCCGGGGGCCCGGACCGCGCGGAACTCCTGGTCGATGACGTTGGCGAGCTGGTTGGGGTAGGCCCGTCCGTACCATTCGACGGGGTAGGTCGGGGTCGCGTAGCCGGCGTCGAGGACCTTCTCCAGCCACGCGATGCGCTCGGGTGAACTGGCCCAGGGATCATCGGATTTCGGCAGGGCGGTCCAGTTGGCGGCGAGCCAGTCCCGTACCTCGGTGCGCAACTCGTCGGGGGACGGCAGGGTGGTGTCGGTCATCTCAGTCAGCTCGGTCATCTCAGGCGCCCTTCGCCAGCAGGTAGCGCTCGCGGTGTGCTGCGGAGTCGCCGAACAGGTGCAGGCCGGTGCGGGCCCGGCGTAGGAACAGGTGCGCCGGGTGCTCCCAGGTGAACCCGATACCGCCGTGCATCTGGATGGCCTGCATTGCGGTGTCGACATACGCTTCGGCGCAGGCGAATCCGGCCAGGGCGACGGCACCCGAACGGGTTTCGGTGTCCTCGAACCGGGCCGCGGCGTGCTGTGCGGCCGAGGTGGCCGATTCGACCTGCAGTAGTAGATCGGCGGCCATGTGCTTGAGCGCCTGGAAGCTGCCGATCGGCCGGCCGAACTGGATGCGGGTCTTGAGGTAGTCGACGGTGATGTCGAAGATGCGCCGTGCTCCGCCGGCCTGCTCCCCGGCCAGGGCGATCACCGCGAGATCGAGGGCGTGGGCAACGGTCTCCCAGCCTCCGGTGCCGATGCGCCGGGCCGGGGTGGCTGCGAAGGTGTAGGTCGACAGCGGTGTGGTCGGGTCGAATACCGTTGCGGCCGTGCGGGTGAAGCCGGGCGCGTCGGCGGCGACCTCGTAGACGCCCGGTCCGCCGTCGGTATCGGCGATGACCAGGATGACATCGGCGATCTGCCCGTAGGTGACGTAATGCGCTGTACCGGTCAGTGTTCCGTCCGCGTCGACGCGGACGTCAACTCCGTCAGGTGTCCAGCTGCCGCGGGGGCCGGTGACGGCCACGGTGCCGATCGAGGTGCCCTCGGCCAATCCGGGCAGCAGTCGGGCCATATCGGCCGCGGTTCCCGCCGCCTGGACGAGTGCGACGGTCAGCACCGCGCTGGACAGGAACGGGGCGGGCAGCAGCGCGGCACCGGTCTCCTCGGCGACGGCCTCGAGCTCGAGTGGGCCAAGTCCGACGCCGCCGTACTCCGGGTCTACCAGCAGTCCGATCACACCTTGAGCGGCCAGCTTGGCCCACAGGTCGCGGTCGAATCCGTCCGCGGAGTTCATCACCCGCCGCACATCGGCCTCGGTGCACTCGTCGTGCAGCAGATCGTGCACCGCCGACCTGAGTTCGGCCCGTTCGGCCGTGTTGATGGTCACCGCTCCATGCAACGCGGTCACGGGCCTGCTGTACATCACGGATCGCGACACCGATACGTTTCCGATTGCGACATGTGCACTCGGTACGGGTCAGATCAGGCCCTCCTCGGCCAGCACCCCCGAGGCGATCCGGAACGCATTGTTGGCATCGGGGACCCCGCAGTAGATGGCGCTCTGCAGAATGACTTCCTTGATCTCGTCGGGGGTCAGTCCGTTGCGCAGCGCTGCACGCACGTGCATGGCGAATTCCTCGTGGTGCCCACGGGCGATCAGCGCGGTCAGCGTGATCATCGAGCGGCTGCGCCGGTCCAGGCCTGGCCGGGTCCAGACCTCACCCCACGCGTAGCGGGTGATCATGTCCTGGAAGTCGGCGGTGAACGGGGTGGCCCCGGCGGTGGCGCGGTCCACATGCGCGTCGCCGAGCACCTCCCGCCGCACCGCCATCCCGTCGTCGTAACCGCTCACTGTGCCTCCTTGAGATGGTCATGTGCCCGCTGCAGCACCTGGTCCACCAGTAGATCGGTGGCGCCCAGGTACTGATCGGCCGGGGTCCGGCCGGTCAGCGATGCCATGGCCTGCTGCTCGGCGTAGATCCCCTCGGCATCGCGCTGATTCGTCGCGGTCCGCGTGGTGTCGACCCGCAGCCCCGCCAGCAGTTCAGCCGCCTGTGATGCCGCCACCAGGGCGGTCCGGGTCAAGTTGTGCAGGGTGGCCCACTCGGCGTGCCAGCCACCGTCGGCGCGTTCGTCGACACTGGCGGCCGCGGCCGCGTGCAGGGTGGCTCCGAGCTGTGGGGCGGTCAGCGCGGCCCGGCGCAGCAGCACGGTGAGCACCGGATTGTTCTTGTGCGGCATGGTCGACGATCCGCCGCCCGATCCTTCGGCCAGCTCGCCGGCGCGTACACCGACGGCGATGTCGTTGGCGATATGACCCCAGGCATCGCAACATCCCACCAGGGCGTCACCGGTGCGTGTGATCGCGGCGCGGTTGGTGTGCCAGGGAAAAGCCCGCGCCAGACCGAGTCTGTCCGCCCACGCCGTGGCCAGTGCGAGTGCCGCATCCGGCGAGCCGGTCAACTCGGTCGTCGCGGCGAACGTCCCGGCGGCGCCGCCGCAGGAAACCGTCTGAGCGGGAAGCGCTTTGAGGACATCGGACGCGTCGAGGATGGCGGTCAGCCAGTTCGCGAACTTGCGGGCAGCGGTGCCGGGCAGCGCAGGCTGGGTCAGCGTGTGCGTCAGCATCGCGGTGTCCCGGTGCTTATCGGTCAGGTCGACCAGGGTCTGTATTTGCTGATCCAGCGCCGCTGTCAACGCGGCCAACGCATCCCGCAGACACAGCATGAGTGCGGTGTCCAGAACATCCTGGCTGGTCAATCCGCGGTGCAGCCACCGGGCGGGCTCCGGTGCGGCCCGCTCCCTCAGCAGCGCCACCAGGGCGGTGACCGGGTTGCCGTCGCGTTCGGAGCCGGCAGCCACCGTGGCCAGGTCCTCGGGTCCGATGAGCTCGCCCAAGGCGGCTGCGGCCGCGGGCGGCGCCACGCCCGACTCGACAAGAGTCGCCAGCCAAGCAGTTTCGGCATCGACAAGAGCGGTCAGGAAGGCTTGTTCGCTCATCAGTGGGCCGGCGCGGTGTGCGCCTGGCCAGAAGAGGTCGCTCACTGGCCCGGGTAGCGCAGGAAGACCGTCTCGCCCTCGCCCTGCAACCTGATGTCGAATCGCAGCCCCTGATCATCGCGTTCGGCGATCAGGGTGTCGCGCCGGTCTTCGGGCAGACCGGTCAGTAGCGGGTCGTCCGCGCAGTCGGGGCCCGGCACGTAGGCCCGGGTGAACAACCGGTTGAGCAGACCCCGCCCGAACACGGTGATCGCGAAGAACGGGGCGCGCCCGGGTGTGGCCGCCGCGGGCTCGACGGTGCTGAAGCTGAAATGTCCCTCGTCATCGGTGGCGGCCCGGCCCCACCCGGTGAACGTCCAGCCGTCGCGGTGCAGGGAACCCGCGGTGTGCGGTACCCGGCCTGCCCCATCGGCCTGCCAGACCTCCAGCAGCACATCGGGGACGGGGTTGCCCGCACCGTCGGTGATGCTGCCGTGCAGGCGGATTGCCCCGGCAGAGCCGGGCGGCACCAACTCGCTGTCGTGCTCGAAGGGCAGGGCGTAGCCGTAGAACGGGCCGATGGTCTGCCCGGGGGTTGCAGCGAGCATGGTCATCAGTGCTCCTCGTCCTCAGTGTGGTGGTCGTTGACGTGGTGGTCGTTCTCGAAATGGGTGCGCTGCGAGCCGGTCAGCACGATGTCCCAGCGGTAGCCGGTGGCCCATTCGTGGCTGGTGACATCGTGGTCGTAGGTGGCGACCAGTCGGTCGCGGGCCTTCTGGTCGGTGATCGCCTGGTAGATGGGGTCCAGGGCGAACAACGGATCGCCGGGGAAGTACATCTGGGTGATCATCCGCTGGGTGAAATCCGTTCCGAAGAGCGAGAAGTGGATGTGCGCGGGCCGCCACGCGTTGTGGTGGTTCTTCCACGGGTATGGGCCGGGCTTGACGGTGGTGAAGCGGTAGTTGCCGTCCGCGTCGGTGAGGCAGCGGCCGACCCCGGTGAAGTTCGGATCCAGCGGTGCGTGGTGCTGATCGCGTTTGTGCACATAGCGTCCGGCGGCGTTGGCCTGCCAGATTTCGACGAGCTGGTGGCGCACCGGATGGCCGTCGCCGTCGAGGATGCGGCCGGTGATGACCATGCGTTCGCCGATCGGATCACCGTTGTGCTGAATGGTCAGATCGGATTCCAGGCGGTGCACATCGCGCTCACCGAACACCGGGGCCCATAGTTCGAGCGTTTCCGGATCGGCGTGGTGCAGGTCCTTGGTGGGGTGCCGCAGCAGGCTGCTGCGGTAGGGGGCGTAGTCCAGTCGGGGCTGGGACTCCTCGATACCCGTTTGCAGGTAAGCGGTTTCGATGGCGGCCATCTCGGCATTGATCTCAGCCTGGCTCGCCGAGGCACTGTCCGGATCGGTGTCGGTGATGGTGGAGTGCGGGGCTGTCATGTCATCAGACGTTAGCCAAGCAGGTGCTGCCATGGAAGACTGAGCTTTCGCTCAGCGAAAGGATTGTGGGGTTGGCAGGGAACACGTCGGTACCGGGCACCACCGTGGCGTCGAGGTTGCTGGCGATGGTCGGCGCCTTCGATGAACGCCACCGTGCGCTCACCCTCACCGAGCTGGCCCACCGGGCCGGTCTGACGGTGCCGACGGCATCGCGGCTGGCCGGCGAACTCGTGGCCGGAGCAGCACTCGAGCGACGCCCGGACGGCCGGTTCGTGATCGGCAGGCTGCTGTGGGAGGCCGGTCTGCAGGCGCCGGTTGAGGGCAGGCTCAAACAGGTCGCCGAGCCGTTTCTCAACGATGTGTATGCCGCGACCCTGGCCACGGTCCATCTCGCGGTGCGCGACGGGGTGCAGGTGCTCTATCTGGCGCGGATGTCGGGCCGGGCCTCGGTGCCGATCGTGAGCACCGTGGGCAGCAGGCTGCCGATGCACTGCACGGGGGTCGGGAAGGTGTTGCTGGCGCACGCCCCGGCGGCGGTCCGGCAGGAGGCGTCGGCCGCGCTGGTCCGCGTCACCCGCAACACCATCACCTCACCGGTGGCGCTGGCCGACCAACTGGAGCGGATCCGCCGGGACGGGGTGGCTGTGACCGTCGAGGAGATGTCGATCGGAGCCTGTTCGATGGCGGTGCCGGTGGTGCGGGCCTCCGACAATGCCGTGGCGGCCGCGATCGGGGTGGTGGTACCCACCCTGAAACGCGACCGCCAGCGGTTGTTGGGGGCGCTGCAGGTTGCCGCCCGGGGGATCGGACGCCTGCTCTAGGGAGACGGCTGCTCTAGGGAGTCAGTGCCGGACGAGTTCACCTGCGGGGACCCGCTGCCCGAGCAGTTCGGTGGGCACATCACGGGTTTCGCGGGCGGTCAGCGCGGCCCCGGCCGAGATCAGGCAGACCACCGCGGTGAAGATGCTGATGACCACCCAGCCACCTTCGCGGACACCGCCGAGCGCGGTGACGATCGTCGGCGCGAAACCGGCGACCAGGAAGCCCAATTGGGTGCCGATGGCCAGCCCGGAGAACCGCACCTGGGTGGAGAACATCTCACCGTAGAACGCGGGCCAGACCGCGTTGGCGGCGGCGTAGCCGAACGAGAAGGTGGCGATCGCCAGGGCGAAGGTCAGCAGATGGTTGCCCTGGCTCATGGACAGCATGTAGAAGGGCATCAGTGCGGCCGAAGACAGTGCGCCGTAGATGAATACCGGTTTGCGGCCGATGCGGTCGGCCAGCCTGCCGAAGAGTGGTTGGGTGATCAGCGCGCCGATGTTGGCGACCACGACGAGCCATAGCGTCAGTCCCGCTTCCAGGCCGACCGCCTTACCGTAGGCCAGCGCCAGGTTGCCGAACACCGTGGACACCGCGGCGATGAACGCGCAGAGGATCACCCGGATCACATCGCGCCAATGGTTGCGCAGCAACGGGATCAGCGGCATCCGGGCGATGGTGCCGGCCTTCTTGGCCTCGGTGAACTGCGGGGTCTCATGCAGCTGGCGACGGATGAAGTAGGCGACGACGACCACGACGGCCGACAGCCAGAACGGGACACGCCAGCCCCAGCTGTACTTGTCCTCGTCGGGCAGTGCCATGAACGGGATCAGCACGAGCGAGGCCAGGATCAGGCCGCCCTGGGTGCCGGTCAGAGTCCACGATGTGTAGAACGCACGTTGGTTGTCGGGGGAATGCTCGAGCGTGAGGGAACTGGCGCCGGCCTGTTCGCCTGCGGCAGAGAGGCCCTGCATCAGCCGGCAGAGCACCAGCAGCGCGGGCGCGGCCCAGCCGATGGTCTCGAAGGTGGGCAGGCAGCCGATCATGAAGGTCGACACACCCATCAGCACGAGGGTGAACATCAGCACCCGCTGGCGGCCGACCCGGTCACCGAAGTGGCCGAGGATGACCGCGCCGATGGGACGCGCGATATAGGCGAAGCCGAAGGTGGCGAAGGACATCACCAGGGCCGCTTCGTCATTCGAAGGGAAAAACACCTGCGGGAAGATCAGCGCGGCGGCCGAGCCGAACAGGAAGAAGTCGTAGTACTCGACGGCGCTGCCCATGAAGCTGGCCAGCGCCGCGCGCTTGGGTGTCCGGGCGGGTAACGCCTCCGGAGATTGTGCGTCGGTGGTGGTCATCCGGGTCTCCTTTGAACGGATTATGTTGGGCGGAAAGGGTTCAGGCAACGAGATTGCGGAAATGCGTGGACATCCGGGTGGCATCGGGGGTGACACCGGTGATCAGGGCGAAGGCATCGACGGCTTGGTAGACCGCCATGTGGCCGCCGTCGAGGGTGCGGCACCCGGCGGCGCGGGCGGCCTGCAGCAGTGCGGTGTCCAGTGGGCGGTAGACGATGTCGGCGACCCACAGACCCGGGTGCAGCAGGTCGGCATCGCAGGCGATGCCCGGATGTTCGGCCATACCCGTCGGGGTGGCATGCACCAGGCCGTCGGCATCGGGGAGCAGCGCCGAGAGTTTGTCGAATGACGATCCGTCGACGCGGGCCTCCGGGTGGCGCACGGCCAGTTCGTGGGCCAGCGAGTTGGCCCGGTCCACGTCGAGGTCGACGATGCTCAGGTGGGCGGTACCGAGGCGCAGCAGCGCATCGGCCACTGCGGTGCCCGCACCGCCGGCGCCGAGCAGCACCACATTGGCCATCGCAGCACCGGGCAGGGCCTCGGTGAAGCCGTGCGCGAACCCGGTGGTGTCGGTGTTGTAGCCGATCGCCCGGCCGTCGCGGAACACGACCGTGTTGACCGCGCCCAGGGCGGCCGCCGCGTCATCGATCTCGTCGAGGTGGGGCAGGACCAGTTGTTTGCACGGGTGGGTGATGTTCAGGCCGTCAAAGCCGAGCAACCGGGCCCAGGTCAGCATCTCGCCGATCTGCTCGGGGACCAGGCCGAGCGCGTTGAGGTCGAGGGTTCGGTAGAGGTAGTCGAAACCCTGGGCGTGGCCCTCCGCCATGTGCAGGGCCGGAGTGAGCGACGGACCGATGCCGGTACCGATGAGCCCGCTCAGAAATCGGTGACTCACGCCGCCTCACTTCCTTAATGTACTAACTGGTTCGTTCGCAAAAGTGAAGCACTGTGTCCCCGGTCGCGTCAAGAGGCGGATGTGAACTGGGTCTCCATGCGGCCACCGAAAGCGGCGGTTACCAGGGCGAAACGCTCGCCGCCGTCCTGGCGGGCCGGGCGGGTCAGGTGGGGTTGGTGAGCCAGCCGACGACGACGTCACCCAGCATGCGGCGCGAGTGCGCGCGTCGTGAGGTCTCGGTGAGGTCGACGTCGAACAGGTAGCCGAAGGTGTACCGGTTGGCGACCTGAAACACGCAATAGGAACTGATCACCAGGTGCACATCCAGTGCGTCGACGTCGGCGCGGAACGCGCCCGTGGCGCGACCGTCGCGCAGGATCTCGTCCAGCAGCGAAGTGGCCGGCGCGCTGAGCTCGCGCAATGAGCCCAGCCGGGTGATGAACTGGCCGCGGTGGATGTTCTCGATGGACACCAGCCGGATGAATGCGTCGTGGGCGATGTGGTGGTCGAAGGTGACCTCGGCCAGTCGCCGGATCGCGACCACCGGGTTGTCGTGATCGACCCGCAGCTTCTGCTCCGCCTCGCGGATACCGCGGTAGGCGTCCTCCAAAACGGCCAGGTACAGCTGTTCCTTGCTACCGAAGTAGTAGTAGATCATCCGTTTGGTGGTGCGGGTGCGTTCGGCGATCTCATCGACGCGCGCCCCCGAATAGCCGGATTCGGCGAACACCTCGGTCGCCACGGTCAGCAGTTCTGCCCGGGTGCGCTCGGCATCGCGCTGCAGTTCGGCTTTGGGCTTGGCGGCCATGGGGGCAGAGCTTACTGGCGCAAACCTCTTCCCAGTCAATGAACTAACTAGTACATTAATTCGGCATGAGGACATCGATCGCCACCGTGTCACTGTCGGGTTCGTTGACCGAGAAGTTGCATGCCTGCGCCGCGGCCGGCTTCGACGGTGTGGAGATCTTCGAACCCGACCTGATCGCCAGCGATCACTCGCCCGAGGAGATCCGCCATCTGGCGCGCCGACTCGGCCTGAGCCTGGATCTGTATCAACCGCTGCGGGATCTGGAGGGCGTGGACGAGGCCACCTTCGCCGACAACCTGCGCCGCGCCGGGGCCACCTTCGCCACCGCGCAGCGACTCGGCATCGGCACGGTGCTGGTGTGTAGCAACGTCGGCACAGCCACCGTCGACTCCGATGAGATCTCCGCCGACCAGTTGCGCCGCATCGGTGGCCTGGCGGCGGGCTACGACATCCGGATCGCGTTCGAGGCGCTGGCCTGGGGACGCTACGTCGACGACTACCGGCGCGCGTGGCACATCGTCGAGCTCGCCGATCACCCGAATGTCGGTGTCTGCCTTGACAGTTTCCACGTGCTCTCGCGCGGGCACGATCCGTCGGGTATCGAGGCGATCCCCGGCGAGAAGATCTTCTATCTGCAGCTGGCCGATGCCCCGGCGCTGTCCATGGACGTGCTGTCCTGGAGCAGGCACCACCGGTTGTTCCCCGGCGAGGGCAGCTTCGATCTCGCCGGCTTCGTCCGGCACACGCTGGCCGCCGGTTACGACGGGCCGTGGTCACTGGAGGTCTTCAACGACACCTTCCGCCAGACCGACCCCGGCCACACCGCGGTGCATGCGCTGCGTTCTCTGCGCTGGCTGGGCGATCAGCTGCAACACACGCTGACCGATGCCACGCCGCCGACCGGGTTCGACTTCGTCGAGATCAAAGCCGAGGACAGCAGCGAGATCGAGGTGATGCTGGGCCAGCTTGGCTTCGCCTCCCGTGGGCGGCACCGCAGCAAGCCGGTGTCGCTGTGGACCGCGGGAGAGGCGCGCGTCGTCCTCAACGAACAGCAGGCGCGCGATCTGCGCCCGCACGTCGCGGCCGTCGGCCTGCAGGTGCCCGATGCCGCAGCCACCTCCGCGCGGGCCGCCGAACTGATGGCACCGGTGGCCTACCGGCGTACC
>JBPPMV010000319.1:0-9808 GCA_051306235.1 Mycobacterium sp. | reverse complement strand
GCGTTAATGTGCAGGATCATGACCGCAGCAGCAGACGCGTTGCCTCTCGAATCCCGGGTCGGCCATTACTACCAGATGGACGACACCTACCTCGTCGGCCGCGAGAAGGTGCGCGAGTTTGCCCGCGCGGTGCAGGACTACCACCCTGCGCACTGGGACCTCGCCGCCGCGGCGAAACTCGGGTACTCGGACCTGGTCGCACCGCTGACCTTCACCTCGACACCGGCCATGGCATGCAACCAGCGCATGTTCGAGCAGGTGGTCGTCGGGTACGACATGTACCTGCAGACCGAGGAGGTCTTCGAGCAGCACCGCCCGATCGTGGCCGGTGACGAACTGCGCATCGACGTCGAACTGACATCGGTGCGCCGGATCGCCGGCCGGGACCTGGTCACCGTCACCAATACCTTCACCGACGCTGCCGGTGAAGTGGTGCACACCCTGCACACCACCGTCGTCGGCGTCACCGGCGAGGATGTCGATCCGGCGATCAGGCCCGCGGTGGCGAACGTGATCATGCACGACGTGAACATGCTGGGCGTCGACGCGTCGCAGGTGGCCTACCAGAAGACGGTCCGCCCCGAAGGGCAGACGCGGATCGCCGATGCCGGTACGACCCGCACCCCGGCCTCCCCGTCCTTCGACGATATGAAGGTCGGCGACGAGCTACCCGTGCACCACACCCGGCTGTCCCGCGGTGACCTGGTCAACTACTCCGGGGTATCCGGCGATGCCAACCCACTGCACTGGGACGAGGAGATCGCCAAGCTCGCCGGCCAGCCCGATGTGATCGCACACGGCATGCTCACCATGGGGTTGGGCGCAGGGTTCGGCTCCCGATGGTCAGGCGATCCCGGCTCGGTCACCCGCTACGCGGTGCGCCTGTCCCAGCCCGCTGTGGTGCCGGCCGACGGCGGCGCGGATATCGAGTTCAGCGGCCGGATCAAATCGCTGGACCCCGAGACCCGCACCGGCGTCGTCATCGTCGGCGCCAAATCCGGCGGCCGCAAGATCTTCGGACTGGCCACGTTCGCGGTGCGGTTCAGCTGAGCCGACGGGTCACCAGACCGACACGGTCAGCGATCCAGCTGAGCTGTTGACACCGTCGGTGTCGGTGGCGACGATCAGGATCGTGCGGGTGGTCCACCCACCCTGGGTGGCGGTGAAGGTGACGGCCTTGAGGGCGTCCTCGTACTGCGCCTTCGTCGCGATCCCGGACAGGGTCAGCGTCCTGGTCACGGCATCGTAGGTGGCGGTGATCGGGTTGTCCGGCAATCCGTTGAAGGACAACGTGTCACCGTCCTTACCGAAGGTCGTGACCCGCATGGTGACCCGCTGCAGATGGCTGGAGTCGGCGTCGACGATATCGACCGCCGCCACCGGCTTCACCGCGGCATTCCCGATGGTGTACGACCGTCCGCCGATGGGCGTCACCAGTGGCACGTAGCGCGTGGGCGACGAAACCCCCACGGTCACAAAGCCCGCAGCCACATTGGGTACGCCGTCTTCGTCGGTCGCCGAGATGGACAACCCGCGCACCAGCGCCGCACCCTGGGTCGCCGAGAACGTGACCGCCTTGAGCGCCTCCTCGTACTGCGCCAACGTGCCGTCACCGGACAGGGCCAGCGTCCGCTCGGCGGCGTTCCACGTACCGATCACCGGATTCCCGGACGGTGCAATGTAATTCAGCAGATCACCGCTCTGCGCCAGTGTCGCGATCTTCACCGTCAACTTCGAGAGCCTGCCCGAATCCGCGTCGACGATATCGACCGCCGACACGATCTTGGCCGGAGTTCCACCGATGGTGAATCCGCCGCCCATGATCGGGGTCACCAGTGGCGGGAGCGCGGAGGGCGCCCAGACGGCCACGGTGACGAAGCCCGGCGCGATGTTGTCCACATCGTCCTCGTCGGTCGCCGCGATGGTGATGCCACGCACCAGGAGTGCGCCCTGGGTCGCGGAGAACGTCACCGCCTTGATCGCTTCCTCATACTGCTCAAGTGTTCCCGACCCGGACAATGTCAGGGTCATGGTCTCGGGATCCCAGGAGCCGATGATGGGGCCGTCGACCGGGGCGTTGTAGGTCAACACATCCCCGACCTGAGCCAAGGTGGCGACCTTGATCACGACGCGCTTGAGCCCGAGAGAATCGCCGTCGACGATATCGACCGTGGACACGATGTGGGCAGGTTCCTTGCCGATCGTGTAGCCGCCACCGATGATCGGCGTGACCAACGGGGGCGCCTGGTAGACGGGGTCCACCGTGACCGGGATGGAGACGGTGAGGTTGTCCGCCTGCGCGATTCCGAGGAACCGCGTTACGGTTTCGACCAGTGTCTGGATCTGGCCGAGGACGCCGGGCAGATGCTCGGAGTCGTCGCGGACGACGATCGTGAAGCTGTCCACCAACGGCTGTCCGGTGACCAGAGCCCACGGCGTGTAGACGAACTTGCCGCTGATCAGATCCCGATACACCCAACCCTTTTCGGGCTGAATGATGTCGTAGGTGAGCACGTCCCCGTTGGGGTCGGTGGCGTTGAGGTCGATGTAGACCTGGCCGAGCGCATTCTGTTCGTAGACGACCGGGCCGGCGACCGGGGTGCGGTTGACGAAGGTGTGGCTGATCTGGCGTGCGACCCACGCCATCATGGTGTTGACGATGACGTCCAGCGGATTCGGTGTGGTCGCCGACGTGGCGCCCGGCGCGGAGCTCGCTGCGGTCATCTTGGGCGTGACAGCGCCGACCGCCGGCTCGGTGTCACCTACCACCGGGGTCTGCGGCACCTCGGCGGTCACCGGGGACGCCGCCGGTGCGTCCTCGGCATCGGTGACCACCTGGGCGACGGTTTCGACCGTGGGTTCCGGCGAAGCCTGCACCACAGCGGTGACGGCCTGCTCGATCCGCAGGGGCCTGTCGATCTGCCTGTGCGCCCGGGCTTTCCGGCCGCTGCCGACGGTCGGTTCCGCCGGGGTGTCAACGGATTCGGCGATATCGGCCCGATCCTCGGAGCGTTCCTCGGTGACCACGGCGAGACTGGGCGTGATCGCTGTCTTCGGTGTGCGCTTGCGCGTCACGACCGGGCGGGAGTCCGTCGAATCGTCGGATGTCGCTGATGGGTGACGCGGCCCGGCTGACGGGGACGACCCGGAATCGGAGTCCGAGGTGTCCGAGGATCCCGACGACGAGGCCGCCTCGTTACTCGAGGTCGTTCCGCTGTCGGCATAGGCCGGCTGTGCCGAGTTGGCGATCGCGAATCCGACGCCCAACGAGACCGCCAGTGCACCGACGCGGCCGATCTGCAGCGCATGGTTCGAGGGTGCGCGACGCGCGTGGCGGGCCGATGCGCTAGCCCGGCCCTGGGCCAGAAGATCCTTGGCCAGCCAGAACTGCTCGGCGCCGGGTGACGCTGCGCTGTGCGCGAGACGGTGACGGGCGGGGGCTGCGCACATGGGATCTTCTCCGTAGTTCTTTCCGTGCCCCCGGATCGGCATGCCTGGTCCTGCTGTGTCGGACGAGCTCCCCTTCGCCCACGCAGACTGTAAGGGCAATTACGTTCCTTCCGTAGCGTTATTGACGGACATCGTTGCGCATGCAAGAAGTTGGCTAACGCGCTCGATGGTGAATATCCCCGCAGAAGGCTCACACACGCTCTTCAGCAAATAGACAGCAGCGTCAACAATGTGTGTTGGCGTGCCTGGGCACCCCTGAGGCGTCGACGAACCGATTCTGGGCCGGGCCTCGGCATTCTGTGCACAAGCCGAGAATCTCCTGTTGGAATCTGGTTAACTTTGCAGGTCAGGGCTGCCACCCGGTGTCCTGGAAATGTCAGGGACCTCCCCGACTACCGATCACAAAGGAGCCGATCAATGTCGCTCACTGTCCGTCGCACGGTCGCCGGAATCTTAGGAGCCGGCGCATTCACCGGTGCGACGCTGTTCGCCGCCATCCCCACCGCATTCGCCGAGCCCGTGCCGCCGCCGAACTGCACCGCAGCCGACCTGGCCGGCGTGTCCTCCGGCGTCTCGGCATCCACCTCGGCCTACCTGTTCACCCATCCGGAGGTGAACAACTTCTTCACCGGCCTACACGGCCTTCCGCACAACGAGATGGAGGCGAAGGTCAACGAGTACTTCGACGCCAACCCCCAGATCGGTGCCGAACTCAAGGGCATCCGGAAGCCTTTGCAGGACGTCCGCATCCGGTGCGGTGACACCGATAGTGACGGCGACGTCGACATCCTCTGACACCTCGACAATCAACCTCCACACTTCACCCGATCAATGAAAGGGACCCTTGTGATCAAGTCACGTTGGACCACCTCCGCTCTGCTCGCCGCCGCGGGCGCCGCCGGGGCGATCATCGCCGCACCGATGGCGTCGGCCGAACCGACCAACTGCACCAACACCGGAAACATCGTGTCCGGCACCAGCAATGTGTGCACCAGCCCGGGCAACGCCCAGATCACCAGCTCGCCGGGGCAGCTCGGTGAATCCCAGTTCGGCATGTGGCCTTGGGGCTACGGCGGCTACGGCGGCATCGGCATCCTCTGACCGACACCCGCTCGATCCATCGCGGATTCGCCCCTCATGCTCTGGGGCGGGTCCGCGATTTGCTTGCCGCACAACGACTGAGGGCGCCCGCCGAAGCTGGCGCCCTCATATCGTGTTGGGGGTCGATCAGTTGCGCACGGAGGTGTCGACCTGCGGGACCCGTACGGTCGGGAAGAGCTGATTCCGCCACGGGTAGTTGCTGTCGTTGTCATAGACGCCCGAGTCGTTGCCGCCGAGTGCTGTGAATTCGAGCGCGCTGGTGTCTGCCTGAGCCGGGCCGGCGAAGCCGATCACGGCTGCGGAGAATGCCCCGGCGATAACGCCTGCCAATCCGATTTTCTTCATCGATCTCGCCTCTTGCCTTCATGTATCTGTGTCGCGGGCAGTTGCTCGTTGACACAGGCTGTAACGGGCCCGTCGGCGGTTTGATTCCCTCGGACGCTCAGCCGTACGTCGCGTCGAGGAAGCGGCCCCGCACCTCGGGGGCCGGAACGGGGCAGGTGTCGTACTTGCCTCCGACGTGGTACCGGACCGCCGCGAACGCCGCGTAGAGCCGGTCGCGGACGAACGGCGGGATGGCTCGTGCCGCCAGCGCCAGCTTCCAGTAACCACCCAGATAGTCGGCCACCTGCAGCAGCGCGGCGGACTCGGTGCTCACCGACTCGTCTGCCCGGCCGGGTTGGCGTACGAAGACAACCGAGTCCAGGCCCTCCAGCCGCGGATGTCGGGAGACGATATCGCGCGCGAAATCGCTTTCCAGAGCGGCGAAGCGGAGCGTTCCGTGCCGATCGAACCGAAGAATGGTGCGCACTGCGCCGTTGCAGACGCCACACACACCGTCATAGAGCAGAACCGGCGCTGCGGAGTCTTTGCTCATGACGCCTCCCTTCCCCTTTCCACGAGTATCCCTCACCCGCGGGAGCGCACGCCGCCGAGCAGGATCTGCGTGGTGGTGTCCACCCAGGCATCGGTGAGCCCGTCCGGTCCGCGGACCAGGATCGCCGCCAGCGCCGAACCGATGACCAGTTCCAGCAGGACGCCGGCGTCGAACCCGGGTTTCAGATCGCCGCGTTCGGTGGCCTCGGCGAGGTAGGCGTCCAGTCCGCTCCAGCCGCGTCCGGCGAACCGGTCCAGCAGGCGCTGGTTCAGCGAGGGATCCGAGGCCGCCTCACCGATCAGGCCGGGCACCGCCAGCCGGGCCAGCGGCGAGGTCAACAGCGCCGCGGTGCGCGCGACGATATTGCGCAGGTCCTCATCCAGATCGCCGGTCGCCGGAATCACCGAGGTGTCCGCGTCCCGGAACACCGCCTCGTGCACCAGGTGCGCCTTGCTCGGCCACCGCCGGTACACCGCCGGCCGCGAGGTCCCGGCTCGGTCCGCGATCGCGGCGACGGTCAGCTCCGCGTAGCCGACCTGCGGTAACAACGCCGATGCGGCATCGAGTACCGCGGCGTCGATCCGCGTGTCCCGGGGCCGCCCGTTATCTGCCGTCATATACGTGACACATGTAACGTTACTGCGGTGCCTGATGCAAACTCGATCGTTCTCGACCTCGGCGACGTCGTCGACGACAGCTTCGGCGGCAAAGCGCTCGGACTCGCCGAACTGATCCGGCTCGGCGTGCCCGTGCCGCCGGGGTTCGTGATCTCCCACGCCTCCACCGCGCAGCTCAGCGACGCCGTCATCCAACGATTCTCGCGCATGCAGACGGACGGTTCGACGCCCGTTGCGGTGCGTTCCTCGGCCGCCGGCGAGGACGGTGCCGATCAGTCGTTCGCGGGTCAGTACGACACCGTGCTCGGGGTCGATTCCGTCGACGACCTCGCCGCGGCGATCGCCCGGTGCGTCAGCTCGGTCTCTTCTGAACGCGCGGCTTCCTACAACCCGGCCGCCTACAACGATTCGGGTGCCACCATGCACCTGGTGGTGCAGCATATGGTCGACGCCCGCGCCGCGGGAGTGGTGTTCACCGCCGATCCCGCGTCGGGCCGGCGCGATCTGCTGATCATCGACGCCGTCCGCGGGCTGGGCGAGAGTCTGGTCGACGGCTCGTCGTCCTCGGATCATCACGTCGTGACCCACGCGGGGTCGTCGGTGTCCGACGAGGTCGGTCCCCAACCCGCGCTGTCACCCGACGAGATCACCCGGATCCGCGAGGGTGCGCTGGCGGCCGCGCAACGCTGGGGCCGTCCGCTCGATCTCGAATGGGCGATCGATCAGGCCGGTGAGCTGTGGTGGTTGCAAGCCCGGCCCATCACCACACTGCCGGGCGACCTGAACGAGATGGACACCCCGGTCACCGGACCCTCGCACGTCTACACCCGCTGCAATATCGGCGAAATGATGCCCGGCGCCTTCTGCCCGCTGACCGCCTCGGTCAGTGGGCACGCCATCGACTACGCGATGCAGATGGTGCAGGTCGCCGGCGGAGTCCAGCAGCAGTACGAGGACCGCTGGCCACAGGTCGGCTATTTCTACGGACATATGTTCCTCAACATGACCGAGGGGACAGCGCTCAGTTCGGGCATCCTCGGCAATTCCCGTGAGCAGTTCTCGCTGTCGATCTGCGGGCGCGTGGTCGACGAGTTGGAGGCCGCGCCGCCAAAGCCGTTCGGCCGCAGACTGATCAATACCGTGCGGCTCAGTGCGTTCGCGCTCAGCGCCGGACCGGCGATCCGGCGGATGTCCACGACGATCGGGAAGTTCCCGGCCTTCCTTAGCCGGGACCCGAAAATCGTTCTCGCCCAGCTGGAAACCGGGCTCGAGATTTACCGCGATGTGACCCTCACCCACGTCCGGTCCTCATCGCGGTCCGCGGTGGCGGCAAATGTATTGGAGAGCAACCTCATTCGTCGCGCCGTCAAAGCCGGCGCGAGTGCCACCGACGGTAGCGCCGAGGCGATCCGGCTGATGACGGGCGCGGATGTGGAAAGTGCCCTGATGGTCCAGGAGCTCAATGACGTCGTCCAGACCCTGAGCCGCGATGCGGTGGCCACCGAGGAGTTCCTGTCAGCGCCGCCGGCCGAGGCGGTCGAACGGCTGCGGGCCGACACCAGTCCGAACGGCGCGACCAGTCTGAACGGAAAGGCCCTGCGCGAGTTCCTGAACCACCACGGGCACCGCGGCTACCGGGAGCTGTGCATGCGTGATCCGTCCTGGGCCGACGACCCCGCGGGGCTCGGTGCGATGATGCAGGTCATGCTGCGGGCACCGATCCAGGTCGCGCGCGAAAAGACCCCGGCCGAGCCGGAGTCACGCACCCTGCGCATCCTGGCCCGCCTCGCCCAGGGCGGCGCCCGCGGCCGGGAGGAGACCAAGTCCCGGATGGCGCACGTGGCCCATCTGCTGAAGCGCGGTTACCGCCATCTGGGCGAGGTGCTGGCCGAACAGGGGCGCCTACCCGATGCCGATCTGATCTTCTTCTTCGACCGTCACGAGTTGGCCCCGTTGGTGTCCGACGACGATATCGCGGCGCTGGTGTCCCGGGCTCGGCAGCGGCGCGACGCCCTGGCCTTCCAGTCGGCCCTCGAATTCGACGACGTCTCCGTCGGGCGACCGACACCCGTCATCCGGACTGCCACCTCACCGGCCGACGGTCAGATCGTCGGCCGTCCTGCGGGCCGCGGAACCGTGGAAGGCGTTGTGCGCGTGGCGCGATCCGTCGTCGAAGCGCGTGATCTGCTTCCCGGCGAGATCCTGGTTGCCCCGGTCACCGATGTCGGGTGGACGCCGTACTTCGCCGTCATCGCCGCGCTGGTCACCGATATCGGCAGCTCCGTCTCGCACGGCGCAGTGGTGGCCCGTGAATACGGGTTGCCCTGTGTGGTCAACACTTTGGTGGCGACCCGGGTGTTGCACACCGGTGACCGGGTCTGTGTCGACGGCGATCGCGGGTTGGTGACCTTGTTGGATCAAGAGACCGGGTTGGATCAACCGGGCGTGGATCAACAGCCCTCGGACGTTGCCGCCGCGGACGCATCGATCACATCGCCGACCTGACCACGGCGCCGCCAGGCGGCCCGCTGACGCATGGCGCCGTTGCCCTGCTCGACGATGCGGGTCAACTCGGTGTCGACGAGCTCGTAGTCGCCGAGGGAGCGCAGCGCCGGGGCGATCATATCGACGAAAGCGCGCAGCAGTTCCACGGTCGGTGCGGCACCGTATCCGCCCAGCAGATCGACGGAATCGCCGTCGAGCCCGTCGTGTGCGGACTTCCAGTACGCCGCGTCGAGTGCGTAACCGGTGATGGGCGAAATACCGACGCCGCGTTGATCTTCGGCGAGAGCAGTCATGACCGCGGCGCGGGTCACGGTGGCGAACAGCACCGTTTCGGCGACGGTGGCCGGTACATCGGAGACGCGCACCTCCACGGTCGGGAAGTTCGCCGACGGCCGGATATCCCAGTAGACCATCCCGTCGTCGAGCATCGCCCCGATGTCCTGCATCAACTGCACGGCGCCGTCGTAGTCGGCGGCCGACTCGAAGTACGGGGGTGGGCCGGCGCTGGGCCACCGCGACCACAGCACGTGACGCCAGCTGGCGTGACCGCTGTCGGCATTGCGGTAGATCGCCGAGTTGGCGGTCAGCGCGAGCAGCAGCGGCAGCCACTGCCGGATCCGGTTGCTGACCCGGATTGCCGCCTCCCGGTTCGGGACTGCGACGTGCACATGGCATCCGCAGATGCCCTGTTCGTGCGCGATCATGCCGAAGCTGTCCGCGATGCGCCCGTAGCGTTCCGAATCGGTGATCGGAAAATGCTGCGGCAGGGTGGGCGGCAGGCCGACGGCCAACAACCGCGCACCGGCCGCATCGGCGGCGTCCGTACTGACCCGCCGCAGCCGCTGCAGCTGGGCGCGCAGGTCTGAGGTGCTCTCGGAGACCTCCGTCGCCGTCTCGACCTGGCAGCTGGTCAACTCCAACTGCAGATCGACACCGTTGGCCTCGGCCAGTTCGGCGACTCTCCGGTTGACCGGGGCGGGTTCACCCGTCGTCGGATCGACGAGCAGAAATTCTTCTTCCACCCCGAAGGTCGGGTGGTCGGACATCAGGCTCCCCGGACCGGCTGCGATGCTCGCACTAGTGGTCCGTCTGTGAATTGATTCGGTTGAGGGTTTCTCGTCCTCGTGGGACTTTGGTGATGATGTCTTCGGCTGTGGCTTTCCAGATGAATGGTGTGGGGTTGGCGTTCCAGTGCTGGGCCCAGGTGGTGATCGCGGCGGTGAGGTCGGCGACGCTGGTGAACACCCCGCGGCGTAGC
>JBPPMV010000318.1:0-2012 GCA_051306235.1 Mycobacterium sp. | reverse complement strand
GCCCCAGCCGTACCGCGGCCCGGCCCGCCAGCGCCGCCGCGATGGCCGACAGCAGCGCCGCGGGGGCCATGAGAAGCCCCAGCGCAGTGGGTGATTCACCGCGGATGGCGACGAGGTAGAAGGCCAGCAGGACCGTGACCCCGCCGCTGAGGAAGTTGAACGCCACCCCGGCGACGACGGCGGCGTTGAACGGTCCGGAGGAGAAGATGCGCAGGTCCAGGGCCGGGCTCGGGGTACGTCGCTCGACGATCACGAAACCGATGCCTGCGACCACTCCCAGCGCCAGCACCCCGATCACCCCGACGGTCAGACCGCTCTGCAGGCGGGACAGCCCGAAGACGATGGCCAGCAGTGCGACGGCGATCAGCAACAGACCGACCACATCGAGTTTCCGCTCGGCGCGCGGTGTCTCCGGTATGTACTTGCGCGTCATGGCCAGCGCGATCAGCGCCAGCACCGGCGCCACGAGAAAGATTGTCCGCCAGCCGAAATGCTCGGCGAGCAGGGTGCCGATGGCGGGCATCGGCACCGCGACCGCGAACCCGGCGCCCAGGTGCAGTGAGATGGCGGTGGCGCGGCGCTCCGGCGGGAAGACGACGTTGACGATGGCGAGCGCCAGCCCGAGTTGCAACGCGAAGGCCAACCCGACCCCGGCGCGGGCGATGATCAGCACCGCAGCATTCGGGGCCAGTGCGGCGAGCACACCGAAGACCAACGTGCCCAGCAGCCCGAGGGTGTACATCCGCTTCATGCCGTACTTGTCGCCGAGTGCGCCGGCCCCGAGGACCCCGGCGGCCAGCGACAGGGTGGCCATACTCGCGACGAAGCTCGAGGTGCCCGCCGACAGCTGCAGCCCGTCGCGCACGGCCGAGATGTTCGCCGACAGGATCACCGGATCGGCGGCGGTGATGCTCGCGCCCAAACCTGTCGCCAGGATCGTCATCGTCGCGGCGGTGCCGGTCACCGACTGCGGTTGGGTCACAGCAGCAAACTACTTGAGTAGCTTCGACATCCTGCGGTCGGCCAGTACCTTGCCGCCGGTCTGACAGGTCGGGCAGTACTGGAACGACTTGTCGACGAAGGACACCTCGGCAACGGTGTCACCACAGATCGGGCACGGCAGGCCGGTGCGGGCGTGCACCCGCAGGCCGGAGCGCTTCTCCCCCTTGAGCGTTGCGGCGCCCTGGCCCACCGATCGCGTCACCGCATCGGTGAGCACCGAGATCATCGCGTCGTGCAGATCGGCCCGCTGCGCATCGGAGAGCTTGTTCGCCGTCGCGAACGGGGACAGCTTGGCCACGTGCAGGATCTCGTCGCTGTAGGCGTTACCGATACCGGCGATCACCTTCTGATCGGTGATCACGTTCTTGATGCGCCCGCTGTGCCCGGCCAGCACCGCGCTGAAATCGTCGGGGCCCAGCGACAGCGCATCAGGACCGAGGCCGGCGATCTGCGGCACGTCCATCGGATCCCGCACGATCCACACCGCCAGCCGCTTCTGCGTCCCGGCCTCGGTGAGGTCGAAGCCGACCCCCGGTTCACCGTCACCCGAGGACAGGTGCACCCGCAGGGCGATCGGCCCCTTGCCCGGTTTGAGCGGTGTCGGCGCCAGCTTGTCCGACCAGCGCAGCCAGCCCGCCCGAGAAAGGTGGGTGATCAGGAAGATCTCGCCAACCTGCACACCGAGATACTTCCCCCAGCGGGCGGCGCCGGTCACCTCGTGGCCGTACAGGGCTGTGATGGGTGGGTCGAAGGTTTTGAGCACCGACAGCGCGGAGATGTCGACCCGCGTGACGGTTCGGCCGGCGGCATGCCGGCGCAGGTGATCGGCGAGAGCCTCGACCTCGGGCAGTTCGGGCATATCCCCAGTGTGACTCACGACGGCCGTCGATGGCGGACCTATATCGTCTCCCGTGTGCTTCCCGCGATCCGGCGATCCCTGGCGATCAACCCCGCACCGGGTCGGTGGAAGTTCGCAGTACGGGCCGGTCTTTGCATGTCGGTGCCGGTGC
>JBPPMV010000317.1:0-3983 GCA_051306235.1 Mycobacterium sp. | reverse complement strand
AAGTCCGAGTCCGAGATCCGCAATGTGGTGATGGAAAAGCTTGAGCTCGTCGGTATGCCCAATGACGGGCACAAGTTCCCCGGTGAGATCTCCGGCGGTATGCGCAAGCGTGCCGGCCTGGCCCGCGCCCTGGTGCTCGACCCGAAGATCATCCTGTGTGACGAGCCGGACTCGGGTCTGGATCCGGTCCGTACCGCCTACCTGTCGCAGTTGCTCATCGATATCAACGCCCAGATCGACGCAACGGTGCTGATCGTGACGCACAACATCAACATCGCCCGGACGGTGCCGGACAACATCGGCATGCTGTTCCGCAAGAAGCTGATCATGTTCGGCCCCCGCGAGGTGCTGTTGACCTCGGAGGACCCGGTGGTCAAGCAGTTCCTCAATGGTCGGCGTATCGGTCCGATCGGTATGTCGGAGGAGAAGGACGAGGCCACCGCGGCCGCTGAGCAGGCCATGATGGAGGCCGGTCAGCATGACGGTGGTGTCGAGGAGATCGAGGGTGTGCCGCCGCAGCTGCAGGCGACCCCGGGTATGCCCGAGCGCAAGGCCGTCGGACGCCGCCAGGCCCGGGTGCGCGAGATCCTGCACACCCTGCCCCCGGCCGCGCAGGAGGCCATCCGCGACGACCTCGAAGGCACGCACCAGTACGCCTCGCATGAGCCCGGCCACGTCACCCGCCCGCATCACGCGGACGACACCCCGACGACGTCGATCCCCGTCAGCAACCAGTAGAACGTCCAGCACGCAGAAAAGACCGTCCGGGCCTCGGCCCGGACGGTCTTTTCGTTGTCCATGGAGCAGTGAGCGATCGCAATGTCACCCTGACAGCGCCGCCACGCAGATATATCGATGGCGAGGCTGTCAGGGTCACATTGCGTCACCGCACGAGTTACACGATCTGGATGCTCCGTAACGCCGAGACCGAACTGAAAATGCCGAACTCACCCCTGTATCGCGTAGTCGCAGCTAGCATCTGGCCCCGGGGGAGGTCGGCATGGGGATATCGATTTCACGGTGCATCGGCGCTGGAGCACTGGCATTCGGGGTGATGATCGCGCCCGCGGCATTCATGAGCTCGGCCGGCGTTGCGTACGCCGACACCGAGACCGGCTCCGATACCGGCAAGCCGAGTGCTGCCGAACCACGGAACCCGAAGGGCCCGGACGCGCAGACCCCGGACCCAGAGACCCCGGAAGCGACGGAACTCGACGACGAGAGGCCGTCGTCGAAGGAGGAGCCGGACGAGGTTGTCGAACCCGACGCGGAGCCGCCGGTACGGAAGAAACCCAGCGTGCGGACAGTGGACCGGGTGCGTAATCACGAACCCACCGCCGGCAGCCTGACCGAACACGCGCCCGAGCAGGACGAGGCCGTCGAGAAGGCCACCATGCCGGAGCGGGCCGCAGCGTCCCCGCGACCGATCGAGCGCCGCGTGTCGCGCACGTCCGTCGCTCAGGTGGCCGCCGCGACATCGCGGGTCACCGTCGCCGAGGCACCCGAGGCCGCGACCGCAGCCGCACAGCCGGCACCCATCGCAGCCGCCGCCACGGCCCGCCCGAACCTGATCAACATCATCGGCACGGCCTTCTTCAACCTTTTCGACAGGGTCGTCAAGTTCCTCGAAGGTCCGCCGGCGGTGCCGCCGGGCCGCGCGGTGCGGCTGGCCCGCACACCTCTCGAGCTCGACTGCGGCAACGGCTACACCGTCGACGCCGACTGGTACTTCCCGACCGAGACCGAGCCCGACAAGATCATCTACCTGCAGCACGGATCCTTCGCCCGCGCCGGGCTGTACAACGTCACCGCCGCCGATCTGGCGGTGCGCAACAACGCCATCGTCGTGGCCCCGTCGATCACATCGAACTTCTTCGCCTGCGACGGGTGCGCATTGGGCGCCGACCAGATGCACGCGGCGGTCGCCGACCTGTTCATCGGCGACCGCGCGGCTCTCGCCGCCAGTGCGCTGGCGGCGGGCTGGGACGCACCGCTACCGCAGCGGTTCGTCATCGCCGGGCACTCCGGCGGTGGCCAGCTGGCGGCGGGTGCGGCCGGCTATTACGCGGTCCGCGCTCCCGCCGACGAGGTCTACAACCTGGCCGGCGTGCTGTTGCTCGATACCTCCTCGGTGGGCGGTGCGGTCGAACGCGGGATCGCACGGGTCCCGCTCGACATCCCCGTGCACCTCATTGCCGGATCCCCGGCGGTGCTGAACACCTATGGGGACCTCAACCCGGTGCTGGCCCAGCTCCGACCGGGTTTCGTCGGCGTGCAGTTGGTCGGCGGCACCCACAACGACGCGTGGCGCACTTCCAACGGACTGGTCGAATTCATCGGTGGACTCGTCGGCGGTTTTTCCGAGACCCGCAATGTCGATGCCGTCCAGGAGCTGACGCAGGCCTGGATCTCTGATTGGTTTGCCGGTACCCACACCGACGCGTACTACGGCGAGCGGGGCGAGACGATCACCATCGCCACCCCGGCCGGGCAGGCTCAGGCGTACGTCATCCCGGGGCCGGCGCCGCAGCTGAACTTCTTCGACCGCATCCTCAGGGCGATGATCGGGTCGACGGAACTCCTCGCTCAGTTCAACGGAAACTGTGCTGCGGACCCGGCGGTGACCCCCAACACCGCCGGAACGCTGCTCCAGGGCAAAAACTCCACAGCCGACACGGCTCTATCTCTTGACGGACGGCGGCAAACGGGCCAGTCTGTTTGGCAGCATGCATGTACGGGGTAGGACGCCAGCCAGCGCTCTTCCTGACGCTGCACGCGGTGGTTGAAGATTGCGCCGTCTTGGGCTAGTATCGGACGTTGCGCTGGCTGCATCCTGCCCACCCTTCATTTGCACCTGACATCGTGACCTAGCCTGAGCCCTGCTCAGTGATCTAGACGCGTGCCATGTATCCGGAGGACTCCGGGCTTGAAATGGCCAGCCAAACCGATGCAGATATAGCTGGAAGGGTGCATCTTGGCAGTCTCGAGCCAGAGCAAGTCAGATTCCACTAATAGCTCCGTTCCGGGAGCCCCGAATCGAATTTCCTTCGCCAAGCTCCGCGAGCCTCTTGAGGTTCCGGGGTTACTTGACGTTCAGACCGACTCTTTCGAGTGGTTGGTCGGCTCGGATCGGTGGCGTACCAAGGCGGTCGATCGCGGTGATGTGAACCCGGTCGGCGGCCTGGAAGAGGTACTAGCCGAACTGTCCCCGATTGAGGACTTCTCCGGTTCGATGTCGTTGAGCTTCTCGGACCCGCGCTTTGACGAAGTCAAGGCGCCGGTGGACGAGTGCAAAGACAAGGACATGACGTACGCAGCTCCGCTGTTCGTCACGGCCGAGTTCATCAACAACAACACCGGCGAGATCAAGAGCCAGACGGTCTTCATGGGTGATTTCCCGATGATGACCGAAAAGGGCACCTTCATCATCAACGGCACCGAGCGTGTCGTGGTGTCGCAGCTGGTGCGTTCGCCGGGCGTGTACTTCGACTCGTCGATCGACAAGGCCACCGAGAAGGACCTGCACAGCGTGAAGGTCATTCCGGGCCGCGGTGCGTGGCTGGAGTTCGACGTCGACAAGCGCGACACCGTTGGTGTGCGCATCGACCGTAAGCGCCGCCAGCCGGTCACCGTGCTGCTGAAGGCCCTCGGTTGGACCAGCGAGCAGATCGTGGAGCGCTTCGGCTTCTCCGAGATCATGATGGGCACGCTGGAGAAGGACAACACCGCAGGCTCCGATGAGGCGCTGCTGGACATCTACCGGAAGCTGCGCCCGGGCGAGCCGCCCACCAAGGAGTCCGCGCAGACCCTGCTGGAGAACCTGTTCTTCAAGGAGAAGCGCTACGACCTGGCTCGCGTCGGCCGTTACAAGGTCAACAAGAAGCTGGGCCTGAACGCCGGTCAGCCGATCACCAACTCGACGCTCACCGAAGAAGATGTCGTCGCGACCATCGAGTACCTGGTGCGTCTGCACGAGGGCCAGA
>JBPPMV010000316.1:0-4647 GCA_051306235.1 Mycobacterium sp. | reverse complement strand
CTCGACGAGGCGCTCGAGGTGATCGGCGTACCGCGAATCGAGTTGGCGCACAGCGCCGATACCGGCTGGGCCGATGTGTGGGTGCGGATCAGCGAGGTGGACGCCCAGGGTTCCCGCAACGTCAGCGACGGTTATATCAGCCGGGTGCCCGGAGACGGCGCGCTCCTGACGCTGGACCTCGACCCGATCGCTCACCGGTTCCGGGCCGGGTCCAGGATCCGGGTGTCGATCGCAGGCGGCTGCTACCCGCGGTTCGCCCGCAACCCCGGAACCGGGGAGCCGGTGTGGACGGCATCGCGGTTGCTGCGATCCGCCCACGAGATCGGGCCGGGCTCCCGGCTCATCCTGCCCGTCCCGGAGTGATTTGCGCACATCTACCGGCGGTGAGCGCTGCTGATTGTGCACAAATCACCGGCACTAGCGGACTTTGAGGACGACCTTGCCCTTGGCGGTCCGATTCTCCAGCGACGCGATCGCCTCACCGGCGCACTCCAGCGGATAGACGATGGGCTCGGGGGCGCTGACCGCGCCGGAGGCCAGCAGCGGTGCCAGCTCGGCCCATTGCTCGGCGAGGTAACCCGGATGCGTTCCCGACCAGGCGCCCCACCCGACACCGATCACATCGACATTGTTGAGCAGCAACCGGTTCACCTTGACCGTCGGGATCTCGCCGCCGGTGAAGCCGACCACCAGCAGTCGGCCGGCCGGAGCCAGGCAGCGCAAAGAATCGGTGAAGCGGTCACCGCCCACCGGGTCGAGCACGATGTCCACACCCCGCCCGCCGGTGAGCTCCTTGACCGCGTCCCGGAACCCGTCGGCCAGCACCACATCGGATGCCCCTGCCGCGCGGGCGATCTCGCCCTTGTCCTTGGTGCTCACCACCGCGATGGTGCGGCTTGCGCCGAACGCCGCGGCCAGCCGCAGCGTCGAGGTGCCGATACCGCCCGCCGCGCCGTGCACCAGCACCGTCTCACCGTCGGCCAGCCTGCCGCGGGTGCGCAGCGCGCAGTGCACCGTCAGATCGTTGAACAACACCCCGGCACCGGCTTCGAACGACACGTTGTCCGGCAGCGCGAACACCCGATCCGGCGGCAGCGTGACCACCTCGGCCATCCCGCCGGTAAGCATCGTCAGCCCGGCCACCCGGTCTCCGGCGGACAGCCCGGCAGCGTCCGGGGCGCTGCGCACCACACCGGCGATCTCGGCGCCCGGCACATACGGCAGCGGCGCCTTGTACTGGTAGAGCCCGCGGGTCTGCAGAGCATCGGGGAAGGCCACCCCGGCCGCGTGCACATCGATGACCACACCGTCAGCGGTGGGTTCGTCGATGATCACCAGCTCCGCGGCGTCGGGACCGTCCAACCGGGGTATCTGAATGGCTCGCATGACTGACCATTTAACATGCGTCAAGTGATCAAGGCACGTGCCGCTGTACTCCGCGAGGCCGGGCAGGACCCGCAGCTCACCGACGTCGAACTGCGCGACCCGGTCGGCGACGAGGTGCTGGTGCGCATCGATGCGGTCGGTATCTGCCACACCGACATCACGATGGCATCCATCTTCAGCAAGACCCCGATGGTGTTCGGGCACGAGGGTGCGGGCACCGTCGTCGCCGTCGGCCCGCAGGCAACCCGCCGGGTCGGGGAGCCGGTCGTCCTGACCTTCGCCAGCTGCGGATCCTGCAGCTACTGCGCCGCCGACCGGCCCGCCTACTGCGACCAGTCCACCAACCTCAACATGCGCGGCGGGCGCCGCGACGAGACCAGTGCCCTACGCCTGGACGGTGCCCCGATCACCGGAAGCTTCTTCGGGCAGTCCAGCTTCGCCACCCACGCCATCGCGGGCAGCCGCAACGCGGTGCCGCTGCCCGAAGGCTTCGATCCGGCGCTGGCCGCCCCGCTGGGCTGCAGCGTGCAGACCGGTGTCGGTGCCGTGCTCAACGTGCTCGGACCGGTGCCCAGCGTCGCGGTGTTCGGCGCGGGGGCGGTGGGACTGTCCGCGGTCATGGGGGCCCGGATCGCCGCCGCCGACACGATCATCGCCGTCGACCCGATCGCCGAGCGCCGCGCACTGGCCACCGAGCTGGGTGCCACCCACACCATCGACCCGGCCGCGGGTGACGTCGCAGCCGAGATCCTCAGCCTGACCGGAGGAGTCGCCGGTGCCGTGGACACCACCGCACGCCCGGACGTCATCGCCGCGGCGGTGAGCGTGCTGGCCGCACGCGGCACGCTGGCCCTGCTCGGACTCGGGGCGATGACCGCCGAGCTACCGGTGACCCTCATCATGGCAAAGGGACTGACCGTGCGCGGCGTGGTCGAGGGCGACAGCGACCCGCACGCCTTCATCCCGAAGCTCGCGCAGTGGTACCAAAGCGGGCAACTGCCGCTTGACAAGCTGGTACGCACCTTCGCGTTCGACGACTTCGATCACGCCTGGGCGGCCGCCAAGTCCGGCCAGGTGATCAAACCGGTGCTGGTCACCGGGCGTTAAGATCCACCTTCGGGCAACGAACCACCTCACGGCAACGACGCCGACTGACGGGAGCAACGATGACGCTGCCAGCGCTACCCCCAGCCAACACCGTGCACGTGCGGTCCTTCGACGGGACCCGGCTGCACACCCGGGTGTTCGGCCCCGACGGCGGCTATCCCATCGTGCTGGCGCACGGCATCACCTGCGCCATCGAGGTCTGGGCCCATCAGATCGCCGATCTGGCCCGCGACTACAAGGTGATCGCCTATGACCACCGCGGGCACGGTCTGAGCGAGGCGCCGCGGAACCGCAATGCCTACAGCCTCAACCATCTGGCCGCCGACCTGGACGCGGTGCTCGACGCGACGCTGGCGCCCGGGCAGCGGGCGGTGATCGCCGGGCACTCGATGGGTGGCATCGCCATCAGCGCGTGGTCGCAGCGCTACCCGCATCGCGTCGCGCAGTGCGCCGATGCCGTCGCCCTGATCAACACCACCACCGGCGATCTGCTGCGCGATGTGCAGCTGGCCAAGGTGCCACCGGTCCTGGCTGCCACCCGCATCCGCGGCGCCGGGACCCTGCTGAAGACGTTCGGTGCGACCCCGGTGCCCAAACTCGCCGACCGGGCGAACAAGCGGTTCGTGGCACATCTGGCGGTCGGGCGCGATGCCGACCCGTCGGTCGCCGACCTGGTGTACCGGTTGTTCGCTACCACTCCGCCGGCGGGCCGCGGCGGGTGGGCCCGGGTCCTGGTCGACGGCCTTGGTGCACAACATATTTCGCTACGGAACCTGACGGTGCCGACATTGGTGATCGGCAGCCGCAAGGATCGGCTGCTGCCCATCAACGCCTCCCGCCACATCGCCGAGCACGCGCCCAACCTGACCGAGTTCGTCGAGCTGTCCGGCGGGCACTGCGCCATTCTCGAATACCCCGACGAGGTGAACCGCAAGCTGCGGTGGCTCGCCGAATCGGTTGCGCAGCAGCGGCTCAGCTCCTGAGGTGGGCGGCCACCTCGGCCGCCGCGCGGTGCCCGGAACGCACCGCGCCCTCCAGGAAACCGGTCCATTCATCGGCGGTTTCGGTACCCGCCCAGAAGATCCCGTCCACCGGCTCGCGCAGATGCCTGCCGTGCTCGACCCACGCGCCCGGCGGAACCGCAGCGGTGGGGCCGCCGGGGGCGAAAGGCTCGGTGCCCCAGCAGTGATCCACGTAGTCGATGGGGTGCGCAGCCTTGTCGCCGAAGAGGGTGGTGAAGCAGCCCACCGCACGTTCGCGACGCACCTCAGGGGCCAGCGCGTCGAAATTACGGGCGCCGGCGAACCCCAGCAGCACGCCGGGGCCGTCGTCGCCGGGGCTGACGTCGAAGGTGATGAAGACCGGGCCTTCATCGGACAAAGCCTCACCCGAGAACCCGTCGGCCCGCCAGAACGGTTTCTCGTAGGCGGCGTAGGCCTTGCTGAGACTGCCCTGCGGCCAATGCGACACCAGGTTGTCGTAGCCCTCGGGCAGCGCCGGCTCGAACGTGATGGCCGCGCGGTGCGCCGGTGCGATGGCCAGCACCACCGCAGCCGCCGAGCGTTGTCCCCGCTCGGATTCCACGAGGTACCCCGAGCCGTCGCGGGTGATGCGCCGTACCGGATCCGCGGTGCTGACCCGGTCACCGAGATCGTCGGCCATGCGCTCGGCGATGGGCTGGGTGCCCGCGGGGAACCGGTCCTGCTGCGCCCCGCCCTTGACGTCGAGCATCCGTCCCAGCCCGCCGGCGGCCTTGACGTAGCGCACCGCGTGCAGCATGGACACATCGGCGGGTTCGCACCCCCAGGTCACTCGCGCCATGATCGCCATCAGGTTGCGCGTCGATGCGCTCGCGTGCACCGCCCGCAGCCAGCCCTCCAGACTCTTCTGGTCCAGACGCTGCGCGGCCGGCGCCGCCCAGGGATCGGTCACCGGGATCAGCCGGCTCAGCCGTTCGAAACGCCACTGCATGCGGGACACGTCGAGCAACTCGATCAACGACAGTTTCGGGATCGTGCTGCGGTAGGAGCGCACCTTGCCGTGCCAGCGGATGAGGTTCTTGCCGCGGCTGTAGGTCGGCACGGTGCCACAACCCAGTTCGGCGGCCAGTGCGATGACGGCGTCCTGGGTGGGGCCGATGAACGTCGCCCCGAG
>JBPPMV010000315.1:0-9054 GCA_051306235.1 Mycobacterium sp. | reverse complement strand
ACACTGGCGAGCAGCCCGGGCAGCGCCGACTCGACCTCGTCGACGCGCAATTTCTGATACGTCAGTCCGTCGATGACCAGACGCTCGGTGACGCCCGCCTCGCGCAGGATCTTGAAATGGTGGGTCGCGGTGGATTTGTTGATGCCGTCGTAGAGCGCACCGCATTGCAATGGCGTTGCCGCGTTGTAGAGCCGGCGGACGACCTCGAGGCGCACGGGGTCATGGATGGCGCCCAGCACCTGCTGCACGGTTGCCACCGCGTGTGTCGGGTAAGCGGTCATCAGTGTCCTTCACCACGCCAGGTTTGATGTTCGTCGAACCGAGCGTACATTCGATCAAGTTCGATAACCGTCAAACTTACTCGACCGGGAGCACACTGCGATGGTGGCGTTCGATCCTGCGACCGAGCCGACCCAGCGGTGGGCCTACCCGCTGGTGCTGGTGCTCAGCGGTGTTGCGCTCGGCGTGTCCGGGCTGCCCGCCCCGCTGTACGGCATCTACGAGGCGAACTGGCACCTCTCCCCGTTGGCCACCACCATCGTCTTCGCGGTGTACGCGCTGGCCGCCCTGGCCGCGGTGCTGGTATCGGGCCGGATCTCCGATGTCGTGGGCCGCAAGCCGGTTCTGATCGGGGCGCTGGTGGCGCTGCTGGTCGGTCTCGGCGTGTTCCTGATCGCTGACAGCATGGCGATGCTGCTGCTGGCCCGGACCATCCACGGCGCGGCGGTCGGGTCCATCGTGGTCGCCGGGGCGGCCGCGCTGCTCGATCTGCGCCCGGACCGCGGTGTGCGCACCGGCCAGCTCAGCGGTGTCAGCTTCAACATCGGTATGACGGTCGCCATCATCGGGTCGGCGCTGCTGGCCCAGTACGCGCCCCATCCGCTGCGTACGCCCTATGCCGTCGTCGCGGTGATCTGCCTGCTGATCGGTGTCGGCCTGCTGGCCCTGAACGAACCGCACACCAAACGTGCGCAGGGCCCCATCCGGATCGCGAGACCGGCTGTGCCGGCGGAGATCCGCGCAGACTTCTGGTTCTCGGCGCTGGGCGCCATGGCGTCCTGGTCGGTGCTCGGCGTGCTCCTGTCGCTCTACCCCTCGCTCGCCGCGCAGCAGACCCATATCGACAACCTGGTCTTCGGGGGCGCGGTAGTCGGCACCACCGCATTCGCCGCCGCGCTGGCCCAGCTGGCCGCCACCCGGCTGCCCGCCAGATACTCGGCCATCATCGGCGATATCGGTATGGCCGCCTCGCTGCTGCTGACCATCCCGGTGCTGCTGACCCATCGTTGGCAGCTGGTGTTCGTGGCCGCGGTACTGCTGGGCGCGACCTTCGGGCTCGGGTTCGGCGGTTCGCTGCGGCACCTCTCCGATGTGGTGCCCGCAACGCGCCGCGGGGAGACCATGTCGGCGTTCTACCTGTTGGCCTACACCGCGATGGCCATCCCGACGCTGGTCGCCGGGTGGGCGGCCACCCGATGGGATCTGGCCGCGGTGTTCCCATGGTTCGCCGGCGCGGTCGCGTTGGCCTGCCTCGGTGCGGCCGCGGCGGGGCTGCGCAGCACCAGGGCCGCCCGGGGTATCTAAGCTGCGGGGGTGACCGACCACGCGTTCAGCGCCGCCGAGCGCCGGGCCGTCTACCGGACCATCGCCGAGCGCCGCGATATGCGGCGCTTCGCACCGGGTACCGCGGTCGACGAGGACGTCCTGATCCGACTGCTGCAAGCCGCGCACGCCGCACCGAGTGTCGGCCTGATGCAACCGTGGCGCTTCATCCGGATCACCGACCCGGGCCTGCGCCAGGAGATGCACGATCTGGTCGACGAGGAACGCAAGCGCACCGCCGAAGCCCTTGGCACCCGCGCCGAGGAGTTCCTCGAGCTCAAGGTCGAAGGCATCCTGGAATGCGCCGAGCTGCTGGTGGTAGCACTGCGCGACGATCGGCAGCGCCATGTCTTCGGGCGCCGGACGATGCCGCAGATGGACCTGGCGTCGGTATCGTGTGCGATCCAGAACATGTGGCTGGCGGCGCGCGCGGAGGGCCTCGGCATGGGCTGGGTGTCGATCTTCGAACCGGCCCGCCTCGCCGAGCTCCTCGACATGCCCGACGGCGCCGAACCGGTGGCCATCCTGTGCCTGGGTCCGGTCCCCGAATTCCCGGACCGGCCGGCCCTGGAGGTCGACGACTGGACCCACGGCCGGCCATTGTCCGAGTTCGTCGCGGAAAACGGTTGGGCCACAATGCCTACGGCAGCAGCGCCATCTCCCGGGCGTTCTTGATCGCCACCGCGACCTGACGTTGCTGTTGCGGGGTGAGTCCGGTGACGCGACGCGAGCGGATCTTTCCGCGCTCGGAGATGAACGTTCGCAGCAACGAGACGTCCTTGTAGTTGACCTCGCTGACACCGAGCACCTTGAGCTTGTTGACCTTCGGGCGCCGGATATCCTCCGGCGCGGGCCTGCGCTTCTTCGGGGCGCGGGGTGCCATCACCAGCTCGCTTTCCGGATGCCGGGCAGTTCGCCACGGTGCGCCAACTCGCGCGTCCGCACCCGGGACAGGCCGAACTTGCGCAGGTGCCCACGCGGCCGGCCGTCGACCGCATCGCGGTTGCGGACCCGCACCGGGCTGGCATCGCGTGGCATCCGCTGCAGCTCGGCCTGGGCGGCAACGCGTTGCGCCGCATCGGTATCCGGTTTGCGGATCAGCTCTTTGAGCACCGCGCGCCGTTCGGCGTAGCGTGCCACGGTCTCCCGGCGACGCTCATTGGCGACGATCTTGGATTTTTTGGCCATCAGCGTTCTTCCTTGAAATCGACGTGCCTGCGCAGCACCGGGTCATACTTCTTGAGCACCAGGCGGTCCGGATCGTTGCGCCGGTTCTTGCGGGTGACGTAGGTATATCCGGTGCCTGCAGTGCTTTTCAGCTTCACGATCGGCCGGATGTCATTACTCTTCGCCATCAGTGCTCCCGGCCATCAGATCTTCTGCCCTTCCCGGCGCAACCGGCCGACGACGGCCTCGATCCCGTCGCGGTCGATGACCTTCATCCCCTTGGTGCTGACCCGCAGCCGGACGCGCCGGCCTTCCGAGGGCAGGTAGTACGTCTTGATCTGGATATTCGGATTCCAGCGGCGACGGGTACGCCGGTTCGAATGCGACACCCGGTTACCGAAACCCGGTGCGCGCCCGGTGACCTGGCAGTGCGCAGACATCGACGGCTCCTCATACATGCTCGATCGTTAATGAAAACGATTTTCGACAACTTGTCCGCCACAAGGTAACGTACAAACGAGCTTAATGACAATCGTTATCGATAAGGGTGTGATGAGATGCGGACGCCAGTACTACTGGTAGCCGGACAAGGCGCGAAAACCGACGTCGTCGACCTATTGATCCGCACTCCCGGAACCGTGGTGATCGGGTATGCCGTCGAAGGACACATCGTGATCCGCCAGGTGAGCGGGATGCGGGATACCAAGACGGTGGTCACCGTGTCGCCGTTGGAGCTCAAGGGCGGGTGCGTCACCTGCACCGTGCGCGACGATCTGCTGATCCTGCTGCGGCAGCTGCACCGGCGCAGCGATGTTCATCGCATCGTGGTGCAGCTGATGGATTGGGTTGACCCCGAACCGATCTGCGCTGCCATCAACGATGTGCCGGTGCAGTTGGGACCCGGTTTTATCGATGGCCCGGCCGGCAGAGATGTCGAGATCGCGGCCGTCGTGACCTGTGTCGACACCGGGGTCTGGCTGAGTCAGGCGGTCGGCGATGACGAACTCGACGCGTCCCGGACCGTCGCGCAGGTGGTGGTCGGGCAGGCGGCGTTCGCCGATGTGCTGGTGCTGACCGAACCCGACCGGGCCACGCTGGCCGTGCTGCGCAGGCTGGCACCCCGGGCGAGGATCACGGTGGGCCTCCAACACTTCACCACGGCTCTCAAGCATCTGGATGCGCAGGCCCGCCGCGGCCGCTCCGATGATCCGCACGATTCGCTGCTGGCCGGGCAGCCGCCACTGCAGGCCGACGGCGAGGTGGAACTGCTGGAGTTCAACGCACGCAGGCCTTTTCACCCCGAACGCCTGCACGCGGCCATCGACGATCTGCTCGACGGGGTGGTTCGGGTGCGCGGACGGGCCTGGCTGGCCAGCCAATCCGACACCGTGGTGTGGATCGAATCGGCCGGTGGCGGCCTCGGCGTCGGCGACACCGGACGGTGGCTGGCAGGCATGTCCGAGCGTGACCGCGCCTATGTCGACCCCGAACGCACGGCCATGGCCGCCTCGCACTGGGATGAGCGGTTCGGCGACCGGCACATCGCGCTGACGGTCCTGGTGTGCGGGGCGAACCCCGAGAGCATCACCGCCGCGCTGAGCGCGGCACTCCTCACCGACACCGAGCTGGACCGCCCCCAGGACTGGGCCGGCTACCCGGACCCGTTCGGAGAGTGGCATGAGGATCCGTGCACCGAGCTCGCACATGAGCTGACCGACGAACACATCGTGCTGAACGGAGAAGAATGAAACCCGATATCCACCCCGACTACCACCCCGTGGTGTTCCAGGACGCCGGCACCGGCAAGCAGTTCCTGATCCGGTCGACGATCACCAGCGAGCGCACCACCGAATACCAGGGCATGACCTATCCGTTGGTCGTGGTCGACGTGACCTCGGACTCGCACCCGTTCTGGACCGGGACCAACCGGCATCTCGACACAGCGGGACAGGTGGAGAAGTTCCGCCGCCGCTACGGTGCCCGGCAGCACAACGGGTCCTAAGCTTCGGGCAATAGTCTTTCGGGCATGCGCCTGAAAGCCGGCCGGCCCGATATCGCCGAGTACGCCCGGTACTTCGACCTGCCCCCGGCATCTGCGGCCGCGGCGCCCACGGTGACCTGGGCCGGTGTCACCACCCTGCTGATCGACGACGGTGACTCGGCCGTGTTGACCGACGGTTTCTTCAGTCGCCCGTCGCTGCTGCAGGTCGGCCTGGGCCGGATCGCGCCGTCACTGCCCCGCATCGACGGGTGCCTCGGCCGTCTCGGGGTGCGCAGGCTGGACGCAGTGCTGCCGGTACACACCCATTTCGACCACGCCATGGACTCGGCGGTGGTGGCGCAGCGGACCGGCGCGCGACTGGTCGGGGGCGGCTCCGCGGCACACATCGGTCACCGGTTACCCGCGGACCGGGTCGTGGTCGCCACCCCGGGAGAATCGATACGCCTCGGCAACTTCCAGGTCACCTTGATCGTCGGCGACCACTGTCCGCCGGACCGGTACCCCGGCGTGATCAGCGCGCCGGTCGACCCGCCGGTGCGCGCCTCGGCCTACCGGTGCGGTGAATCCTGGTCGACGCTCATCGCACACCGTCCGAGCGGTCGCCGGATGCTGGTGGTGGGCAGCGCGGGCTTCATCCCGGGCGCGCTGGCCGACCACCGGGCCGAGGTGGTCTACCTGGGTATCGGGCAGCTCGGTCTGCAGCCCGAGCGCTATCTGGTCGACTACTGGACCGAGACGGTCCGAACGGTCGGCGCACGAAAGGTGGTGCTGATCCACTGGGACGATTTCTTCCGGCCGCTGGACCGGCCGCTGCGCGCGCTACCGTACGCCGGCGACGACCTCGACGTGTCGATGCGGACCCTGAGCGCACTGGCCGCGGGCGACGGTGTGACGCTTCACCTGCCGACGTTGTGGCAGCCGACCGATCCCTGGAGCTGAGTTGGTACTCGCTCTGGCGGCCGCACTGTTGGCCGTCATCCTGGTGTTCGCGATGGTCCGGCCGCACGGTCTGCCCGAGGCGATCATCGCCGCCCCCGCAGCCGGCCTGCTCGTCGCCACCGGGATCGTCAGCACCGACGAGGCAGGCACGGTGATCGGTGAGCTGCTGCCGGTGGTCGGCTTTCTGGCCGCGGTGCTGGTGCTGGCCCGGCTCTGTGACGACGAGGGACTCTTCCAGGCCGCCGGAGTGGCCATGGCGCGCCTGGCATCCGGTGATCCACGCCGGCTGCTGGGCAGCGTATTCGTGCTCGCGGCGGCGACGACAGCGGTGCTCAGCCTGGACGCCACGGTGTTGCTGCTGACCCCCGTGGTGCTGGCGACGGCGCGGACGATGTCGGTGCCGGCCCGTCCGCACGCCTACGCCACAGCGCATCTGGCCAACAGCGCCTCGCTGCTGCTACCGGTCTCGAATCTGACCAACCTGCTGGCCTTCACCGCCGCGGGCATCTCCTTCGCCCATTTCACCGCGGTCATGGCCCTGCCTTGGCTGGCGGTGCTGGCCGTCGAATACGCGGTGCTGCGACTGGTGTTCTCCTCCGAGCTGCGTCCCGCCCCGGTGGTGGTCGAGGCCCCCGAACAACCGGTCCAGATACCGGTCTTCGTGCTGACGGTCCTGGGCGCCACGTTGATCGGATTCGTGGTGACCTCGTTCTACGATCTGTCCCCGGCGTGGGCCGCGCTGGCCGGCGCGGTGGTGCTCGGGGTTCGCAGTCTCGCCCAGCGGCGCAGCACAGTGTCCGGAATCCTTGCGGCGGTGGATATTCCGTTCCTGGTGTTCGTGCTCAGCCTGGGCATCGTGGTGCACGCGGTGGTCACCCACGGGCTGGGCGATGCGATGAATCGGCTAGTCCCGGACGGCACATCGTTGCTCGCCCTGCTGGCCATCGCCGGGATCGCCGCCGTGCTGGCCAATGTGGTGAACAACCTGCCCGCGGTGCTGGTGCTGCTGCCGGTGGTGGCGGCGTCGGGGCCGGCCGCGGTGCTGGCGGTGCTGATCGGGGTGAACATCGGGCCCAATCTGACCTATCCGGGATCGCTGGCGAATCTGCTGTGGCGCGGTGTCGTCCAGCGGGACGGGATGCGGGCGCGGTTCACCGAGTTCAGCCGTATCGGGCTGTGCACCACGCCGCTCGCGCTGGTGGCCGCGGTGGTCTGCCTGTGGGCCGTCACCCGGTCCGGTTGAGTCAGGACTGCAGTCGGGCGCGGACGGTGGCGAGGCGATCTTCGAGTTCGGCCTCGGTGATGACACCGCGGACGAGCAGCGAGTGGGCCAGCGCCATCAACTGGTTCTCCGGGTAGGGCAGGCCGGCGTAGACGGTCGCCGACAGCGCGTCCTCCTCGTCGCGGCGCTCCTTGAAGCTGGGTACATCGGCACCGCACGATGCCTGGTCGAGGGCGTCGCACAGTCCGTCCAAGCTGGTCTTCCATGGCGGTACCGGGTTCTCGACGCCGTACTTCTCGGCCATCCTCGGCCACACCTGATCGCGTTCGACGATCCGCTGCAGCGGATCGATCGGGGCTTGCCTGCTCGTCACTCTGGCACCGGGTGCACGGCCGGTCGGGTGTCGGTGATGACATTGGTCGTCACACCCGCCTTCGGGAGCGCGACACCGATCAGCGAATCGCGGGTCACGATCTCGGCCAGTTGGTCCTCGGTCCAGCCGTCGGTGCCCGACGGACGCATCGGCATGACCATGAATCGGTGTTTCTGGTTGGAGTCCTGCACCCGCACGTCGACGTCGTCGGACAGGTAGAGGCCGAACTCAGCGAGCACCTGCCGGGGCCAACGGACAAGGCGCCTGCGGTAATTCGGCGTGCGGTACCACTCCGGGGAGTTGCCGAGGATCGGACGCGGGTAACACGAGCACAGCGCGCAGACGATCACATTGTGCAGCGTCGGGGTGTCCTCCAGGATCTGGAATGCGGTGAAATCGCTGGGGGTGCCGAAGCCTGTCGGTTCGAGCCAGTCGACGCCGACCTCCTTGCTGGCGGCCATCGGTTCGGCGAGCGCGAGTGCCTTGAAATCGGGGTCCAGCCAAGCCCGCGCCACCAGATGCGCGGCCGGCGTCGGGCCGATCTGTTCGGCGAACTCGGTGAACTGCCGGTGCTCGGCCGCGGTGAAGATGCCCTTCTCGATGCACAATTCGCGTAGCGCGACCTCGAGCACCTCGAAATCGGTGATCTCGTCGACCGTCGGGGCGACGGTGCGCTCATGGTCGTGGTCGTGGGCGTGGGCGTGGTCATGATTATGTTCGGTCATCGCTGAACCCTTCTGGCAGTGGTCAACTGGCGGATCTGAGCCAATGCTGCGGAATCTCGGTCTGCAGGGTGTCCGTCGCGGTGCCGGTGTAGCCGTGCCACAGCTCGGCCATGGTGAAACGCACCACGTAGAACCATTCGGGCGGCGCATCGGGAAGGTCCCAGGTCTCGTCCTCGGCGGCCGGGCTCTCGTAGGCGACGGCAGCGATCTCGCCGGTCGCGCCGCGGACGTATTCCGGTGTGCGGGTGTAGAACAGAACCGGCAGTTCGTCGCGCACCACCACACGATCACCGACAGCGAATGCGGGGGTGCCTGCCTTACCCGCGTACACCTGCGGGTCGCCCTTGCCCACGGCATGGATGTGGTGGCTGTTGCGCTTGACCGCGGACCCGTCACCTTCGAACCTGGGTTGGGCCTCGATCGCGCGGCCGTTCAGTCCACCGGCATAGCGCGATTTCACCTCGGCCATCCGCTCGGTGAGTTCGGTGAGACCGATGTGGTGCTTCTCCACCAGGATTCGCGCCACCGACAACAGCCAGCGGCCGTAGTAGGGCAGTCCGAGGTATTCCGCGCGCCCGACGTCGACATTGCCCATCCGGCGCCGCTCCTCCGACAGCCAGATACCACGCCACGCCAGGACCTCGCAGATGACGTAGGTGAGTTCCTCCCACCCCTCGTACTGCTTGTTCTCGTACTTCATCGGGGCGTCCGGTTCGCCGCCCACGTCATGCACCGGTTTGAGGTACGCAGCGATGCGCGCGGGGTCGAGCAGGTCTGGAGTCGGAGCATCCGGGAGTTCGGGATACGACGATTTCAGTCGGGCGACGAGATCCAGCTGGGCGGCACGCTGCGCGGCAGTACTCATCGCCACTTCCTCGGGCTTCACGGTGATGGTCCACCGACCATAACCCGCAGCCGAATGCGGCGTGGCAGAAAGCGGTGACCCGGTTTGCTAGCCCCTGCGCTGACGGGCGATCTCGGCGAGCACCACACCAGCGGCCACCGACGCGTTCAGCGATTCGGT
>JBPPMV010000314.1:0-7494 GCA_051306235.1 Mycobacterium sp. | reverse complement strand
AGCAGTCGGCTAGCGAAACGGGGCGGTGACACACTCACTCCCCTACCCCACCGGGCGAATCAGGCGGCCTCCTTCGGCCCCATCACGGGCTTGCCAGACGTCGCAACTGTCGTTTACCGACGACGGTGCCGTGGCTGTGTCAACCCGATCTGGGACCACGATGACGGCCTGACTGGGACCCACCTGGCACCGGCTAATCACGCCCTTGGTCTCGGTGGTCACTGCCGAGTGGCGAGGGCTATAGGTATCTGCAGACCTGATCGGGGCTACAGGTTTCGGGCTCTGGGAGGGCTGCATCGTCGCGGAGCGCAGCCACGTTGTCGCGAAGTGTTGTGAGGTCGGCGATCTGCGCGTCGATGTCGGCAAGGCGCGCGTCCAGCAGGTCACGTACGTGGCCGCAGGGAGCTTGGCCGTGGTCGCGGATGTCGAGGATCTGCTTGATCTGGGCGAGGGTGAGCCCGGCCGCTTGGCCGCGGTGGACGAAGTCGATCCGGCTGACCGCGTCGGGGGTGTAGTCGCGGTAGCCGGCCGGTGTGCGTTCGGCCGGGGGCAGCAGCCCTTGCTCTTCGTAGAACCGCAGAGTCTTGGTGGTCGTGCCTGCCGCCTCGGCGAGTTCTCCGATCCGCATCCCGGCCTCCATCGTGTCGCAGGTCTCGCTTGACCTTCCCCTTTACTGGAAGGTCCAGTATCGCTGCATCAGGAGCGTTTCCCAACAGTTCTGGGAGGAATCGGGATGCAGACCAGGTACGACCTCGCGATCATCGGATCCGGCGGCGGTGCGTTCGCGGCGGCCATTCGTGCGACCTCTCTGGGCAAGTCGGTGGTGATGGTCGAGCGTGGCACGTTCGGCGGCACGTGTGTGAACACCGGCTGCGTGCCGTCGAAGGCACTGATCGCAGCCGCGGAGGCCCGGCACGTGGCCGCGGACGCGCCGACCCGGTTCCCGGGCATCGCCAGCGTCGCGGGCGCGGTGGACATGCCGGCCCTGATCGGCGGAAAGCAGGATCTCGTCGAGGCCCTGCGGGGTGAGAAGTACGTCGACGTCGCCGACTCCTACGGTTGGCAGGTCCGCCGCGGCAACGCCGCGTTCGCCGGCACTCCGGATTCGCCCCTGCTCGAGGTCGCCGCGGCGGATGGCAGCGTCGAGACCATCGAGGCAGCGCAGTACCTGGTGGCCACCGGGTCCCGTCCCTGGGCCCCGCCGATCCAAGGGTTGGAGGAGGCCGGGTACCTGACCTCGACTACGGCGATGGAGTTGACCGAGGTCCCCGACTCGCTGCTGGTGCTCGGTGGTGGCTACGTGGCCCTGGAGCAGGCGCAGCTGTTCGCCCGGCTCGGGTCGACGGTGACCCTGCTGGTTCGGTCCCGGCTCGCGTCGAAGGAGGAGTCGGAGGTCTCCAAGGCGCTGCAGGAGGTCTTCGCCGATGAGGGCATCCGGGTGGTCCGCCGAGCGGTCCCGACCCGCGTGACCCGCGACGCCGCCACCGGCCAGGTGGTGGTGACCGCGGACGTCTCCGGTGGCGCGCAGGAGTTCCGCGCCGACGAGGTTCTGGTCGCTCTCGGCCGCCGACCGGTGACCGACGGGCTCAACCTCGACGCGGTCGAGGTGAAGACTGGCGAGGTCGGCGAGATCGTGGTCACCGACCAGCTGCAGTCCTCCAACCCGCGGATCTGGGCGGCCGGTGACGTGACCGGGCACCCCGAGTTCGTCTATGTCGCCGCCCACCACGGCACCGTGGTCGCCGAGAACGCCTTCACCGACGCCGAGCGGTCGGTGGACTACATGCGGCTGCCCCGGGTCACGTTCACCAGTCCCGCGATCGGCGCAGTCGGGATGACTGAGGCCCAAGTCCTCGCGGCCGGGATCCGCTGCGACTGCCGGGTGCTCCCGCTGGAATACGTGCCGCGAACGCTGGTCAACCGGGACACCCGCGGCTTCATCAAGATGGTCGCCAACGCCGACACCGGCGAGATCCTCGGCCTGACCGCGGTCGCCAAGGACGCCGGCGAACTGGCCGCCGCGGGCGTCCACATCATCGGCAAGACCATCGCCGAGGTCGCCGACGCCTGGGCGCCTTACCTGACCATGACCGAGGGCATCCGGATCGTCGCGAAGGCCTTCACCACCGACGTCTCCAAGCTCTCCTGCTGCGCCTGACCCGCACCCACCCCACTCAACGAAGGAGGCATCCGCGATGTCGGACCTCAGCACCCAACTGCCCCAACGACTCACCCGACCCGAGGAGACCGGCCTTGACGCCGGCCTGCTGATCCCGCTGCTGCGGCTGCTCGTCGACGGCGACCCCGTCACCGTCGAGCAACTCGCCGCGGCTGCGAGCCGCACCCTCGATGACGTACGGCGCGGTCTCGCGGCGGTGCCGGACACCGAGTACGACGATCAGGGCCGGATCATCGGCCAGGGCCTCACCCTGCGCCCCACCCCGCACCGGTTCACCGTGGCCGGTGAGGAGCTCTACACCTGGTGTGCGCTGGACACGCTGATCTTCCCCGCCCTGCTGGACCGCCCGGCAAAGGTGGAGTCGGCCTCCCCGGTCAGCGGCGAGCCGGTTCGGGTCAACGTCGACCCCACAGAAGGTGCAACCAGCGTCGATCCGCCCACCGCGGTGGTGTCGCTGGTGAACCCGGAGCAGATCACCTCGATCCGTTCCTCCTTCTGCAACCAGGTGCACTACTTCACCTCCCCCGAGGACGCCGCGGGCTGGCTGGCCGAGCACCCCGGCGCGGAGGTGGTCCCGGTGGCCGAGGCGTGCCGGATCGGGGCCGCCCTCGCCACCGGCCTGCTCAACCGCCTCCAGGCGCCCGCCGCGGCCGACGACAGCCACAGCTGCTGCTGACCCATACCCACTGAAGGGAATGAGAACACCGATGATGTCCAACCACGACGATCGCCCGGGAGGCAGCGGCCTGCTCCTCGGAGCCGGCGCCGCGCTGCTCATGGTCGCCTGTTGCGCCTTGCTCCCCATCCTCATCGCCGGTGGCGCGATCGCCGGTATCGGCGCGTTCCTCCGCAACCCGTGGGTCATCGGCGCCGGGATCGCCCTGGCGATCCTCGCGCTGATTGCCATCTCCCGCCGCGGCGGCGGCACCGCCGGCCACGGCTGCTGCCCGCCCATGCCCACCAACGAAAACGTCGACCCGAAGGACGAGCAGAACCGATGAGAATCACCCGCCGCCACCACGCCGCGCTCTCGATCGCCGCCGTACTCGCCGCCGGATCGCTGACCCTGACCGCCTGCGGCAACAGTGCCGACCCCGCGACCGCCGGTTCCGGTTCACCCGCCACCGTGACCAGCGTCGATGGCCAGCAGATCAGCCTGCCCGCCAACGGGAAGCCCACCGCGGTGTTCTTCTTCTCCGTCGGGTGCGGCGAATGCGTCAACGGCGTCCGGTCCCTCGGCGAGGCCGCCACCACCGCCGAGAACGCCGGCACCGTGGCAAGCTTCCTCGCCGTCGACATGGACCCCGGCGAATCCAAGGCCCTGATCGGCGACTTCATGGAGTCCGTCGACGCCGAACACGTACCGGCCGCAATCGACGATGGCGCGGCACTCTCCCGGCGATTCGAGGTGGCCGCTCTGTCCACCCTGATCGTCGTCGACGCCGACGGCACGGTGACCTTCCGCGCCACCGACCCCGACGCCGCGACGATCACCGCCGAACTGGCAAAGGCCGGAGCCTGACCCATGGGCGGACTGCTCACCCTCGCCTTCGCGGCCGGCATGGTCGCGCCCGTGAACCCGTGCGGGTTCGCGCTACTCCCGGCCTGGATCACCCACACCCTCGGCGACACCGATGCCTCAACGGTCCCGGTGCGGCTGCTGCGGGCGCTGCGGGCCGGTCTCGTGTTGGCGGTGGGGTTCGCCGGCACCCTCGCGGCAGCTGGCCTGGTAGTCAGCGCCGGCGCCCGAGGGCTGATTCGCGCCGCGCCGTCGCTTGGCCTGGCCGTCGGCATCCTGCTGGTGGTTCTCGGCCTGTGGATGCTAGCCGGACGCTCGGTCTCGGTGCGGGTGCCTCGGATCCCCGGCCGGGCAGCCGCGGGACTCCCACCCACTGCCCGGATGGCTGCGTTTGGGGTCGGCTACGCGCTGGCTTCGCTGTCGTGCACGTTCGGGGTGATCCTCGCGGTCATCGCGCAGGCGCAGGCCACCTACAGCTATGCCGGGCTCCTGCTCGTCTTCGGTGTCTACGCTGCTGGCTCGGCGACCGTCCTGCTGCTGCTCGCCCTGGCCACCGCCGCGGCAGGCAGCGGACTCACCCGCCACGTCGCGCGATTGGCCCGCCATGGCCCACGGGTCACCGCTGTCGTCCTGCTGCTCACCGGCGCCTATCTGGCCTGGTACTGGTACCCGGCGGCCACCAGCGACGCCCCGGTCGCCGCGGGCCGTGGTGGCGGACTCACTGACGTCTCCGCGGTGGTCTCCAGCTGGATCCAGACACGGGCGACACTCATCGGCGCGCTCGCTGCCGCGTCTGCGCTGGTAGTGCTGGCGCTCGGGGTTCTCCAGCGACGCCGCCGGATCCTTCGGGGGCGCCCGATGACCACGCGGGACAGCACGCAGTGACAGCCCACCGGGTGCGGCGTGCGCACGAAACAGGCTCGGTTGATTGCGTCACCGCGACGCGTTCCCTGACCGGGTCGACGCCAGCCGGTAGGAGTCGGTACCAGTTTCGATGATGTTGCCGCCGAAGGTGAGGCGGTCGACGATGGCCGCGCACAGGCGCGGGTCCGTGAAGGTCTTGGTCCAGCCGGCGAAGCCCTCGTTGGACGCGATTGCCACGCTGTTCTTCTCCTCTCGCTCGGTGAGGACCTGGAAGAGGAGTTCGTCGCCGCGGCGGTCCAGTTCCATGTAGCCGAGCTCGTCAATGCAGAGCAGGTCGACGCGGCCGTAACGAGCGATCGTGCGGGCCAACTGCTTCTCATCGGCTGCTTCTACAAGCTCGTTCACCAGCCTCGTGGCGAGGGTGTACTTTACCCGGAATCCCTTTTCCGCGGCTGCGGTCCCCATGCCGATGAGCAGGTGAGACTTGCCGGTGCCGGAATCCCCGATCAGGCACAGCGGCTGGCCCTTCCGCACCCACTCGCCGGTCGCCAACTGGTGGATGGTGGCGGGGTTGATGTTCGAGTTGGCGTCGAAGTCGAAGTCCGCGAGGAACTTGCTCCGCGGGAACCCGGCGCCGTTCACGCGCCGGATGGTGGACCGACGGTCGCGGTCGTCGCACTCGGCCAGGAGCAGCTCGGCGAGGAATCCGGTGTAGGTCAACTGGTCCTTGTTCGCCGCCGCGACCGCGTCGCCAAGCAGGGCCCGCATGGTCGGGAGCCGGAGCCTCCGGCAGGCCTGGTCGACCGCCGCTACGGCGGCTTCCTCGGTCAGGCCGCGGCGGCGGCGCAAGGTGGTGGTCACGCTGGTGACTGTGCTCATCGGGGTGCTCCGCTCTCATCGGGACTCATCGGGTCGGGGTGGTGGTCGGTGCCGGTGCGGCGGCCGAGCAGTTGCTGGTATTTCTCCATCGACGGCAGCGGCCGGGTGTCGGGCGGGAGGCCGGCGATGACCGCGGCCGGGTCGAGCAGCAGGCGTTCGGTGAGGGACACGACCTTCCGGCTGCGCTTGGCGTCGCCATCTCGTCGTTCGCCATCGCTGGGCTGCGCAACGGGATGACGGTCTGAACTGGCCCCGGTGGGCGCTGCGAGGGTGGTGTGCAGGCGTGCTTCGACCGCGACCACATCAGCTGAGACTGCACCGACGCTCACTGCGGCGAGCAGCCCGGCTTCGACTTCGTCGGCGGCCATGGCGCGGTGCAGTAGGAGCACGTCGATCAGTTCCCGGGTGCCGACCGCATCCCCGAGCCGCCTGCGGGCGTTCGCCCAGAACGCCTCATGCGCAGGCGTGAACGCCCCCGATTCGCGGGCCTGCGCCAACGCGGTGGAGCCTGGCAATGCGCCCGGCTTACCCTTGAGCACCTCGAGGTAGTGGTCGAGGTTCACCGACTGGCCACCCCTTGTGATGACGCGGGCGTGCCGGGCGATCTGGAGTCGGCCGTCGAACACGACGACCTCGGATGCGCGCAAGGAGACGCGGACGCGGCGGTGGATGAACCGCGCCGGGACGGAGTACCGGGCCATGCGGACGGTGATCATCGCGGAGCGGTCGACCATCGGGTTCAGCATCAGCCCGGGGTCGAACCCCTCGACCGGGAGCGGCGCGAGGTTCTCGCGTTCGGTCGCGAAGTCCTCGCCGACGGTCCGGATCCGCGACGAGATCCGTCGGCGGTCGTCGGCGGCGTCCAAGGCACGGACCTTCTCGTTCAGCTCGTCGAGCGAGTCGACGACGGGCATGGGCACGAGGTGCTGGCGGCGGAACCGGCCGACGTCGCCTTCCACACCGCCCTTCTCATGTGCCCCGGCGATGCCCGGCTGGCAGTAGAACGCGTCGAACCCGAAGTGAGAGCGGAACAGCACCCAGCGGTCGTTCTCTACCCGCTCACGACCGCGCGCGTTGACGACCCGGGTGACTGCGGCGGTGAGGTTGTCGTACCGGACGTGCCGGGCGGGGATGCCGCCGATCTCGTTGAACGCGGCGATGTGGCCCTCGAGGAACGCCTCTTGGCCTTGGGTGGCGTAGATCCGGTGCACCGCCTTCCCGGAGTAACTCAACCTGAATGTGAAGAGGAAGACCTTCGTCTTCACCCCGGCCAGGATGACGTAGAGCTCGCCGAAGTCGACTTCTGCTTCTGCGCCTGGCGCGTGCTCCTGGGGGATCATGACTTCGACCCGGCGGCCAGCTTCGAGGCCGATCTGCGTGCGGCGGATGCGGACGTAGTCGCGAACCGTCGAGTACGACACCTCAATGGCGTCGTGTTCCTCGATGAGGCGGACGTGGATCCGGCGGGCGGTGTGCCGTTGCTTCCGCGGCGCCTCAAGGTCGGCGCGGAGCATGTCGTCGATGGCCGACTTGAACGGATCCAACCGGGGCGAGGAACGCACCGGGGTCTTCCGCGGCGGTGGTTCCGCGGACGTGAGGGCCCGGCGAACGGTGCCGCGTCCGACTTGGTGCTTGCGTGCGAGCGCTCGGATCGACATGCCCTCGACCCGGGCGTCCCGACGGATCGCAGCGAACAGTTCCACACGCACCCTCATCCCGAAACCCACTTCCGGTGCCGCGAGGACCGCTGGATGCGGGTCCTCCTGACGCCACGGAAGTGGGTCCAGATCAAGCCGTCACGACGCCACGCCGAAGCCCGGGTGGGTCCCGAATCAGACCGTCACACTGGTCCCGAATCAGACTGTCACCGCCAGTGCCGCGAGCTCCGTCCGGTCTAGGTGTCCTTTCGGCCAGGGAGAAAAGCGTTCAGGACTGGGGCAATCCATGTACTCCGTGTGGTGAAGCCAAGATCCTGCCCAATGCTGTCGAGCACGTTTTCCTGTTCGGGCGTGGGACTGAACCCGATCTGCACGCTCCCCCCGCCCAAGTAGCG
>JBPPMV010000313.1:0-3697 GCA_051306235.1 Mycobacterium sp. | reverse complement strand
GCCGCCGCGCGGGCGGACGGTTCGCGCTGGATGCGGTCCATGTCGATGACGTGCACGCCGGGCAGACCGGCCACCGCGATGTCGATATCGCGGGGCATGCCCAGATCGCACATCACCAGCGGGCGGTCCCCATCCCCGATGTTTCGGCGGGCGATCGCATGGTGCACATCGGCCAGCGACATCACCGGTCGGACGGCGCCGGTGCTGCTCACCACCACATCGGCGGTGGCCAGCACGACGGAGATGTCCTCAAGGGCGTACGCGTTGGCGACCACGCCCAGTTCGGAGATGTTCTCGGCGAGCCTGCGGGCCCTGGGCAGCGACCGGTTGACCACGTCGATGCGGCCCACCCCGGCGCGGACCAGATGCTTGGCGGCCAGGGCGCCCATGGCGCCGGCACCGACCACGACGGCGGTGCGGCCGGCCAGACCATTGACACGCTTCTCGGCCATCTCCAGCGATACCGACACCACCGAGGCGCCCGCGGAGTCGATACCGGTCTCGGTGTGCACCCGCTTGCCGACCGACAGCGCGCGCTGGGCCAGTTCGTGCAGGGTGCGGCCGACGGTGTGGTTGGCCTCGGCGGAGGCGTAGGCCCGGCGCACCTGGCCGAGCACCTGCTGCTCGCCCATGACCACCGAATCCAGGCCGCTGGTGACCGCGAAGAGATGCTCGACGGCTGCCTCGGCGTAGCGCACATAGGCGTATTTGGTGAGGTCGCCCAGACCCATACCGGAATGCTCGGAGAGCACCTGACCGATCACCGACAGGCCGCCGTGGAACGCCTCGACCACCGCATAGACCTCGACGCGGTTGCAGGTCGAGAGCACCATGGCCTCGGTCACCAGCGAGGACTGCAGCACCTCGTCGATGATCTTGGCCTGATCGGATTCGTCGGTGCTCAACTGCTCCAGCACGGACACCGGCGCACTGCGATGCGAAACCCCGAACAGCAGCACGCTCACGGCATCATCACCACCACCCTAAAGTAATCGTTTACCAGCGTGGCTACCAAATTAGTGGAGATCTTCACGCAACCGGGGTTCGTCAACCTCCCAGTAACTGTGTTCGACGCCGTCGAGCAACACCACCGGCAGCCGATCACCGAACTCCGCGCGCAGGGCGGGCTCCCCCGCCAAAGCCTCGGCATCCACGTCGGTGGAAAGCAGCCCGAAGCCCAGTTCCTCGGCGAGAACTGCCAGCGTGCGGGCCGCCCGTTCGCACATCGAACAGCCGGCTCGTGTGAGCAACACCACCTGATGGTCGGTCTGAGGTTGCATGCATCCAGTATCGACCCTGCGTGACTTAGTGTTGAACGGTGTCCGAGACGCCCCCACCGCCGCCGCCGGATCTGACCGCGGCCGCGTTCTTCGACGTCGACAACACGTTGGTGCACGGGTCCTCGCTGGTGCACTTCGCCCGCGGCCTGGCCGCACGCAAGTACTTCACCTACCGCGACATCCTCGGAATCGCCTACGCGCAGGCAAAATTCCAGTTCACCGGCAAGGAGAACAGCGATGACGTCGCCGAGGGCAAGCAGAAGGCGCTGGCCTTCATCGAGGGCCGCTCGACGGCCGAACTCGTCGACCTCGGCGAGGACATCTACGACGAGATCATCGCCGACAAGATCTGGCCGGGCACCCGTGCGCTGGCCCAGATGCACCTCGATGCCGGGCAGCAGGTGTGGCTGGTGACCGCGACGCCCTTCGAACTCGCGAACACCATCGCGCGCAGGCTGGGGCTGACCGGAGCGCTGGGCACCAATGCCGAATCGGTCGGCGGTGTGTTCACCGGCCGGCTGGTCGGCGACATCCTGCACGGAGCGGGCAAGGCCCACGCGGTCCGGTCGCTGGCCATCCGAGAGGGTCTCAACCTGCGCCGATGCACCGCATATTCGGACAGTTTCAACGATGTGCCGATGTTGTCGCTGGTCGGAACGGCGGTGGCGATCAACCCGGATGCCGCTCTTCGCGATGTCGCCCGCGAGCGTGGCTGGGAGATCCGCGATTTCCGTACCGCCCGAAAGGCCGCCCGGATCGGGGTGCCGTCGGCGCTGGCGCTCGGCGCGGTCGGCGGAGCGCTGGCCGCGGTGGCCTCTCGGCGCGACGGGGTCTGACCCACGCGCTGATAAGCTCACCCGCCATGGGCATCGCGGATGAGATCGTCGGAACCCACTTCCGGTACCCCGACTATTTCGAGGTCGGACGGGAGAAGGTCCGCGAGTTCGCTCTCGCCGTCAAGGACGAGCACCCCGCGCACCACACCGAAGAAGGCGCCGCCGAGCATGGGCACGACGCCATCCTCGCGTCGCTGACGTTCATCGCGGTGGCGGGCCGACGGGTCCAGCTGGAGATCTTCAAACAGTTCGATGTGCCGGTCAACATGGAGCGGGTACTGCACCGCGACCAGAAACTGATCTTCCACCGCCCGATCAAGGTGGGCGACAAGCTGTGGTTCGACTCGTACCTGGACTCGGTCATCGAATCGCACGGCGCGATCCTCACCGAGGTCCGCGGTGAGGTCACCGATGACGACGGTAATCCGGTGCTGACCACGGTCGTGACCATCCTCGGCGAAGCCGAGCACGAGGGCGAGGCCGATGAGGTCACCGCGCAGATCGCCGCTGCCCGGGATGCCGCGATCGCGAAGATGGTCGCAGGCCAGAACGCCTGAGCCGTCCAGAACGCCTGATCAGACGAGGAAGGTGTTCCGCCGGTTGGCCAGCAGCTGGTAGAGCGTGTGCTGGATGGTCTCGCGAACCTGATCGGTCAACTCGAAGGTGACCATCGGATCGTCGGCGGCCGATTCGTCGTAGCCCTCGGTGGAGATCGGTTCGCCGAACTTGATGTGCCACTTGGACGGTAACGGCACCAGCCCGAGCGGGCCGGCCAGCGGGAACAGCGGGGTCACCGGGAAGTACGGCAGACCCAGCACCCGTGCCAGCAGCTTGATATCGCCGATCTTCGGGTAGATCTCCTCGGACCCCACGATCGAGCACGGCACGATGGGAGCCCCGGCGCGCAGCGCCGCAGAGACGAATCCGCCCCGGCCGAAACGCTGCAGCTTGTAGCGATCCTTGAACGGCTTACCCAGACCCTTGAAGCCCTCCGGGAACACCGCGGTGAGCTCACCGGCGGCGAGCAAACGGTGCGCGTCGGCCGAGCAGGCCACGGTATGGCCGGCCTTGCGGGCGGCCTGCCCGACCACAGGCAGGTCGAACACCAGGTCGGCGGCCAGCATGCGCAGCACGCGCTGCTGCGGGTGATGATCGTGCACGGCGACCGCGGCCATCAGTCCGTCGAACGGCAGCACACCCGCGTGGTTGGCGACCACCAGCGCGGCGCCGTCGGTCGGAAGGTTCTCGATACCACTGACCTCGACCCGGAACCAGGACTTGTACAGCCCGCGCAGCATGGGCAACACGACGGCGTCGTTGAGATGGGCGTCGAAGCCGAACTCGTCGACCGTGTAGTCACCGGTCATCCGCTTGGTGACGAATTCGGCGAGCCCCGAGATCGCCTTGGACCACTCGTTGGGGGTGTCCTCACCCGGTTCGGCGGCACCACTGCGGTGCTGGTCGATCTCACGGACGACGGCGGCCATCTGTTCGGCGGAGGCGCGGTCGTCAGGGTCGGCCAGCAGTGACGGATGCCTGCGCGCGCTGTCAGCCCGCTGCGCTGCCCTCCGCTGCGCCGAG
>JBPPMV010000312.1:0-9352 GCA_051306235.1 Mycobacterium sp. | reverse complement strand
TCGCGTCGTTATCTACTGTGGAGTGGTTGCTGTATCCGGTGCCGATCCCATGGGTCTGGTGTCGGCGTAGCGAAGGAAGAGGATTGGCTCGATATCTGCTTGCCGTCAGCCCGATTCGGGGCCACGTGCTGCCCATGATCGAAATCGGGGTGGGCCTTCGGGAACTCGGACACGAGATCACACTGCTGACGGGCTCGGGTTTCGCCGACCTGGTTCACGGGGCGGGACTGCCGTTGGTGACGCTGCCCGAGGATGTCCACATCGATCCGCCGTCGGCATCGCCTGCCCTGCTGCGCGGGCTTCCCGTCCAGTTGCGGCGGTTCTGGCTGGGGCGGGCCGAACTGGACACCGTCTTCGCCAGACCGCTTGCCTCAGAGTGGCATTCACTGCAGTCGACGCTGCAGGGTGCCCAGTTCGACGCCCTGCTGGCGGACGTGACCTTCACCGGTGTGTTGCCGCTGCTGTTGCAGGACGGGCCGAGACTGCCGGTGGTGGTCTGCAACGTCGGGCCGCTGACCCTGTCCAGCGCCGATATCCCGCCCTTCGGTATGGCATGGCAACCCGAACCCGATGTCGACTATCGCCCGATGACCGCTGTCGCGCACCGGGTCATCATGCGCGGCAGTCAGCGCAAGTTCGACCGCGCGCTCCGAGCGGCCGGAGCACGCCGGGCCCCGGTGTTCATCAGCGACTGGCCGCGGCTGGCGGACGGGCTGGTGCAGCTGGCGGTGGAGGAGTTCGAGTATCGGCGCTCGGATCTGCCGCCGACGGTGGATTTCGTCGGGCCGGTCCTGCCCGGCGGGAACAGCAGCCGCGACAAAGCTCTGTACGACAAGGTTTTTCCCGAATGGTGGTCCGATGTGGAACGGGCCGGGGCCGTCGTGCACGTCACCCAGGGCACCTTCGACAACACCGACCTGGATCAGTTGATCGCCCCCACCCTGGAGGCGCTCGCCGACCGCGAGGATCTGCTGGTGGTGGTCGCCACCGGGGGCCAGCGGTTGGCCGGACCGATTCCCGCCAACGCCCGGGTGGCGGACTGGCTACCCTATTCGGCGCTGATGCCGCATGTCGGTGCGATGGTCACCAACGGCGGATACGGCGGGGTGCAGTACGCACTGAGCCAGGGCGTGCCCCTGGTGGTGGCCGGTGAGACATCCGACAAGGCCGAGGTGGCCGCCCGCGTCGAGTACACCGGCGTCGGGATCGATCTCGGCACGTCCACACCGTCGGCGGCCGCCATCGGTGCCGCGGTGGACCGGGTGCTCGGGGACGACCGTTACCGGGGCGTCGCGCTGCGGATGCGCCGGGCCATCGAGCTGACGACGCCGATCGATGCGATCGCCAATGTCATCAAGCGGTGTGGGGGGTGAAGACGTCGATCGGTCGTCCCACCGCGAGCATCACCAGCGGGATGCGCCGGCTCGTGGACTGCTGATACGTGATGTAGGGCGGGTACAGGTGTGTCATGTACGACCACGCCTCATGGCGTTCCTCATCGGCGGGTTCGCGCCAGCTCGCCTCGTATGCCTGCGTGGCGATCTGGACGTCGATGGACGAGCTGGCCTGAATGTTGTTGTACCACTCGGGATGGCTGTCGGCGCCGCCTTTGGAGGCCACCACGACGAGTTCGCCGCCGAAATTCCCGTATATCAACGGTTTCACATAGGTCTTGCCGGAGTTGCGACCCTTGACCCGGATCAGGCAGTGCGTCGTGAACGCCCGGCCACCCGCCTCGGTCAGATCCAGGATGTGCCCGCTGGCCCCGCCGGACTCCAGGTACGCGGCGAGATGTTTGTCGGCCCAGTCGCTCATCGTTACACCGTAACGGGTGGCCGTCGAGGCGCTGCAGTGACAAGGTTGGTGTCATGACTGCAGAATTGCCGGAAGAGGCCGCGGGGGCTTACAGCGTCGACGATGACGATCAGCTCACCCAGGAGGACACCCTCATCGACCGTGGGGTGGACGATCTTCTGGACGAGGGCTACTCGCCGCCCGAGCGCTGGCAGGAACCGCGTGAGCACGAGAGTCTCGACGAGCGACTGGCCGATGAGCAGCCCGACCCCGCGCTGGGCGATGACGATGAGCGCGACGAGCAGTCCGGTGACGATGAGGTGGGTGCCCGGCGCGCGGGCCGGTTGGTCGCCCCCGATGCCGGGTTCGGCGAAGACACCGAGTCCGATCTGCTGGGCAGCGATGTCGGCATCGACGGTGGTGCGGCCTCGGCCGAAGAGGCCGCCGTGCACGTCATCGAGGAGTAGCGGCCCGGCGGGCTGGGGGCACCTCCCGCTTGCGGGGGAGAGCGCAGCGACCGGGGAGTTAGCTCCGCCTGCCCAGGAACACCGACACCGTGAGCACCAGTAGCCCGCCGACGGCCAGCAGAGAGCCGGCGGCGGCCGGCGCGGTGTAGCCGTAGCCGGCGGCGATCACCAGACCGCCGACCCAGGCTCCGGTCGCATTGCCGATGTTGAGCGCGGAGTGGTTGAGCGCCGCAGCCAGCGTCTGGGCATCCGCCGCCACGTCCATCAGCCGGGTCTGCAGGGCCGGGCCGACGGCCGATCCGGCCAAGCCGATGCCGAACAGCACCAGCAGCGCGGTCCACGGATTGTGCGCCGCGGCCACGAACACCGCGAGCAGCACGCCCAACGCGCCCAGCGAGATGTACAGCGACCGGATCACCGAGATGTCGGCCAGCCGCCCGCCGACTAGGTTGCCGACCACCATGCCCATGCCGAACACCATGAGCGCCACCGGAACCAGCGTGCGGGACAGGCCGGAAACATCGGTCATGGTGGTGCTGATGTAGGTGTAGACGGCGAACATCCCGCCGAACCCGACCATGCCGACCAGCACCGCGAGCAGGACCTGCGGGCGGCGCAGGGCACCGAGTTCGGTGAGCGGGCTGCTGACGTGCATGGTGCGCAGTTGATCGGGCAGCCAGAACCAGAGCGCGATCACGGTGATCACCCCGATGAAGACGACGAGCCCGAAGGCACTGCGCCAGCCCAGCGCCTGACCCAGCCAGGACGCGATCGGCACACCGAGCACGGTGGCGATGGTCAGACCGGACAGCACGTGCGCGACGGCCTTGGCGCGGTTCTGCGGGCCCATCAGGTGGGCGGCGGCCAGTGCGGCGATCCCGAAGAACGCCCCGTGCGGCAGACCGGCGATGAACCGGGCGATCACCAGGGTGGGGTAGGTGGGGGCGAGCATGCTGGCCAGGTTGCCGAGGGTGAACACCACCATCAGCCCGAGCAACAGCGCCCGACGCGGCAGGCGGGCCGTCAGCGCGGCGATGGTCGGGGCGCCGACCACGACGCCGAGCGCGTAGGCGGAGATGACGTGACCCGCGGTCGGCTCGGTGATACCGAAGCCGGAGGCGATATCGGGCAGCAGACCCATCGCGACGAACTCGGTGGTGCCGATCCCGAAACCGCCCAGGGCCAGCGCGAACACGGCCAGCCATCGGACCGTGGGATCGGTGGCGATGACGGACTGCGGGCGGGTGGGGCGATCGAGGCTGGGTGTCACCGGTCAAGCGTAGAGCCACTTACGTCGGCGCTTCAACTTAGTTTTGCTTTTTTGAGGCGAAAGTGGCGAAACTTACGCCTTCGTGGTGAAATCGAGGTGTGACCAGCGTCGGTGAGACTTTTGCCCTGATCAGGGGGCAGAACGAGATCACCCGTGCCGAGATCGCGGTGCGCACCGGGCTGTCCCGGACCGCGGTCGGGGCCCGATTGGCCGTGCTGCTGGACTCCGGACTGGTGGTCGAATGTGAGCCCGCGCCGTCGACCGGCGGACGCCCGGCCACCCAGCTGAGCTTCAACGCCGACGCGGGCGTGGTGCTGTCGGTGGCCGTCGGTATCAGTCGCACCCGGCTCGCGGTGTGCAACCTTGCGGGTACCGTGCTGGCGCTCACCGATATCGACCAGGAGGTCGCGCTCGGCCCCGACGATCTGATGCCCGATGTGGTCAAGGGGCTCGACGTGCTGTTGGCGGACCACCCCGGTGTCCCGGTGTACGGCGTAGGTCTGAGCCTGCCGGGAACGGTCGACGCCGCGCGTGGGTGCAGTTGCGGGTCGGCGATCCTGCGGGGCTGGGACGGTGTCGCGCTGCGACCCTATTTCGATTCGCTGCCGTCGTTGGTGGGCGTGCCGGTGGTGCTGGACAACGACGCCAACGCCATCGCGCTGGCCGAACGCGGTGACGAGGACGATGTGCTGGTGCTCAAGGCGTCCAGTGGTCTCGGGGCGGGCATCATCGCCGGCGGGGCGTTGCTGCGCGGCGCCAGTCAGGCCGCCGGTGAGTTCGGCCACAACAAGATCGTTGCCGCCGTTGATGTTCCGTGTCGATGCGGTGACACCGGCTGCCTGGAGGCGATCGCCGGCGGCTGGGCCATCGTGCGTGCGCTACAGCAGCAGGGCCGCGCTGTGCGGCATCTGCGCGATGTCGCCGAACTTGCCAATGACGGTGACCCCGAGGCCCGCCGGATGGTCCGCGACAGTGGGCGTCACGTGGGCGAAGGCATCGCTGCGGCGGTGAACCTGCTCAATCCCGCATCGATCGTGGTGGCCGGGGATATGGCCGGGGTGCACGAGATCTTCGTCGCCGGACTCCGGGAAACGTTGTACGGCAACGCCACCGCGCAGGCGACCGGGATGCTGCGGGTGCGCCCGGCGGTCCACGGTGACCGGTCGGCCACCGTCGGTACCGCCATGATGGTGCTCGATGAGGTGCTCAGCGTGGCGGCCGTGGATTCTCGGGTGTGAGGCGCGCCCTCAGCCGTTGGCTTTGGCGATCACATTCTCAGCGAACCACTCCAGGTTGCGGATCTTGTCGTCGAGCGGCTCGGTGTCCTGCCCGGTGATGTACGGGATCCGGAAGCCGACGATGACGTCGGTGACACCCTTGTCCTCAAGGCGTTTCACGCCGTCGAGGGTGAACCCGTCGATCGAGATGACGTGGATCTGGAACTCGTCGGCCAGCCCGATGCGCTCCTCGGATTCGCGGTACTGGGCAAGCTTCGCCAGCAGTGGGTCGAGTTCTTCCGGGTCGCCGCCGCCGTGCATCCAGCCGTCGTTGCGCGCGGCGCGCTTGAGCGCGGCGTCGGCGTGCCCACCGATGAGGATCGGGATCGGCTTGGTGGGCGCGGGGGTCATCTTGAAGGTGGGGAAGTCGTAGAACTCGCCGTGGTACTCGAAGTACTCCCCGGAGGTGAGTCCGCGGACGATATCGATGCACTCGTCCATCCGCTTACCGCGCCGGGCGAAGGGCACGCCCATGATCTCGTAATCCTCGGGCCACGGGCTGGTGCCGACGCCGAGATTGAGGCGGTTGTCGAACATCGACGCGATAGATCCGGCCTGCTTGGCGACCAGCGCGGGCGGACGGATCGGCAGCTTCAGCACGAAGACGTTGAACTGCAACCTCGTCGTCACCGCGGACAGGGCCCCGATGAGCGCGAAGGTCTCGATGAACGACTTACCGTCGAGGAACTCGCGGTTACCGTCCTCGGTGTAGGGATACTTCGAGTCCGATACCTCGGGATAGGCGACGCTGTCCGCGATGGTCATCCCGTGGTATCCGGCCTCGTCAGCAGCTTTCGCCAACGGGATGTAGTACTTCGGGTCGGTCATGGCTTCCGCATAGGTGAACCGCATGTCAGCGATACTAGAACACGTTCTAGTTCTGCGGTGCGGAATGGTCCGGGCTACCGCGCGAACGGTGGCGTGCCGACCCCGGAGATCGAGTAGCCGCCCTGCTGGGTGCGCTCGGTGAACCGCGCGGTCGCGGTCTGATCACCGATGCTCACCGACAGCGGGTTGCGGGCGTCATCGGCCAGCGTCTCGAAAACCGTTCCCTGCCAGTGGTACTGGCCGTCGATGGGATCCAGGTGCCCGGTCAGTCGGACCCGGGAGATCTGGCCCCCGATGGTGGCAGGTCCGTCGTAGAGGTCGTTTTCATCTTGAGGACTGCCGTCGGCGATCTCGGCGCGACCCGCGGGCTGTACCGCGCCGCCGGGCAGAAAACCGCTGCGCCGCCACATCCGCCGGGCGATCCGGCCCATCAGTCCGACCTCTTCCAGGAACGCGGCCAGCGGGGCGAACCCCGCGATCTGCACCTGCAGGCGGTGTGGGGACCGTCGTGCCATCCGCCGCGCCGCGCGGGCATCCAGGCCGGCCCGGCGGTACTGGACCTTGTTGGTGAACAGGAACCGGAAGAACGGACCTCCGAGGCCATTGAGATTGCCGATCCACACCCGTGTGCCCCACGACATGGACGGGACGCGCTTGCGCAGACCGTCGCGGGCGAACTGGATGTGCCGGGCCTCTTCGGTGACGTGGATGCGCATGAGCCGCTGCACCATCGGCTGCAGCTCGTCATCGTCCATCATCTGGCGTTGCAGCGAATCGAAGATCTCCTCGCCGATCAGCGCGGCCACCCACAGCACCGAGCCGCGGAACGCAAACGGCAGGGCATTGATGGCGATCCGTTGGTAGAGCCGAGGCCGGACCGGCTCGGCGCCGATCCTGGCGATGGCCTTTCCGAACATCACCATGTGCCGGGTCTCGTCGCCGAGTTCGGTCAGCTCGTAGTGGGTGGTGGCCGCGGTCGGATCCTGATGCATCATCCTGCGCAGCAGGGCCTGGTTCAGGATGTTCTCGAACCAGATTCCCGCCGACAGGGTGTTCACCAGTTCGTGGCGGGACAGCTCGATCTGCTCGGCCCGGCTCATCGCCTCCCAGATCGGGGTGCCATAGAGCGACACCACTTTCGGTGGCAGGTAGAACTTGTCCGGATCCAGCGGGGCGTCCCAGTCGATATCGACGATCGGCGCGTAGGACTTGCGCACCGAACCCTTGAGCAGGCGCTCGGCGAACTCCGCACGGGTGGTCTGTGCCTTGACCGAAGCTGTCATCGTTGACTCCTCAGGACTGCGTAGACCTCGAAGCTACGTCCGCGTCGCCCAGTTAGTCAATACCTGCGGTACTGGGTAAATGGGCTCGACTAGGGTTCATGGGTGCGCAGAATTCATGTCATAGGTATCGGGGCGGGCGATCCGGACTACGTGACGGCGCAGGCTATCTCGGCGCTCAACGACACGCAGGTCTTCTTCGCCATGGACAAGGGCGATGCCAAGGATGATCTGGTCGCGCTGCGCAGGCTCATCTGCGATCGGTTCATCACCGATCCCGGCTACCGGTTCGTGGCGCTGCCCGACCCGAAGCGGGCCACCGATGTGCCCTATGAGCAGGCCGTCACCGACTGGCACGCCGCGCGCGCCGAACTGTGGGCCCGGGCCATCGAGAGCGAACTCGGACCCGACGGCGTCGGGGCATTTCTGGCCTGGGGTGACCCGTCGCTGTACGACAGCACCCTGCGCATCCTGGACCGTGTCGCCGAACACGTCGAATTCGAGTTCGACGTCATCCCGGGCGTCACCGCCATCCAGGCGCTCACCGCGCGGCATCGGATACCGCTCAACGATATCGGCGAACCCGTCCTGATCACCACCGGTCGCCGACTGCGCGAGGACGGCCTCGCCGGGGCGTCGGTGGTGATGCTCGACGGGGACTGTTCATTCCTGGGATGCGCACCCGACACCCGGATCTGGTGGGGCGCCTATCTGGGCACCCCCGACGAGTTGCTGGCTCACGGCTCGGTGGGGGAGGTCGGCGCCCAGATCGCCGAATCACGCGCCGCGGCAAGGGAACGGCACGGCTGGATCATGGATATCTACCTGCTGCGCCCGGCAGACTGACTTCATGAATTTTCTGCTGCGCGCCGCACTGACCGGAGTCGCACTATGGGTGGTGACACTCCTGGTGCCCGGTATCAGCATCGTCGGGGGTGACTCGACACTGCAGCGCGCGGGCATCATCTTCGTCGTCGCGCTGGTGTTCGGACTCGTCAACGCGGTGATCAAGCCCATCGTGCAGTTCATTTCGATACCGCTCTACATCCTGACCCTCGGTTTGATCCACATCGTCATCAACGCCCTGATGCTCTGGATCACGTCGTGGATCACCGAGCACACCACGCACTGGGGCCTGTTCATCGACGACTTCTGGTGGACGGCGATCTGGGCGGCGATCGTGCTGTCGGTTGTCAGCTGGCTGCTGTCGCTGGTGGCCGGTAACACGAAAAAAGCTGTGCAGTAACGCTTTTAACCGTGCTCGAAATCCCAGCAGGCCGCCAGGGTCCGATAGGCGAGGTGTTCGGTGGCGGCAATGGCCGGCCATAGCCGCTCGGCCTCCGCGCGTTGCTCGGCCGAGCCGCCAATCGCCGCCTGGTAGGCGTCGAGCATGGACATGGCGCTCATCTGCAGATCGCGGCGCGCGGCGCGGGCCGGCGCACTGGTGACCGCACCCGCACCCAGGTGCACCTCGGTGGCGGCGATGGCCGCTTCGGTGGCCGCCACGGCGGCGGTCAGCGGCGCGGGACCGCGGCGGCGCAGTGCCACCCAGTAGACCAGAAGTGCGGTGACACAACCGATCACGGTGTCCAGGCCGCGGGTGAGCAGGAAGTGCTCCAGGTCAGCGACCGGGCGCCCGCCGGCGGCGATGGTCAGTGCCAGCGGTGTGATGAAGATGGCCGCGATCGCGTAGTTGCGCACCACGAACATCTCGATGATGAACTGCAGCGTGGCGATCACCCCGACCAGCCACCAACCCTGCGGCTGCCAGGTCAGGATCGCCGCGGCCAGGCCCAGCCCGATCAGGGTGCCCACCATGCGCTCGGTGCCGCGCTGCACGGTGCGCGACCAGTCGAAGCCCTGGTAGAGCATCAGCACTGCGGCGGCCATCGCCCAGTAGGAGTGATCGTCGACGAAGATCAGCGCGATGAGCCCCGACAGGGCGACCGCGACCCCCACCCGCGCTGCCAGCCGCATCGACTCCGACCCCGGCGTCAGCGCCCGGCGCAGCAGCGTGACATTGCCCGGCCGGCCCAGCGGCAGCCGGAATCCGCGCGCCAATTCGGCGTCGTGGGTGCTGTCGATATCGGGCGAGGCATCGGACACGGCCGCACCGAACACCCGGTGCAGATGCAGGTTCTCCGCGCGCAGCCGGTCCAGGGTGGCATCGGGCCGCAGCCGGGCGGGCTGGAAGTTGACCAGCGTGTTCCACGCCTGGTGCAGGGCGCGGGCCGCCTGATGCCGGTCGGTGCTGTCGTGGGTCTCCAGATAACGGCCGACCGATGTGCGGGCGGCAGCGACGGCCCGGGTCTCCGGGCCTCGTCTACCCCCGTCGCTTCGCTCGCCCCACTGCGGCTCCCACAGCGCTCCGACCATGTGTACCAGCCAGGAGAACGCCCCGCCGGCCAGCACCAGCAGGCCGATATGCCACGGCGG
>JBPPMV010000311.1:0-9118 GCA_051306235.1 Mycobacterium sp. | reverse complement strand
AGTCATGCGCGACGCCTCCGTCTGGTCATCGTGGACCTGGTCATCGTGGACCTGGTCATCTTCGACCTGGTCACCAAGGACCACACCAACAACAATGCGAACCCGAAGATCAGGGTGCCCAGGGAGGCCGCCACCGATGTCGGGCCGTCGCTCTTGCCGATCTCCACGATCTGCACCGGCAGCGTCTGGAACCCGGACAGCGACGCCACCGTGTACTCACCGAGCACCACCGCGATCGAGATGAACGCCGCCGACAGGATGCCCGTGCCGATATTGGGGACGATCACCCGCAGAATGGTCGTGCCCCAGCCGGCGCCCAACGACCGGGCCGCCTCGGCCAGCGTCCGCAGATCGATCGCCGACAATGCGGCGTCCAGCGCCCGATAGGCGAACGGCAGCACCAACACGATGTAGACGAACGTCAACGTCAGCGCCGATTCACCGAGCAGGTAGGTCACCCACAGATACACGTTGCGCAGACCGACGACCACCACCAGCGCCGGGATCGTCAACGGCAGCAGGCACAGAAACGCGAGCAGCCCACCCGCCCACGGCACGCGCAACCGGACCCAGATCATCGTCGGCACCAGCAAGGCCAGCATCGCCGCCACCGTCAGCACGGCCAGCAGCAGTGAGGTCAGGATCGCCGCGAACAGTGCGTCATCGGCGAACAGATTGACCCAGGCCGCCATCGTGCGACCGCCGGCCTGCAGATCGCGGGTGGCGAAATCGCCCATGGCGTAGAGCGGAAAGAGGAAGAACAACCCGAACAGCAGCCACAGCGCTGATCTGATTCCCCGGGTCGCTGCGCTCCTGCCCGCCGGCGGGAGGAGTTTCATCGCAGCCACCGCGCCGTGCGTCGCACCAACAGGTTGTAGGCGACCATCACCACGGCCACCACCACGATCATCTCCAGCGCCAGCGCGTAGGCCAGCCCGGACCGGCCCAGCACCACCTCGCTGGTCAGCGCCGACCGGATCAGCAGCGGCACAATGGGACTGCCCTGGCTCACCAGCGCCGCCGCGGTGGCATAGGCGGCAAAAGCATTGGCGAACAACAACAACAGCGATCCCAGGAAGGCCGGTGTCAGCAGCGGTAGCGCCACCTCACGCCAGTACTGCCAACCGCTGGCGCCCAGGCTCACGGCGGCCTCCCGCCACTGGCTGCGCAGCCCCTCCAGCGCAGGCAGGAACACGATGACCATCAGCGGTATCTGGAAGTAGGTGTACACCAGCACCAACCCGCCCAGGCTGTACAACCACCCGCCGACGGCGATGTTCACCCCGAACAGCTGCTGCAGCCACAGCGTCAGCACACCGTTGAGCCCGACGGTCGCCAGGAACGCGAAAGCCAATGCCACACCACCGAACTGGGCCAGCACGCTGGCCAGCGACAGGACCGCGCGACGCAACAGCGATGCCGGTGGACTGCTGAGAATCAGCCAGGCCAGGACCGCGCCGAGCAACCCGCCGATCAACGCACTACTTGCCGAGAGCGCCACGCTGCGCCCCAGGGCGGCCAGCGGCGCCTCGGTGAACAGTGCCCCGATCAGCTCGAGCGAGAACCGGCCGTCCACCACGAAGGCGTTCACGATGACGGTGCCCGTCGGGATGATGAGGAAGACCAGCACCACCGCCAGGAACGGCAGCAGCGGCAGGGCCTGCCGGACGTACCGCACGATCAGCCGATGGCCCTGGCCCAGTTGGCTTCCAGATACTCGGTGGCGGCCTCGTTCTGCTCGACGGAGACGAAGGTGGCCGCACCGTCGACGGGCGGCAGCCCGCCGTAGACGATTCGGTCGATACTGCCCTTGGTCACCATCGAGTCGGCGCGAACCGGCCGGGCACCACCGCCCAGATACAGGTTCTGCCCTTCGTCGCTGTAGAGGAACTCCTGCCACAACCGGGCGGCCGCGGGATGCGGCGCGTCGGAGTTGATGGCCTGGAAGTAGTAGCCGGCGACGGCGGCGTTGTGCGGGATGATCACCTTCCAGCCCGGAACCTTCTTGGACTGTTCGACATTGAGGTAGTCCCAGTCCAGCACGACCGGGGTCTGACCGGAGGCGATGGTGGCCGGTGTCGGGTCGACGGGCAGGAAGTTGCCCGCCTCGTTGAGTTGGGAGAAGAACTCGACCCCGGGTGCGATGTCATCGGGTGAACCGCCCCGGGCGATGGACGCCATCATCACCCCGGAGAACGCCGCACCGGACTGTGTCGGATCTCCGTTGAGGGCAACCTTGCCCGCGAACTCCGGCTTGAGCAGGTCGTCGACACCGGCGATCGTCGGCACCTTGGTGGAGTCGTACCCGATCGACATATAGCCGCCGTAGTCGTTGACCCACAGGCCGTCGGGATCCTTGAACGCGTCGGATATCTCGGCGAAATGCTCCACCTTGTACGGGGCGAACATCTCGGTATTGGCCAATGCCACCGATTGGCCAAGATCGAAGACGTCCGGTGCGGTGCTACGGCCCTTCTGCTGCACCGCGGCGTTGATCTCCTCCTGGCTGCTGGCGCCCGGCTGCGCCGAGTTGACCTTGATGCCGTACTTCTCGGTGAACGCGGGGATGATGGCGCCGTAGTTCGCCCAGTCCGGTGGCAGGGCGATGACGTTGAGTTCGCCCTCGGCCTTGGCCGCCTCGATCAGCCCGTCCATTCCGCCGAAGTCGGCCGCCGAGGTGGCGGTACGCGCATCACCGTCGTCAGCCTGGTCCTTCTCGGGCGGAGCGCAGGCGACCAGGCCGGCCGTCAGCAGAACGACGCCACCCAGACCCATCAGCGTTATCTTCATGACCGAACCTTCCGATGGACAGGCGGCCAACCGGTGACCTGTCGGTGACATCGCGGTGAACGGGGTCCGACGCTACCGGCAATGCTGTCCGCCGCGGCGCCTAACATCGGGGTTGTGCCCGATCATGATGCCGCCGAACTGTTCGCCGGCGGCGCTGTCGCCTCCCTCGCCACGGCGGGAACCGATGCCGCACCGCACCTGGTGCCGGTGGTCTTCGCCGTCGAGGGCGACACCGTCTACACCGCCGTCGACGCGAAACGGAAGTCCACCCGGCAGCTGCGCCGGCTGGCCAATATCGAGGCCAACCCGCAGGTGAGCCTGCTCGTGCAGCAGTACACCGAGGACTGGGACGAGCTTTGGTGGGTGCGCGCCGACGGTATCGCCACAGTGCACCCCGACGGCGAACAGATGGCCATCGGATACGGCCTGCTGCGCGCCAAGTACGTCCAGTACGAACGCACCGCACTGGACGGTCCGGTGGTCGCGATCACGGTCCGGCGCTGGGCCTCCTGGCATGCCTGAGGTCGATCTATAGGATCGGAAGTCAGAAAAGAGGCGCCACCATGAAGCGACTGGCATCGATCACCGTCGGCCTGGCCGCGGCCATCCTGGGATTTCCCGCGGCGGCTGCGGCGACACCCGACGAGATATCGGGCACTGCCCAGCAGACCATCGACGGACTGCGGGCCCAGGGCTACCGCGTGATCGTCAGCAGGCTGAGCAGCAGACCACTGTCCGAGTCGAATGTGGTCGGCATCCGGCAGGGACAGAACTTCCGCCAGAACTGGATCGTCGACGACGAGGACCGCGACTACGTGTACAACGCGCTGGCCGGGCAGACCGTGTACGTCGACGTGATCTGATACCGCACAACGAGAATGGGGCACCCTGGTCGGGGTGCCCCATTCTCGTGCCGTGGGTCAGAGCAGGCCGAGCAGCGCCAGATCGGTGGCGTACTTGACGATCACGTCGCGGCCGATATGCGGAATGTCCTTGTCGGGACCGATCTTTGCGTCCTGCACGGCGGTGCGGAACACCTGGGTCGGGGCCATCGCACCGTTCACCGGCACACCGGGTTGGGTGTAGTTGTGCAGCAGCGGCAGCAGCGATGCCTGACGCTGCCGGTCCGGCAGTGCCCGCAGAGCCGTCTCGAACCGGGACAGCCACTCGGAGTAGTCGCCGACCCGCTCGATCCGGTAGCCGGCCTCGACCAGCCAGTCCACGAAGGTGTCCATGCCGATACCGTCGTCGTAGGGGTTCATCACGTGGTAGGTCTCGAAGGCCGCACCCGACTCGAGCGCCACCTGGGTACCGAGTGTGGAGATGGCCTCGGCGATGAACTCCACCGGTAGCCCGTCATAGTGGCTGCGTTGCGGATTGCCTTCGGCATCAAGCTGATTGAACGATCCCGGGGCGATTCCCGCGGCCACCAGGCTGAGCATCATCCGGGTGAACATGTCCGGCAGGTTCAGCTGCCCGGCATAGCTGGTGTCGGCCAAGATCATATCGCAACGGAACACCGACACCGGCAACCCGCACAGATCGTGGGCTTCACGCAGCAGCACCTCACCGGCCCACTTGCTGGTGCCGTAACCATTGGCATAGCTGTCATCGACAACCCTTGTTGCCGAGATGGTCCGGATATCGGCATCCTCGACGAACCGGCCTGCCTCGATACCCCATCCCACACCGATGGTGGACACATAGGCGAACGGCTTGATCGTGGTGGTCAGCGCGATCCTGATCAGTTCGGCGGTACCGAGCGCGTTCGGGCCGAACAGCTCGCTGTAGGGCAGCACGTGGTTCACCAACGCGGCCGGGTCGACGATGAGATCGACCGTATCGGCCAGCCGCTGCCAGACCTGTTGGTCCAGGCCGAGATCGGCCTCACCCTTGTCCCCGGCGATCACCTCGAGGTGGCGGTCCGCCAGTTCTCGGTAGTGCGCCAGCAGCTTCGGGTCACCGGTCTCGAAGATCCGGTCCAGCCGGGTCCGGGCCTCCGCATCCGACCTGGCCCGCACCAGGCAGATCACCGTGCCGTCGACCAGGTCCATCCGCTCCAGCCATTCCAGGGCCAGATAGCGGCCGAGGAATCCGGTCGCGCCGGTCAGCAGCACGGTGCGGATCTCGGTGGCAGCCCGCGGAAGTGACGGGGCGGCAGCCAGAGTCGCGGCGTCGACGAACTTGTCCAGGGTCAGGTCGGCGGCGTGCACCTCGGTTGCCCCGGCGCCGTGCACGGACGCGAAGGTCGGGCGACCCGTTCCACCGGCACGCTGGGTGTCGATGTGATCGGCGATGGTCTGCAGGTCCGAGGCGGGACTGACGATCACACTGACCGGCACCTCCACATCGAAGATGTCCTGCAGCAGGTTCCCGAATGTCAATGCCGACAACGAGTCCCCACCGAGGTCGGTGAAATGCGCATCGGGCGCCACATCGGCGCCGGCGGCCCCCAGCAGTGCGATGGCCGCGCGGCTCACGGTGTCCAGCACCGGACCGTCGGCGCCACCGTCGCGCAACGCCTGCAGCTCGTCGGCCGCGCCGTCCGCCAGTTCGGCGTACAGCAGCTCCAGCTCGCCACCGTAGCGCTCCTTCAGCTTGGGCCAGGCCAACTTCCGGATGCCGGTCAGCAGGCCGTTCTCCACCGTGAACGGTGCGGACTCGACGATGAAGTCCCGGGGAAGCTCATAGGACTGCAGGTTGGCGGCGCGGGCGGCCTCCTTCAGCGAGGCCGCGATGTCCGCCTTGGACACGTCGCGATCGGTGGGCACCACCACGGCCAGCAGATACGGCCGCGCGCTGTTGCCGTAGATGTAGATCTGGTGCACCAGCGGCGCGGTGTTGAAGGCGGCCTCCAGCTTGGACACCGTGACGAACTCACCCTGGGACAGCTTGAGCACATTGTTGCGGCGGTCGACGTAGGCGACCTGATCAGGTCCGAGTTCGGCGACGATATCGCCGGTCCGGTAGAAACCGTCCGCGTCGAAGACCTGCGCGGTGACTTCGGGGCGCTTGTAGTACCCGGGGAACAGCTGATCGGAGCGCACCAGCAGCTCGCCGCGGGGGTGCGGCACGTCGGTGAGGCGGTAGCCCAGCTCGGGAACGTCCACGAGCTTGTACTCCAGTACCGGCGGCCGGGCGATCCTGCCGTCGACGAACACCGCGCCGGCCTCGGTCGACCCGTAACCCTCAAGCAGATGCATGTCCAGCAGCTTCTCCACCCAGACCTTGAGCTCCGGGGAGATCGGCGCCGAGCCGGTCAGCGCGCTGATGAAGCGCCCGCCGAGCACGTTCTGGCGCATGTCCTCGAGCAATGTTGTTTCGTCGGCGCCGTGCGCCTTACGGCTCTGGTACTCGCCGAAGAGCATGTCCCAGATGCGCGGCACGAAGTTCATCTGAGTGGGCCGGGTCAGGGCCAGGTCCTCCAGGAATGTCGACAGGTCGGCGCGGGCGGCGAAGTTCACGGTGCCACCGCTGGCCAATGCACTGTAGAGGATGCCGCGTCCCATCACGTGGCTCATCGGCATGAAGCTCAGCACGATGGACGGGACCACTCCCTGGCTGTCATCCCAATGCGCATTGGCTGCGGGCCGCCAGATATCGGCGACCTTGCTCTGCAGGTACATCGCGCCCTTGGGGGCGCCGGTGCTGCCCGAGGTGTAGATGAGCAGTGCCAGCGGGTCCGATTCGTCCTGCGCGGCAACGGGTTCGATACCGGAGGCGCCGCGGGCGAGTACCTGGTCGAGGGTTTCGACGGTGATGCGGTCGCCCAGTCGTGCGGTCGCGGCCGCCAGCGTCTCACGCGGGGCATCGACCTGCGGGCGGTAGTCGAACACCGCGAGCCGGGTCGGGCTGGCGGATCCGAGGACCAGCTGCACGGCGTCGTCGAGGTAGTCGATGCTGGAGGCGATGAGCACCGGTTCGGTCTCGGCGATGATCGGCGCCAGGGCATCGGCGGTGGCGCTGGTCTGCAGCGGTACCGACACCGCGCCGAGCTGGGTGAGCGCGATATCGACGACGGTGTAGTCGACGCTGGTGAAGCCGAGGATCGCGACCCGGTCGCCCGGGTTGACCGGAGCCCCGCGCCAGGCATCGGCGAGGGCGCGCACGCGCTGCCACAACTCACCGTGGGTGATGGTCTCGAAGCGCGGCTGCAGCTCGGCGACGGTGCGGCCGGTTTCGTCGGTGACGAACTCGACGGCGCGGGCGCCCAGCGCGGGCCGGTCGGCATAACCGGTCAGGACGGTGCGCACCACATCGGGCAGCGTCAGTCCGGGTTGGTTGACCGCGGCGTTGACCTCCGCGCTCGGGGCGGCGGCGGCGAAGGCGGGATCGGTGGCGTACAGCGCGTTCAGCCGGCGCTGAAGCCGGTCATCAGGGGTGTGGGCGGACATGAAATTACCTCGGTTCTGCGACGACATTGCGGTGGCCGGGGGCGAGCGAAGCGACGGGAAATCGCTCTACGGACCTCGTCGTCCGCATCGGCCATCCGCTACAACGTTAGCAAAACTAAAGATATGCCCGAGGCCTCCCACCTGCTGATTTCCTGTGAAAGCGGTTCTCAGACGGTGCGTGTCGTAGCTTCCAATTCGGACTCGTAGGCGCCTTCGTCACGTCCGAGCGCGATGGTGGCCGCGGTCATGGCGACCACCGCCACGGTCAGCACCACGGCCTCCCACCGGTTCGCGGTGAGCGTCTCACCGAGCAGGAAGACCCCGAGCAGCACCGCGGCCATCGGTTCGATCACCAACATGGTGGGCACCGAGGTCTGCAGCGATCCGGCATGGAACGCCGACTGCTGCAGCAGGGTGGCGAGCACACCGAGCAGCACCAGCGCGTACGGCAGCGGGGTCGACAGCACCTGCGCGACCGAGTTGCGGTCCAACTCGTGCATCAGCATCTTGGTCAGCACCGCGACCAGACCGAACAGCAGCCCGACGGCGACGGCCAGCGGCACCGCACGCTGCCAGCCCGAGCGGCGCACCGCGACCACCACGGCGCCGATCACCAGCACCGAGCACACCGCCGCGACCACGGCGATGGTGGCCGCCGGCGCCACCTGGTCGCTGACGCGTGGGTGGGCGAGCAGGATGAACGTCGCCAGCGACAGCGTCAGCAGCACCGCCCACAGCCAGGCGCGCCGGGATACCCGCCGGTGCGCCAGCCGGGCGCTGAGCGGCAGCGCGAACAGCAGCGCCGAGACCAGCAGCGGCGCCACCACGATCAGCGATCCGTTGTCCAGCGCCAACGCCTGAAAGACGAACCCGGCCACCGCCGCGGCGGTACCGGCCCACCACAGCGGACGCCTCAGCAGGGTTGCCAGCATGACGGTGCTGACGCCGTCCTCCGCAGGCACGTCCATCGTCGCGAGCTGACGCACCACGATGCCGATCGCAGCGAAAATGGCCGCGCACAATGCAAAGACGACGACGAGCACCTGCTCGATCACCGGCGCCGCTCTCTCGTCACGCCACCACAGTAGGGGGTCGGCGAGAGATCGCGTCCGCGGACGTCAGGCCGTCAAGGTGGCCAGCGCGTCCGCGGTCTGCAGGTCCTCGTACGCGGCGCTGTAGCGCTGGGCCAACGCCAGCGCGATATCGGGCCGCTGCCACAGCTCCCCGGCACTGGCGGTGGCCAGCCAGGTCGTCAGACCGTGCGCGACCGACGCCCGGTACCGCAGCCAGATCTCGTCGGCCGACGGCAGTTCGTCGGCGGGCAGGCCGAGGCTGTCCCGGTACTCGCCGAGCAGCTCCCGTTCATGGGTCCGCCGGTCCGCGGTGACAAGGGCGCCCTGCAGGAAGTACCCGAGGTCGACGGAGAAGTTGCCGCGCCGGGCCACCTGCCAGTCCAGGAGACCGACCGTGCCATCGGGGGTCAGATAGGTGTTGCCGATATGCGGGTCACCGTGCAGCAGGGTCTGCGCGACGCCGGGGGCGGTCAGCGTCCCGATGAACGGCTTCCAGATGCCCTCCACCAGATCATCGATCGACAGTGCCTGCACCGAGGCGGGCGCGTCGTCACCGAGCCGTTCCAGCGCAGCGGGCAACGGCGCGTACTGCATACCGTCCCAGGCCACGAACGGTTCCAGCCACTCCAGACCCGGCCGGGCCACCCGTTCGCCCCAGAAGGCGCCGTGCAACCGGCCCAGCCCGCGCACCGCGTCGGCGGCCTGCGCCGGTGTCAAGGGCCGGGTGGCATCCCGCGGGTCGGCACCGCGGGCAGTGAGGTCCTCCATGACGAGCATGAATTCCTCGGCGTTCTCGTCGATCGGCGCGGCATGAACCGCCGGATGCTCCAGCGGCAGCCGAACTCCGGACTCCTTGACGGC
>JBPPMV010000310.1:0-5874 GCA_051306235.1 Mycobacterium sp. | reverse complement strand
TGGGACGACCTCGACATCGACCCCGCCGACATGGTGGTGATCGTCGGTGGCGCCGAGCTCGGACCGTACGGCTCCTCGCGCACCCGCTTCGAGATGGAGGTGTCCGGCGAGCTGTCGGCCGCCGGCGTCCTGGAGCTGGCCTGGACGACCGGGCTGGTGAAGTGGGAGGACGATCCGAAGCCGGGTTGGTACGACACCGACACCGGTGATCTGGTCGACGAGGCCGAGCTGGTCGAGCGCTACCACGATGCCGTGGTCGCCAAGGTCGGCATCCGCGAGTGGGTGGGTGACGGTTTCCTCGATGCCGATCACTCTGCGCCGCTGCTGGTGTCGGTGTTCCTGGACAAGGACTTCACCTTCGTGGTGTCCTCGGAGACCGATGCCCGCGAGTTCGCCAAGTACGACCCGGAGCACACGATCATCGCCCCGGTCGCCGACAGCGCGGACTGGCAGGTCACCCGCAAGGCCGGCACAGAGATCCGGGTGCCGCGCAAGGTGAAGCTGTCGCGCACCGTCGGTGCCCAGATCCCGACCGGCTTCGATCCGCAGGTCTACGGGGTCACGCCGGATATGGCCAACTCGATCGACCGGGTCGCGCTGTGGAACCTGGTGACGACGGTGGATGCGTTCCTTTCGGCGGGCTTCAGCCCGGCCGAGCTGATGCGCTGGGTGCATCCGAGCCTGGTGGCCAGCACGCAGGGCACCGGTATGGGCGGCATGACATCGATGCAGACCATGTACCACGGCAACCTGCTGGGCCGGAGCAAGCCGAACGCCAACCAGCAGGAGGTGCTGCCGAACGTCTTCGCCGGCCACGTCGTGCAGTCCGACATCGGCCGCTACGGCTCGATCATCCACCCGGTCGCGGCGTGCGCCACGGCGGCGGTGTCGGTCGAGGAGGGTGTCGACAAGATACAGCTGGGCAAGGCCGAGTTCGTGGTCGCCGGTGGCTATGACGACCTGACGCTGGAGGCCATCACCGGCTTCGGTGACATGTCGGCCACCGCGGACACCGAGGCCATGCGCGCCAAGGGCATCAGCGATTCGAAGTTCTCCCGGGCCAACGATCGTCGCCGGCTCGGGTTCGTCGAATCCCAGGGCGGCGGAACGATTCTGCTGACCCGTGGTGACCTCGCGGTGAAGATGGGTCTGCCGGTGCTGGCGGTCGTGGCGTACGCCTCGTCCTTCGGTGACGGTGTGCACACCTCGATCCCGGCTCCCGGCCTGGGCGCCCTGTCCGCGGGTCGCGGTGGACGCGATTCCCGGTTGGCGCGCTCGCTGGCCAAGCTGGGAGTGGGCGCCGACGATATCGCCGTCATCTCCAAGCACGACACCTCGACGCTGGCCAACGACCCCAACGAGACCGAGCTGCATGAGCGGCTCGCGGCCTCGCTGGGACGTTCGAAGGGCGCACCGCTGTTCGTGGTCAGCCAGAAGAGCCTCACCGGTCACGCCAAGGGCGGCGCGGCGGCGTTCCAGATGATGGGTCTGTGCCAGATCCTGCGCGACGGCGTCATCCCGCCCAACCGCAGCCTGGACTGCGTCGACGATGAGCTGAACCATGCCAAGCACTTCGTCTGGGTGCGGGAGGCCCTGCATCTCGGGGAGAAGTTCCCGCTCAAGGCCGGTCTGGTGACCAGCCTCGGATTCGGGCACGTGTCCGGTCTGGTGGCGCTGGTGCACCCGCAGGCGCTGCTGGCCGCACTGCCGGCCGATCAGCGTGCCGATTACCAGGCCCGGGCCAACACCCGCGTGCTGGATGGACAGCGTCGGCTCGCCTCGGCGATCGCCGGTGGGCCCTCGCTGTACGAGAAGCCGGCCGACCGCCGGTTCGGCAACGACACCCCGGAGAAGCCTCAGGAAGCGGCGATGCTGCTCGATCCCGAGGCCCGCCTGGGCGCTGACGACCACTACTCGAAGTGACCGAAAGCGAGTCGGCTAGCGTTTCCGGAATGGGCATTGTTGGGGTAGGGATCGACCTGGTGTCGATACCGGATTTCGCCGAGCAGGTTGACCAGCCTGGCACCGTTTTCGCCGAGACCTTCACACCGGGGGAGAGGCGCGACGCCGCGGACAAGAGTTCGTCGGCGGCGCGCCACCTCGCGGCGCGGTGGGCGGCCAAGGAAGCGGTGATCAAGGCCTGGTCGGGGTCGCGTTTCTCGAAGCGGCCGATGCTGCCGGAGGGCATCCACCGCGATATCGAGGTGGTCACCGATATGTGGGGCCGCCCGAAGGTGCGGTTGTCCGGCGCCATCGCCGAGCACCTCAAGGACGTGACGATCCATCTGTCGCTGACCCACGAGGCCGATACCGCCGCGGCCGTCGCCATCCTGGAGGCCTGAGCTGTTCCCCGCGAGCGTGCGTGTCTGAGGTCGGACACGCACGCTTCTGCAGGAGTTTGCGCACGCTCGCGGGTCAGCGGCCATACCGGGAGCTCGGACCTGCTGCATGGTCACGCGTTCCTACGTAGCTTCAGTCTGGCCACGGGTGGACCGTGTGAAGCTGAAGCGGTGTACGTGATCCGGCGGTGAGACGTACACGGTTTCAGTTTCGAACGGCGGAGCCGCGAACTGGTTGAAACCTGGTAGGCGCCAGGCCAGGAGTCCGAGCGGCCGTGTCGGTGCGTGAAACACCGGGCCGGCGTGACGTCTTGCGGTCGCTCGTGCACGACGGCCGCGGGCTAGCCTTGAGCCATGACCGATGTTGCCGCCCGCGTCCGTGAGCTGTTGCCCTCGGTGCGTGCCGATCTCGAGGATCTGGTGCGCATCGAGTCGGTGTGGGCCGACCCGGCGCGCCGACCCGAGGTGCATCGCAGCGCCGAGCTGACGGCGAAGTTGTTGTCGCAGGCCGGTTTCGGTGATATCCGCACGGTCAGCGCCGGTGGTGCTCCCGCGGTGATCGCCCGGCATCCCGCACCCGAGGGTGCACCGACGGTGTTGTTGTACGCCCACCACGACGTGCAGCCCGAGGGCAACAGCGTGCAGTGGCATTCACCGCCGTTCGAGCCGACCGAACGTGACGGCCGGCTCTACGGTCGCGGCACCGCCGACGACAAGGCCGGTATCGCAACGCATCTGGCGGCGTTCCGGGCGTTTGACGGTAACCCGCCGGTGGGCGTCACCGTGTTCGTCGAGGGCGAGGAGGAGTCCGGCTCGCCGTCACTGCCCGCGCTGCTGGACGCACATCGAGACCTGCTCGCGGCCGACGTCATCATCATCGCCGACTCGGACAACTGGGGTGTCGACATCCCGGCGCTGACGATCTCGCTACGCGGTCTGGCCGATTGCGTCGTGGAGGTCGCCACCTTGGATCACGGGCTGCACTCGGGGCTGTGGGGCGGTGTGGTGCCCGACGCGCTGAGCGCCCTGATCCGGCTGCTGGCAAGCCTGCACGATGACGACGGGAACGTGGCCGTCGAGGGACTGCACGAAGCGACGGCCGCGGACGTCGAGTTCCCCGACGAGCGGGTGCGGGCCGACGCCGGCTTGCTCGACGGTGTCCGGCAGATCGGCTCGGGTCCGGTGGTGCAACGGATGTGGGCTCGCCCGGCGATCACGGTCATCGGTGTCGACACGACGCCCATCTACAAGGCGTCGAACACCCTGGTGCCCAGCGCACGGGCCGAGGTGAGCATGAGGGTCGCCCCCGGCGGTGACGCGCGGGCGCACCTGGCGGCGCTGACCCGGCATCTGGAGACGCACGCGCCGTGGGGCGCGCGGGTCACCGTCACCCCGGGCGATGTCGGGCAGCCGTACGCGATCGATGCGACCGGTCCGGTGTATGACGCTGCCCGACAGGCCTTTCAGGTGGCCTGGGGGCGCGAACCGATCGATATGGGGATGGGCGGGTCGATCCCGTTCATCGCCGAGTTCGCGGCGGCCTTCCCGGATGCCAAGATCCTCGTCACCGGGGTGGAGGATCCGGGCACCCAGGCGCACAGCATCAACGAGAGCCTGCACCTCGGTGTGTTGGAGCGGGCGGCGACCTCGGAGGCGCTGTTCCTGCAGGCGCTGGGGAACGCCTCAGACCGATAGGTCGCGGCGCAGCTTGGCCACGTGCCCAGTGGCCTTGACGTTGTACTGCGCGACCTCCACGAGGCCCTTCTCGTCGACCAGGAAGGTCGACCGGATGACACCCTGCACGGTCTTGCCGTACATGGATTTCTCGCCGAACGCGCCCCATGCGGTCAGGACCTTCTTGTCGGGGTCCGACAGCAGCGGGAACGTCAGGCTCTCGGCGTCGCGGAACTTGGCCAGCTTTTCGGGCTTGTCGGGGGAGATACCGATGACGTCGAGGCCGGCTTCGTCGAGTTCGGCCAGGCTGTCCCGGAAATCGCAGGCCTGCTTGGTGCAGCCCGGGGTGGACGCTGCCGGGTAGAAGTAGACGATCACCTTGCGGCCTGTGAAGTCGGACAGCTTGACGGTGTTGCCGTCGGCATCGGGGAGGCTGAATGCGGGTGCCTTGTCGCCGACTGCCAGCCGCGGGGTCTGTGCCATGCGTCGATACGCCTTTCTCGTCGACCGGGGCAGCGGGGTCGGCTCCGGCTGCTCTAGGGTAATTCGGTACGCCGACAACATGGAGGACGCAGTGGCTGATCGGGATCCCGAGGCGATCAAGAAGGACATCGACCAGGCTCGTGATCAGCTGGCCGCTACGGTGGACAATCTCGCCGTACGCGCGAATCCTCAGCGCCTTGCCGACGATGCCAAGGCCAAGGTCGTGGCGTTCGTGACGAAGCCGCCGGTCCTGGCCTCGCTGGCTGGGGTGGGTGCTGTCGTCGTCGTGGTGCTGATCCGGCGGATCAGGCGCCGCTGACGCTGTTCACGCGGCGGCGACGCGGCCGCAGCCAGTCCGCCAGCGAAAACGTGGGCGGATTGGCGACGCGGCCGAGGCGGCTGCAGCTGATGACCGCACTGACACCGTCGATCGGCGCCGCGTCGACCGGGGTGACGGCCGAGGAATTCGGTGCGCTTTCAGCCGGCATCAGCTAATTCCTCGTTTCATCCCTCGATGGTTTGCCGCGTTCGATGCGGCCGGGTCTGCAGCTAACTTGAGACTAGCACGCCATTGCCTTTGGGGGTCAACATCTGATTCTGCCCCTACCTGGGATTTTTCGTTTCACAGCTACTATTTCGTCCATCGGCGGATGACGAAAGTCTCCCCGAGGGCATTCTTCCAGCACATCGCGTCGGGAAACTGCAGGTGTTGAGACCATTATTGACGTGAGCGTCGGTCGCAACGCTACCGGGTGTTGTCGGAGGTGAGACGGATCCGACGTGAAATTCGCGCAACAGCGGATCTGGATCAGGCTGGGCCGAAGGCGGGCATGAACCAGTACTCGCCGATCTGTACCGCGGTGACGAGTTCGTCGGTCACCAGCATCGCGGAACTCTGCGGATCGGGCGGGATGGCCATCACCGGTTGCGGGGTCAGGACTCGCGCAGCGCGTTCGATGATGCCGTGGAGGGGAATGCTCGCGCCGGCATCGGGCACGCAATCGGATCGATACCGGTCTTTGCCGACGAGGAGATCGGTGATCGCCGAGGCAGCGTTCTCCAGCGGATCGGCTTTTGCGGAAACGCACGGTGCGAATATCAGTGAGGCCGATGGCGTGGCATCCAGGATCGAGGCCGGCGCAGCGTCGTACAGCAGCGGCTGAGCGATCGTCTCGATGTGGATACCGCATCCGCTGAGCGCCGTCGCACCTAGTAGAAGGCAGGGGAGGGCCAACCGGTGACCGATACGGCGGGTGCGCGCCATCGCGTGTCCTCCCAGCTCGGCACCATCCCCGCGGGGTGCTCATCCCAATTCCTACGTGCACACCAGGCGCTTGTGCGGATATCGGGAATAGCTCGGAATTAATTGACGCTATGG
>JBPPMV010000309.1:0-7025 GCA_051306235.1 Mycobacterium sp. | reverse complement strand
TCGCGTAACAGTTCCCGGCCGTCACTCCAACGTCGGTACAGCACCGGCTTGCTGGTGCGCGCGGTGGCGGCGACCGCTTCCATGGTGACCGCGGCTGGACCGTGCTCGGTCAGCAGGGTCATCACCGCGGCACGGATCGCCGTCTCGAGTTCGTCGCCGCGACGTCGCATATGGCCCTCCTAGAAAACGCTTGCGTATCTTATCTCCATAACGCAAAATATAAGAAACTCGATCGTATCTTGGAGGTCTGATGAGCCGTCCCGTCCTGTACCGGTTACGCGCGGTCGACACCGCCACCGTGCGCTACACATCGGCACCCCACCGGCGCCGTCGGGTGACCATCGACCACCGGCCGCTGGCCGGGGTGACGCCGGCGATGTTGCTGGACTGGTTCACCCACCTGGACGGCACCATGGAGTACGGCGGTGTGGTGATCGACCGCTATCTTGCTTGGCATCCCGTCGACCACATCCGCTGGGAGTTGGCACGCCCGGCGCCGGGCCCCGGCAGGCAAGCCGCCGAGGGAGCTCGATTCCGGATCGTGGAGGCCTTCGGTGGGCGCCCCGAATACCGTGTCGACGTCATCGATCGGGTTGAGAAGCTCGACGCGACCGGCATCCGGCTGGTGCAGCGGGTGGCGGGGGTGATCGTGTTCAGCCTGGAACACACCTGGTCGGCGGGCACGGACGGCACGCACTACGTGAGCGTGCTCGATATCGGCGCCCGCACAACGGCTTTCCGGCCGGTGAATGCCTACCTTTGCCGAAGGTTCCCGGATCATATGGTGCGGGCCTGGGTCCGGCACAACATCGAAGAGGTCGGTCAGTTGGAGTTCCTGCTGCCCGGTCTCAGCACCAGATCGCCAGCTGCTGTCCGCTCTCGTTGACCTGCGGCGGGTCCGGCAGGCTGAACGCCGCCCCGGTGGCGATGCGGTGGGCGCTCCACGCTGCGGCGGCCGCGTCGAGCACATCATCGGCGGGCACCGCGGCAACGGCCGGGCCCAGATCCTCCGGGATGTCGATCCCGTGCACGGTCAGGATCCGTAATCGTGCGCGTTGACCGCGCCAGCTCTTCTTCTTGCCATCGGTGTCCAGCAGACCCATCTTGCGGAAGGTCAGCTCCGGATGCACCTCGAACAGCGGCAGCGCCGATTGTGCGTGCAGGCATTCGGCTTCCAGAAACTTCCGGCGCAGCTGCCAGGTCTGGATGCTGATCCCGATCCCGGTCAGAGTGGTTGAGGTGGCGGTCGCCTCGGCATGATCGACGGCATCGAACACCGGCCGTGGCGGCATCGCGAACAGGCTCGACGACCGCGGCCCGAGAAGGCGTTTCGCCGCGCGGTCGGAGGCGCGCACCTCGCGGTCCATCAGGCCCAGCGGCATGTCGACGCCGATGGCGAGCGCCTCGGGGACCGCGGCGACCAGGCCGCGCAGGGTGGGGTCGACATGGGCGGCGACGTAGCGGCCGTCCCGCAGTTCGACGCCGATCCAGCCGTTCTTCCAGCCGTCGACACCGAGCACGTTCATGGCCGGGTCAGGTGAACCGGAACCAGCGCAGCGCTGCCAGCGCCGAGATGGCGCCCCACGCGGCGAGGACGGCGATACCGAACCAGTCCACCGACAGGGTCATGGCCTGTGTCAGCGACTCGGTGAGGGCGCCCGACGGTGTCAGCCGGGCGACCCACCGCAGCGCCGCGGGCACCGGGCCGCCGTCGAGAGTCAGCGCGCCGAGCCCTGCGAAGACGAACCACAACAGGTTGGCGATCGCCAGCACGATCTCCGAACGGAGCGTCCCGCCCAGGAGCAGGCCCAGCGCGGCGAAGGTGGCGGTACCGATCGCGATGACCACTGCGCCCAGCGCCAGCGCCAGCACCGCGGGCCGCCACCCCAGCGCAACACCGATGGCGCCCAACAGGATCGATTGCAGGAAGACGACCGTCACCACGGCCAGGGACTTGCCTGCGATGATGCCCCACACCGGGAGCGCGGTGGCGCCGAGCCGTTTCAGGGCGCCGTAGCGGCGATCGAAGGCCACCGCGATGGCCTGTCCGGTGAAGGCCGTCGAGATGACCGCCAGCGCCATGATCGCCGGGGTGAAGGTCGCGGCCCGGTTGTCGCCGAAGTCGCCGAGCGGTAGCAGCGTGAGGCCGATCAGCAGCGTGATCGGGATGAACATGGTGAGCAGCAGCTGCTCGCCGTTGCGCAGCAGCAACCGCAGTTCCAGTCCGAACTGAGCCGTCAGCATCTGGCGCACCGCAGCCGGGCGCGGGTCGGGGGAGAAGGTGCCCGCGGCAAAACGATTGGTGCTCATGATCGCAGCTCCCGGCCGGTCAGATCGAGGAAGACGTCCTCCAGGCTGCGCTGTTCGACGCGCATATCGGTGGCCAGCACGTTCACCCGCGCACACCACGCCGCCACGGTGGCCAGTACCTGCGGGTCGATATGCCCCTCCACCAGATATTCACCCGGGGTGCCCTCGGAGGCTCGGTAATCCTCCGGCAATGCCGAAACCAGAAGTGTCAGATCGAGTTTGGGCGGCGCGGTGAAGCGCAGCTGATTCTCGGCGCCGTCGCGCATGAGCTCGGCGGGCGTCCCGGCCGCCACAGTCGCCCCGTGGTCGATGATGACGAGCCTGTCGGCCAGCTGCTCGGCCTCGGCCAGCTGATGGGTGGTCAGCACGACGGTCACCCCGTCGCGGCGCAGGGCATCGATCAGGTCCCACACCACGATGCGGGCGTGCGCATCCATCCCGGCGGTCGGCTCATCGAGGAACACCAGCTCCGGGCGGCCCACGACGGCGCACGCCAGCGCCAGGCGCTGCTGCTGACCTCCGGAGAGCCTGCGGTAGGTGGTGCGCGCGGCGTCCGCGAGCCCGAGGGTGTCCAGCAGCCACTGCGGGTCGAGCGGGTCGGCGGCGTATGCAGCCACCAGATTGAGCATCTCGCCGGCCCGGGCCGCCGGGTATCCACCGCCACCCTGCAGCATCACCCCGATGCGCTCGCGCAGCTTGGCGTTCTCGGTGGCCGGGTTGAGGCCGAGGATCTCGATGCTGCCCGAATCGGGCCGCAAAAAGCCCTCGCACATCTCGACGGTGGTGGTCTTACCCGCGCCGTTGGGTCCGAGCAGAGCGAACACCTCGGCACGCTGCACGTCGAGGTCGAGGCTGTCCACGGCCGCGGGGCCAGAGGCCGCCCCGTAGCGCTTGGTCACCCCGCGCAGTCGCACGACTGCATCAGAACCGGTGGTCACGGAGATTCAGCGTAAGCGTCGGGTCTGGCGGCCGGTGGCTCCGGTCCGGGTCGGGCATCGCCGGGGCCCGCGGGTGGCATACCGCGCCAGGGCAGCCGGCGGTAGGTGATGGCGATCAGGATCGCCACGATGACGGCACTGGCCAGGGTGGCGTCGACGATCTGGAAGAGGGCGAACCGGTCCCCGTTTGCCGTCGGCCCGAATATGCCCACCACCAGGGTTATCGCGATGGCGGAGCCGCGGAATCCGGGCCGGGTGGCCCATGTCGCGAGCGGGATGATGGCCCACAGCAGATACCAGGGCTGCACCACCGGGAACAGCAGGACGGTGGCGCCGAGTGCGACCCCGAGGCCGCCGACGGGATGCAATCGGCCCCGGAAAACGGCAAGCAGCAGCCACGTCACCAGGATTGCGATGATGATCACACCGATGCCACGGGTCAGCCCCAGCACCGAGGTCGTGTGGTCACCCAGGCCCAGCAGGATGCCGACCTGACCGGTGCCCAGTGCGATCAGCGTCGGCGGTGACATCCAGGACCGCACCACGTTCGCGGTGCCCAGGGTGAACAACCAGCCGAAGCCCAGCCCGCTGGCCCAGCCGATCACCGCCATCACGGCCAGCGACAGCGCGCCGAGGGAGAAACTCGCCGCCAGGAACGCCTTGATCGTGCCACCCCAGCGCCAGGCCAGCGCCATCACGACGAAGCCCATCGCCAGCAGCGACGGCAGTTTCACCTGCGATGACATCGTGATCAGCACGGTGCCCGCGGTGAGCATGGCCGTCGCCTGCCCGGGCGGCCGCCACCGGCCCTCACGCACCCCGTCGATACCGCGTAGCGCGAACTCGGTGCCTGCCAGCATCAGGCCGAGCATCAGCGCCTCGTTGTGAATGCCCGCCACCAGGTGCATGAACAGCAGCGGGTTGCACGGGCCCAGCCACAGGGCGCTCACCTCGTGGACACCGCAGCGTTGCGCCAACCGCGGGGTGGCCCAGACGATCAGCACGACACCGACGAGGACGACGAGCCGGTGGCAGAGCACCGCGGCGACGATGTTGTCGCCGGTGAGGACGGAGATCCCCTCACCGATCCACAGGAACAGCGGCCCGTACGGGGCCGGGGTCTCACGCCACAGGCTGGGCACCGACAGGGTGAAGACGTGATCGAGTCCGAGCCCCGGGGCCGGGCCGACCAGGTATGGGTCCAGTCCGAGGTGGGCGATCTGACTCTGCGCCAGGTACGAGTAGACGTCCTTGCTGTACATCGGCGGAGCGATCAGCAGGGGTAACAGCCACAGCAGCAGGGTGCGGTCCAGTTGGCTGCGCGACATCCGGTGTGGCCCGAGTGCGAATCGGCCGAGCATCAGCCAGGCGAGCGCCATCATCACCGCGCCGGTGGTGGTCATGGTCAGTGAGACCGTCTGGATACGCGAGGGCAGATTGAGCAGCCGCACGCCGAAGGTGGGGTCCTGGACCACCGGACGTGCCCCGGCGCCGAGCGCGCCGATGGCCATGAGTACGGTTCCGGTCGCACCGAAAACCCTGGTCCGGCGCAGCGAGACCACCTCGGCGCCGTTCAGCGGTGACCCGACCGATCGTTCGTCGGCGTGCCAACGGGCGACCGCCGAGCTGAAGGACCCAAGGGCGGTCATGCGAGCAGCGTAGCGGCCGCCTGTCGGCGGCCCGCCACCCTCGGGTCGGGGTGCCGCGTCAGGGTTAGGGTCACCTTGCTGGAACCGCCGGGGGAATTCCGACACAATGGTGTTGTGAAATTAAACCCGGAGGCACCGGACGCGGTTTTGACCGCGCCCGTCGCCATGCCTCCGGTGTCTTCAGTGTCGTCGTCTTCGGTGTCCTTGTCTTCAGTGTCCTCCGAAGGGCACACCCGCAGCGCCATCGTCCAGCTTCTCCTCGAAGGCCCGGTCACCGCCGGGGATATCGGACAGCGGCTGGGAATCTCGGCTGCAGGCATCCGCAGGCATCTCGACGCGTTGATCGAGGCCGGCGATGCGCAGGCCAGTGCCGCAGCAGCCTGGCAGCACAACGGGCGGGGCAGGCCGGCCAAGCGGTATCGACTGACCGCCGCCGGACGCGCCAAGCTCTCGCACGCCTATGACGATCTGGCGGCAGCCGCGATGCGTCAGCTCCGCGAGATCGGCGGCGACGACGCCGTACGTACCTTCGCCCGCCGCCGCATCGACAGCATCCTGGCCGGTATCCCGGAAGTGACCGACGCCGCCCCGGGCGCACAGGCCGTCGAGAAGACCGCCGACCTCATGGCGGCGGCGCTGACCGACGCCGGGTACGCGACTACCACCACACCGGTGGCCGGTCCGTTGTCCGGCGTGCAGATCTGCCAGCATCACTGCCCGGTATCCCATGTCGCCGAGGAGTTTCCGGAGCTGTGCGACGCCGAACAAGAGGCGTTCGCCGACATCTTGGGCACCCATGTCCAACGCTTGGCCACCATCGTCAACGGTGACTTCGCCTGCACCACCCACGTTCCATTGGGCCCTGACAAGCCCGAATCTGTTCGGCCCACAGCCCGTGCCGAATCCACCACCACCGAAGGAGTGTCGCCATGACTCTCACCCCGGAGACCCCATTGACCCAGGAAGAGACGATTGCGTCCCTGGGTAACTATGGCTACGGCTGGTCGGATTCCGACGTCGCCGGCGCCAGTGCCCAGCGCGGCCTGTCCGAGGCTGTCGTGCGTGACATTTCGGCGAAGAAGAGCGAGCCCGAGTGGATGCTCGATGTCCGGCTCAAGGCGCTGCGAACCTTCGAGAAGAAGCCGATGCCGAACTGGGGCTCCGAGCTCGACGGCATCCACTTCGACAACATCAAGTACTTCGTGCGCTCCAGCGAGAAGCAGGCTGCGACATGGGATGACCTGCCCGCCGATATCAAGAACACCTATGACCGGCTCGGCATCCCGGAGGCGGAGAAGCAGCGCCTGGTCTCCGGTGTGGCCGCCCAGTACGAGTCCGAGGTGGTCTACCACTCGATCCGCGAGGACCTGGAGGCGCTCGGCGTGATCTTCCTGGACACCGATTCGGGTCTGCGTGAGCATCCCGAGCTGTTCAAGAAGTACTTCGGCACAGTCATCCCGGCCGGCGACAACAAGTTCTCCGCACTCAACACCGCGGTGTGGTCGGGTGGATCGTTCATCTACGTGCCGCCCGGCGTGCACGTCGACATCCCGCTGCAGGCCTACTTCCGGATCAACACCGAGAACATGGGCCAGTTCGAGCGCACCCTGATCATCGCCGACGAGGGCTCCTACGTGCACTACGTCGAGGGCTGCACCGCGCCGATCTACAAGTCCGACTCGCTGCACTCGGCGGTCGTCGAGATCGTCGTCAAACCCGGTGCCCGGGTGCGCTATACGACCATCCAGAACTGGTCGAACAACGTCTACAATCTGGTCACCAAGCGTGCCCGCGCCGAGGCCGGCGCCACCATGGAGTGGGTCGACGGCAATATCGGTTCCAAGGTCACCATGAAGTACCCGGCGGTCTGGATGACCGGTGAGCACGCCAAGGGTGAGGTGCTCTCGGTGGCGTTTGCCGGCGAGGGTCAGCACCAGGACACCGGTGCCAAGATGCTGCACCTGGCGCCCAACACATCGTCGAACATCGTGTCCAAGTCGGTGGCCCGCGGTGGTGGCCGCGCGTCCTACCGTGGTCTGGTCCAGATCAACAAGGGTGCGCACGGATCCCGTTCGAGCGTGAAATGCGATGCGCTGCTGGTCGATACGATCAGCCGCTCGGACACCTA
>JBPPMV010000308.1:0-2251 GCA_051306235.1 Mycobacterium sp. | reverse complement strand
AAGTTGTTGACATCGGCGGCCGTGATCGTCGGTGCGGCGCCGGCAAAGGCCGGCGACGAACCGCCCGAGGGGACGTGGGCCGTGGGCATCGCGAGGGTGGCCGCGGCGAACAGCTCGCGGACCTCATCAATGCGGGTTTCGCTGTCGTCGTCGGGGCGCTCCGTGGCGCCGGAAGCCGTGCGAAACACTTCGGCACTCCTCGCCGCGGCGAGGCTGCCCGAAGGTCGGGAAGCAGCCACCGGCGCGGTGACCGCGTACAGCGCATTCGGGGTCACCAGCGCCGCCAACGCCACTGGCGCCATCCGAAAGGTGGTGAGCTGCGGAGCCGGAGCGCTGGGCGACGACCGCTGCACGCTGTGAACACCGGCCGACGCCAGGACAACCGCAGTAAGCGCCGTGCCGACGAGGATCTTGTTGGTCATGACCGCATCGTCGAGCACGTAATTGCAGATCTGACCCGGGTGGGACTACCTGGATTTGCCGGGTTCGACGGTGTCGACTACCTGGATTCGTACTGGGCGGCGAACGCCCCCGGCGTCATACCGGTGACCCGCCGAAAATCCCGGCTCAGATGCGCCTCGTCGGCGTAGCCGAGATCGGCCGCGAGCGTCGCCATCGTCGTCGCACCGGTGCGCAGCCGCCACGTCGCGTCCTGGATGCGTCGGCGGCGCACCAGCCATTTCGGGGTGAGGCCCACCCGGTGCCGGATCAGCCGCTGCAGGGAGCGCTCACCGATGGCGAAATGTGCGCAGACATCGGCGACGCGGTTCACCTCCGGGTTGTCCTCCACATACGAGACGACCTCGTTGACCAGCAGGCCCTGCCCGTCGACCGGCAGATAGCCGCGCAAGAAGTCGTGGTAGTGCTCGACCACGGCGGATTGTGATTGTGCCGCAACGGGATCGGATACCATGGTCGTGCGGATCCGGTCGGCCAGCGCGGCACCGGACGGACCGAACACCTCCGCCAACTCCGCATGGGTATCCGCCCACCTCGCGACCTCACCACCGGTGAGCAGTGTCCCGGCCGCCGGCTCGAACATCACACCGGCCGCCCAGCCGTCACCGCTCAGCGGGGTGCCCGTCAACCCTGTCGCCGGACCGTAGAACCGGGCGTAATCCCCGGTGACGACGAGCAGACACACCGGGTACTGCAGCACCCGCTGGGTGTACACCTCCCCGGGCGGTACCTGCCAGACCGGTATCCAGAACCGCCGGATCAACCCGGCGAACTCGGGACTGGCCGCCGGCCGTGACATGTGGATGGCGGCCCGGTGCGCCGGGTCAAGCAGGTGGGCGGGCTCGGCCGCGACGGAGTTGTCGGGTTTGTCCAATGCACCCACCGTCTCGCTGCCTATCGTCGGCTCATGACCGAGTCGAGTGTCGCAGAGACGTATGACGAACTGGCCGAGGGTATGGCCGCGGTGATCGCGAGCCTGCGCACCGAAGAATGGGACAAGCCCAGCCCGTGTGAAGGCTGGACGGCACGTGATGTGCTCGCCCACCTGATCGACACCGAACGCGACTATCTGACCGGGCACGGCCTGCCGCTGCCTACGCGCCCCGATCTGAACGATCCGTGCGCGGCCTGGTCCGCCCACGCCGACGCGGTGCGGGAATTGCTCGCCGATCCCGAGGTCCCCGCCCGCACCTTCGACGGTCATTTCGGGCCGACCACCATCGGGGACGCGCTGCTGCAGTTCTACGGGTTCGATCTGATCGCGCACCGCTGGGACCTTGCCGCGGTCACCGAGACGCCCTACCGTTTCACCGAACCGGAGCTGGACAGCCTGGAACGCAGCATCGCCGGCTGGGGTGAGGCGCTCTATATGGAGGGCATCTGCAAACGCGCCGAGACGAGCGAGGACACCGACCGGCAGGGCCGGGTACTGGCGGTACTCGGGCGCACCGGCTGACCTTCTCGGGGGTTGCAACCGCATTGCAACGTGACGCGCATTACGGTGCTGCCTTATGCCCGGCTATCGCGAACTTTTCGACGCCAGTATCACCGACCCGTCGACCTTCTGGGCCGACGCCGCCAAGGGCGTCACCTGGACCCGGGAACCAAAACAGGTGCTCGATGACAGCAACGCGCCGTTTTACCGCTGGTTCCCCGACGGGGAGCTCAACACCTGCGCCAACGCGCTGGACCGCCATATCGCCGAGCGCGGCGATCAGGCCGCGCTGATCTACGACTCCCCCGTCACCGGCACCAAGCGGGTCTACACCTACCGCGAGTTGCTCGACCAGAC
>JBPPMV010000307.1:0-5896 GCA_051306235.1 Mycobacterium sp. | reverse complement strand
TCGTAGGCCAGTTCCAGCACGCGCTGGGCAAGCGTCGCCGAGAACATCATCGACAGGCGTTCCTGTGGCGGCGGCAGGCGCCGCATCATGTAGCGCACGTCCTTGATGAAGCCCAGGTCGAACATCCGGTCAGCCTCGTCGAGCACGATCACCTGCCCGGCCGACAGGTCGTAAACGCCCTGGTTCAGAAAATCGATCAGGCGCCCGGGCGTGCCGATGAGCACATCCACACCGGCGGCGATCTGGTCCCGCTGCTTGTCGTAATCAACGCCGCCATAGGCCAGGCCCAGCTTGATGTCGAGCCCCTGCCCCAGCGCCTGCGCGTCGCGGTAAATCTGGATCACCAGCTCGCGGGTCGGCGCCATCACCAGCGCGCGCGGCTGGGTTGGCAGGCGGCCGGGCCGCGGCGGTTCACGCAGCAACTGATTGAACAGGGCCAGCAGGAAGGTCGCCGTCTTGCCGGTGCCGGTCTGCGCCTGGCCGGCGACGTCCTTGCCCGTCAGCAGCCTCGGCAGGGCCTGCTCCTGAATTGGCGTACAGTGCGTGAAGCCCGTGGCAGCCACGCTCGCCTTGAGCCGCGGGTCCAGTGGCAGCGCATCGAACGGCAGGCCGGTTGTGTGTGCGGGGGCCTTTGGCGCAGGACGCGCCGCGCGGTGCGGGGCTGTCGAAGGCGCTTTCTGGCCGCTTTCGCCGCCCCCGCGCTTGCTACGGTTGCGCCCGACTGGTGGCTGCGCGGGCGCTTGCAATGGGCTCGGCACGGGCGCCACTTCGGGTGCCGCACTGGGTGTGGAAGGGGCGAACAAGGCCTTGATGGCCGCGATGACACGATTGATCACGTAATTGCTTGCTTTTGATTCGGTGACAGGAACTTAAAAAAGGAGCGCTGATTTATTCGGCGCTTTCCTTCCGGGGTGGGATGCCACTAAGTATAGCCGCCCGGGCCCTCCCCCCGGTGACCAAAAAACTATCGCGGCGGCCCTGCGACCATCAGGCTGATACACGTCGGGGGCACGCGCCGATTGCGTCACGCTATCGGACCCATGCAAACAAAGTATTGGATCGACAGACGATCCGCGCCTATGTTGACGTCGTCCGACAACTATTCACTCCGGAGTACACAATGTCCGATTCAGCGAAATGTCCAGTTCACATCATGCACGGCGGTGCCACCACCGCGGGCCAGGCGCCCGCCGTCTGGTGGCCAAACGCCCTGAACCTCGACATCCTGCACCAGCACGACCGCAAGACCGATCCGCTGGGTGAGGGTTTCGATTACCGCACGGCGCTCAAAACGCTGGACGTCGCCGCGCTGAAGCGGGATCTGACCGCACTGATGACCGCCAGCCAGGACTGGTGGCCGGCCGACTGGGGTCACTACGGCGGTCTGATGATCCGCATGGCCTGGCATGACGCCGGCTCGTATCGCATCGCCGACGGCCGCGGCGGCGCCGGCACCGGCAACCAGCGCTTCGCGCCGCTCAATTCGTGGCCGGACAACGCCAACCTCGACAAGGCGCGCCGGCTGCTGTGGCCGATCAAGAAAAAGTACGGCAACAAGATCAGCTGGGCGGATCTCATCATCCTGGCCGGCAACGTGGCCTATGAGTCCATGGGGCTCAAGACCTTCGGCTTTGCCTTCGGCCGCGAGGACATCTGGCACCCGGAAAAGGACGTCAACTGGGGTTCCGAAAAGGAGTGGCTGGGCAAGGACCGCTACGCGGATGCGAGTGACGAGGCGTCGCTCGACAACCCGCTGGCCGCGGTGCAGATGGGCCTCATCTATGTCAACCCCGAGGGCGTGGACGGCAAGCCGGATCCGCTGAAGACGGCACACGCCGTGCGCGTCACCTTCGCCCGCATGGCGATGAACGACGAGGAGACCGTGGCGCTCACCGCCGGCGGTCACACCGTGGGCAAGTGCCACGGCAACGGACGTGCCGAGAATCTCGGCGCCGCGCCGGAAGGTGCGGAGATCGAGGCACAGGGCCTGGGCTGGATGAACCACGAGACCCGCGGGATCGGCCGCGACACCGTCACCAGCGGCATCGAAGGCGCGTGGACCACCCACCCGACGAAGTGGGACAACGGCTACTTCAAGCTGCTGCTCGGCTACGACTGGTGGCTGAAGAAGTCCCCGGCCGGGGCTTGGCAGTGGGAGCCGGTAAACATCAAGGAAGAGGACATGCCGGTGGACGTGGAAGACCCGTCCATCCGCCTCAACCCGATCATGACCGACGCCGACATGGCGATGAAGTTCGACGCCGAGTACCGCAGGATCGCCGAGCGCTTTCACCAGGATCCGGCCCACTTCAGCGAGGTCTTCGCCCGTGCCTGGTTCAAGCTCACGCACCGCGACATGGGGCCCAAGGCACGCTACTTCGGACCCGAAGTGCCGGCCGAAGATCTGATCTGGCAGGACCCGGTGCCGGCCGGCAAGAAGGACTACGACCTGGCCGCCGTCAAGGCGCGGATTGCCGCCAGCGGCTTGTCAATCGCCGATCGGGTGGCCACCGCCTGGGACAGCGCGCGCACCTTCCGCGGCTCCGACTTCCGCGGCGGCGCCAACGGCGCGCGCATCCGCCTGGCCCCGCAAAAGGACTGGGAGGGCAACGAGCCGGCGCGCCTGGCCAAGGTGCTCGGGCAGTACGAAAAGATTGCCGCCGAGACCGGCGCCAGCCTCGCCGACATCATCGTGCTGGGCGGCAATGTCGCCATCGAGGAGGCCGCCCGGGCCGCGGGCTACGACATCCAGATGCCCTTTGTGCCCGGCCGCGGCGACGCCAGCCAAGAGCAGACCGACGTTGAATCTTTCGTGCCGCTGGAGCCGCTTGCCGACGGCTTTCGGAACTGGCTCAACAAGAAGGACTGCGCAGCGCAGCCCGAGGAGCTGCTGCTCGACCGCGCGCAATTGCTGGGGCTCACCGCGCCGGAAATGACCGTGCTGGTGGGCGGCCTGCGGGTGCTGGGCACCAACCACGGCGCCACGTCCCACGGCGTTTTCACTGAGCGCGTCGGGATGCTCACCAACGACTTCTTCGTCAACCTCACCGACATGGCTTACACATGGAAGCCCGTCGGCAGGAACACGTACGAAGTCCGGGACCGCAACACCGGCGCCCTGAAGTGGACCGCGACAAGGGCTGATCTGGTGTTCGGGTCGAACTCGGTGCTGCGCGCCTATGCGGAGGTCTATGCCCAGGACGACAGCCGCGAGAAGTTCGTCAAGGACTTCGTCGCCGCCTGGACCAAAGTGATGAACGCCGACCGCTTCGATCTCGCCCGGTCGCAGGCGTAGTGGTCCGGCGAGATTCGGTGAAGCCGGTCGGGGGCGTGCCCCGACCGGCTGTGACATGCTCTCACACGTATTGATTGATCAAACAGGAGAAAACCATGACAGCAGCAAGCGCCTCCCTGCACGAGTCCCCGGCGGATCTCTGCCCCGAGGTGATCGACCGGCATCGGGCGATCGTGTCGTTGATGGAGGAACTGGAGGCGGTGGACTGGTACGACCAGCGCGCCCAGGCGACCCAGGACCCGGAGCTGCGCGCGCTTCTGGCGCACAACCGCGATGAGGAAAAGGAGCACGCCTGCATGGTGCTCGAATGGCTGCGGCGCCGGGATCCGGCCTTCAACGAACAACTGCGGACCTATCTGTTCTGCGAGGGCGACATTCTCGAGGCCGAAGACACGGCGACCGGGGCCGGCGGCCAAGCGCCTGCGGCGGGTCATGACGGCTCATTGGGGATCGGCAGCCTGAAGGCGGGGGTGGCGCGATGAACGATCTGTGCCGCCATCTGGCGCCCATCACCGAACAGGCCTGGGCAGCCATCGACGACGAGGCGCGCGCCGCCCTGCAGCTGACCCTGGCGAGCCGCAAGGTCGCGGATTTCGTGGGTCCGCTGGGCTGGGAAGCGTCCGCCGTCGCGCTGGGGCGCGCGGTACCGCTGGAGGCGCCTCCCCGGCAGGGCGTATCCGCCGCGCTGCGTCAGGTCCAGCCGCTGGTGGAGTTGCGGGTGCCCTTCGCGCTCGCGCGCGCCGAGCTCGACGCCCTGGCGCGGGGCGCCGGGGACGCGGACCTGAAGCCGGTCCGGGATGCCGCCCGCGCCATTGCCCTGGCCGAAGACGGCGTGGTCTTCGCCGGCTATGCGCCGGCCGGGATCACCGGCATCGGTCAGGCCGCGGCCGCGGCGGCGCTCACCATCACCGAAGACTACGAACGCTATCCGGCCGTCGTCGCCCGGGCGCTGGCGAAGCTGCGCGAGCAGGGGGTGCAGGGCCCCTACGCGATTGCGCTGGGGCCGCGCTGTTACACCGGCTTGACGCGCACGGTCACGCCCGCGGGCTTTCCCGTCATCCAGCATGTCGAACGCCTGCTCGACGGCCCGGTGATCTGGGCGCCCGGCGTGAACGGCGCCGTGGTGCTGAGCCTGCGCGGCGGCGACTTCGAGCTGACCGTTGGCCGCGACCTGTCGGTGGGCTATCGCGGGCATACGGCGAACACCGTCGATTTCTACATCGAGGAGAGCCTGACCTTCCGGGTGCTTGCCGAAGAGGCCGCCGTGCCCCTGGTGTACGGCGCGGCGCCGGAAAGTCCCTGATCGCCGGGTCGCGATGGCCTGAACCGAGCCGCGCATCCATCCGGAGGAGGCAAGTCAATGCAGGTGATCATCATCGAGACCCCGTCGCTCGGGGATCGCAGCTACGTCGTCCACGACGGTGCCGACGCGCTGGTGATCGACCCGCAGCGCGATCTCGACCGGGTTCTGGCGGCGGTGGAGGGCGCCGGCGTTCGCGTCACCCACGTCGCCGAGACCCACCTCCACAACGACTACGTGAGCGGTGGGCTCGTGCTGGTTCGGATGACCGGGGCGACCTATGTCCATGCCAAGGCCGAACCCCTCCGTTTCGACTACCACGCGGTCGGAGATGGCGACCGGCTCCAGGTGGGAACCCTGGACGTGGAGGTGGTTCATACCCCCGGCCACACGCCCCACCACCTGTCGTACGTCGTGCGGCAGGCGGGGGAGCCGCCTGCCATGTTCACCGGTGGGTCGCTCCTGTACGGCACGGTCGGCCGCACCGATCTGATCTCGCGCGAGATGACCGAGGAGTTGACCCGGTCCCAGCATCGGACCGCGCATCGGCTGGCCTCGATGTTGCCGGACGACGCTCGCGTGTATCCCACACACGGGTTCGGCAGTTTCTGTGCCTCGGCCCAGAGCAAGGGCTCCTCCGACGGCACGCTTGGCACCGAGCGCGAGATCAACATCGCGCTGACGGTCGACAATGAAGACGACTTCGTGGAGCGGCTGGTGTCGGGTCTCAGTGCCTTCCCCGCCTACTATGCCCACATGGGTCCACTGAACGCCGCCGGCCCCGTGCCCGTGGACCTCTCGCCACCGGCGCCGGTCGATCCGGTGGAGCTGGCCCGACGCATCCACCGCGGTGATTGGGTCATCGACCTCCGGCAACGCCGCCTGTTCGCGTCCGAACACCTCACCGGGACGATCGGCATCGAGCTCGCCGATCAGTTCTCGACCTACCTCGGTTGGCTGATCCCGTGGGGCACGCCGATCACGCTCCTCGGTGAGACCGAGGAACAGGTCGCCAACGCACAGCGCCAGCTCGTGCGCATCGGCATCGACCGACCCTCGGGAGCATCCACCGGCGACGGGCCGTCCGCCTGGGCACCCGACCACGACCGCGCCAGCTACCCCGCCGTGACCTTCGCCGACCTCGTCCAGCGCAACGGCGGCACCATCCTCGATGTCCGCCGTGCCGACGAGCTGGCTGCCCGGGGAGTCATACGCGGCTCGGTCCACATCCCGATCCAGGAGATCCTCCGCCGCATCGATGAAGTGCCCGAGGGGACGCTGTGGGTGCACTGCGCATCCGG
>JBPPMV010000306.1:0-5727 GCA_051306235.1 Mycobacterium sp. | reverse complement strand
CAACTCGTCGTGCACCTGCAGCAGCATCCGTGACTTCAGGCCCGCGGCTTTCACCGCATCGTCGACGTTGATCATCGCGACCTTGATGATATCGGCCGCGCTGCCCTGAATGGGCGCGTTGAGGGCCGCACGTTCGGCGGCCTCGCGCACGTTGCGGTTGCTGCTGTCCAGCTCAGGCAGATAGCGACGACGGCCGAGAACCGTTGAGGTGTAACCGTCTTTGCGTGCCTGGTCGACGACATCGCGCAGATAGTCGCGGATGCCGCCGAACCGGTCGAAGTACTGCTCCATCTGCGTCTTGGCCTCTTCGGTGCTGATCTTCAGCTGCGCCGACAGACCGTAGGCGCTCAGCCCGTAGGCCAATCCGTAGGACATCGCCTTGACCCGGCGCCGCAGTTCGGCGTCGACCCCGTCGATCGGTACGTCGAAGGCACGCGACGCCACGAACGAATGCAGATCCTCGCCGGTGTTGAACGCCTCGATGAGACCCTCGTCGCGGGACAGGTGCGCCATGATGCGCATCTCGATCTGGCTGTAGTCCGCGGTCATCAGCTCGGTGTATCCCGCGCCCACGACGAACCCGTCACGGATCCGGCGGCCGGCCTCGGTCCGGATCGGGATGTTCTGCAGGTTCGGCTCGGTCGAGGAGAGCCGGCCGGTGGCGGCGATGGTCTGGTTGAACGTGGTGTGGATGCGGCCGTCGGAGGCCACCGCATTCAACAGCCCGTCCACGGTGACCTTGAGACGGGTGGCATCACGGTGGGCCAGCATGTGCTGCAGGAACGGGTGTCCGGTCTTGTCGAAAAGACCCTGCAGGGCATCAGCATCGGTGGTGTAGCCGGTCTTGGTCTTCTTGGTCTTCGGCATCTCCAACTCGTCGAACAGCACCACCTGAAGCTGTTTGGGCGAGCCGAGGTTGATCTGCTTGCCGATCACCGCGTAGGCCGCCTCCGCGGCGTCGCGGATCAGGTCGCCGAATTCGCTCTGCAGCTCCTGAAGGAAGGCGATATCGACGGCGATGCCGGTGCTTTCCAGCTCGGCCAGCACCCGTTGCACCGGCAGTTCCATCCGGCCCAGCAGCGACGAGGAATCGATGCGGGCCAGTTCCTCGTCGAGCGCGTCGGCGAGGTCCATCACCGCACCGGCCCGCAGCAGCACCGTCTGCACGGCCTGCTCATCGACGCCGTCGTTATCGTCGAGCAACGAAAGTTGTTGCTGTTCAGGATTATCCGCCCGCAGCTCGCGTTTGAGATAACGCAGGGACAGGTCATCGAGCGCGAAGCTGCGCTGGCCGGGCCGCACCAGGTAGGCCGCCAGTGCGGTATCGGAGGTGACGCCGGCCAGCTTCCAGCCGCGCCCCTCCAGATCGTGCATGGCCAGCTTCGCCTCATGCAGGGCCTTGGGTGGGCCCGGGTCGGCCAGCCAGGACGCCAGTGCCGCCTCGTCATCGGGGTCCAGCGTGGTGGTGTCGATGTACCGGCCGTCGCCGTCATTTGCGACGATCGCCAGCGCGGTCGCATCCCCGTCGAACGCCAGATGGGTGCCGACGACCGCGATACCGAATCGATTACCGAGACTGTGCTCGGACAGCCAGGCCGCGAGTTCGCCGGGCGCGAGGGCACCGCCGCGCACCTCAAAGCCCTGGTCGACCTCGGGGTCCGCCGATGCCAGGGTGTCGAACAGCCGGTCGCGCAGCACCCGGAACTCCAGGTCGTCGAACAGCCGGTGGATCTGGTCGCGGTCCCAGGGCAGCATGCGCAGCGTATCGGGGGTCTGCGGGAGCGGCACATTCTTCACCAGTTCGGTGAGTTCGCGGTTGAGCACCACCGAAGACAGGTTGGCGCGCAACGCATCTCCGACCTTGCCCTTGACGGTGTCGACATTGTCGACCAGTGCCTGCAGTGAACCGTGCTCGATGATCCACTTGGTCGCGGTCTTCTCTCCCACGCCGGGGATTCCGGGCAGGTTGTCACTCGGGTCACCGCGCAGCGCGGCGAAATCGGGGTACTGGGCCGGGGTGAGTCCGTACTTGGCCTGCACGGCCTCCGGGGTGAACCGGGTCAGCTCGCTGACGCCCTTGATCGGATAGAGCACCGTCACGTCATCGCTGACCAACTGCAACGAGTCCCGGTCACCGGACACCACGAGGACGCGGTAGCCGGCGTCCTCGGCCTGGGTGGCGAGGGTCGCGATGATGTCATCGGCCTCGAAGCCCTGCTCGGCGAGCACGGTGATACCGAGCGCGCCCAGCACCTCCTTGGTGATGTCGATCTGGCCGCGGAACTCATCCGGCGTCGCCGAGCGGCCCTCCTTGTACTCCGGGTACTTCTCCTTACGGAAGGTCTGCCGGGACACGTCGAAGGCGGCGGCGATGTGGCTGGGCTGCTCATCGCGCAGCAGGTTGATCAGCATTGCGGTAAACCCATACACGGCGTTGGTGGTCAGCCCGCCCTGGGTCTTGAAATTCTCCGCAGGCAGCGCATAGAACGCGCGGAAGGCCAGCGAGTTGCCGTCCAGCAGCATCAACGTGGGTTTCTCGTCGGTGCCGGGCTTCTTTTCCGATGCCACAGCGGCAGTCTTGGCGGGGCTCACGCCCCCAACTCTAGGCACCCACCCCGACAGGGTGTTGACGCTGTCCGCTGCAGTGCGCGATCGAGCAGCCTACGACACGCCTGAGCACCACGCTTGCGGCCTAACTCGTAACCAGCCGGATCGCCCGGTCGCGCAACAGCCGCGCCGCCGGGCTGGTCATATCCCGCCGCCACGCCCAGACCAGCCTGCCGCGCAGCGCCGGGACCAGCTGCAGGGCGTGCAGCCCGGGACGGTCACGCGCCATCGACTCGGGCACGATCGCCACCCCGAGACCGTGCCGGGCCAACTCGGCGAGCTCCAGCGGACTGGTCGCCTCGAACGCGATTCGTGGACTCACACCCGCTGCGGCACAAGCGGTATCGAATTGCGTGCGCAAACCCGTACCGACCGGCAGCGAGATGACGGGCTGCTCGCACAGCAGTGCCAGCGGCAGCGATCTACGGCGCGCCAGCGGATGATCCGCGGACACCGCCGCCTCGATCGCCTCGTCGGTGATCAGGTGCAGATCCAGCTCCTGCGGCTCCTCGTCGACCCCGATGGATACGATGGCCAGATCGAGCCGCCCGTCGGAAAGCTTGTCCAGCAGAACATCGGAATTGTCGGTGCCCAAGGTGATCTCGACCGCCGGGTGTTCGGCGTGGAAGCCCGCCATCAGTCCGGCGACATCCACCGGATGCAGTGTCACGGTGCCGATGCTCACCGCACCGCGGACCAGATCGGTGATGTCGTCCACCGCCCGCTGAGCGTCCCGGATGGCGACGAGTGCGGCCCTGGCGTGCGGCAGCATCGCGGCTCCGGCCTGGGTCAGTCGCACATCGCGATTCGACCGGGTCAGCAGTGGCTGACCCACCTGCCGCTCGAGGCGCCGGATCTGCGCGCTGACCGCAGGTTGTGCGACGCGTTCGCGCGCGGCCGCCCGGGTGAAGCTTCGTTCCTCCACCACGGCGACAAGATACTCGAGCTGACGTAGCTCCATAAGCCTTGATTATAGACGTCAGACGCAAACAGTATTGGACTTATCCATGCTGTTCGCACACCGTGGAGATATGGACATACCCACCGCCGTCATCGCCGGCGCCGGTATCGGAGGCCTCACCGCCGCGCTGGCCCTGCACGAGTACGGCATACAGACCGTCGTGGCCGAGAAGGCGCACACCCTCAAGCCCCTCGGCGTCGGCATCAACCTGCTGCCGCACGCCGTGGGCGAGCTCGACCGACTCGGTCTCGGTGCCGAACTCGCCGATATCTCGGTGGCGCCGTCGGCGATCTGCTACTTCGACAGCACGGGCACCCATCTGTTCCGCGAACCGCGGGGCGTCGACGGCGGCTATTCACACCCGCAGCGATCGGTACACCGCGGCCGGCTGCACACCGTGCTTGTCAGCGCCGTCCTCGACCGGCTGGGCCCGGCGGCGATCCGTACCGATGCGGGGCTCACCGGTTTCACCGAGTCCACCCGCGGCGTCATCGCGCACACCACAGCCGGCGATATCCGCGGTGACAAACTCATCGGCGCAGACGGCATCAACTCCGTGGTGCGCAGCACCCTGCAGCCCGGTGCCGATCCCCTGCTGTGGTCGGGTGTGCGAATGTACCGGGGCGCGGCCCGCATGCCACCGTTCCTGGACGGTCAGACGATGGCAATCGTCCAGGGCACCAATGAATCTCGTGGCGTCGACCTGGTGACGTATCCCATCGGTGACGGCCTGGTGAACTGGGTCCTCCAAATCGACGATGGGGTGGCCGGGCCGCTGCCCGGGAATGCACGCTGGAACCACCCGGCCGATCCCGAGATCGTCGCCGCGCACGTCGCGGGCTGGGACCTCGACTGGCTGGACGTCGGCGGGCTACCCCGACGCAGCGACGAGGTGTTCGAGTACCCGATGGTCGACCGGGAGGTGTTGCCGCACTGGGGCAATGATGTCGTCACGCTCTTAGGCGATGCCGCGCACCCGATGTACCCGGTCGGCGCGAACGGCGCTTCCCAGGCCATCGTCGACGCGCGGGTACTGGCCGACGAACTGCACCGTGATCCGCACGGCGGTCTGCGCTCCTATGAGCGGATCCGGCGTCCCGAAACGGCCGATGTCGTCAGCGCCAACCGGCGCATGCACTCCGCCAAGACCACCCGGGGTGAGGACATCGCCCGGGTCACCACCGAGTACCGCAACAACACGGACCGCCGCGACGCGGACTGCAACAACACCGAGAGGAACAGCTCATGACCACGTACGTACTCATTCCCGGAATGTGCCACGGCGCCTGGTGCTTTGACGATCTCGCCGACTCCCTGCGCAACGCGGGTCACCGCGTACTGGCGCTCACCCTGACAGGTGTCGCCGAACGGGCGCATCTGCTGCCCGGCGGAGTCAACTTGGACACCCACGTCACCGATGTGCTGGCCGCGATCGACGCGGACGCCGCCGGTGACGACAACCTCGTCCTGGTCGAGCACAGCTACGGCGGCATGGTCATCACCGGCGTCGCCGATCGCATATCGCATCGCGTCGACTCGCTGGTGTTCCTCGACGCGGTGGTCCCCCACGACGGTGAGGCCTGCTGGGACATCGTGAACGACGACGAACGGCAGTGGTACGTCGAGGTCGATGACAGCGGGTTCGGTGTTCCGCCGATGCCGTTCTTCGACGAACGCGCCACCTCGCATCCGCTCGCAACGGTTCTGCAGCCCCTACGCCTGCAGGGCGATCTGAACAAATTCCGGCAGCGGATCTTCGTCTACGCACTGGACTGGCCCGGCGAGTCACCGCTGCAACGGTCCTACGACCGGGTTCGTGACGACCCGAACTGGGTCACCCACGAACTGGACGGCAAGCACAACCTGATGCGCGACAACCCGGATGATCTGCTGCGCATCCTGCTGGACGTGTAGAGCCGGCCCGGCCGATCCCGATTCGCGCCCCGGACTCAAACTGCAACACGTTTCAGTTTTGCCGCTGAACTGGGTAGTCTGACCCCCGTGCCAGCAGCAACCACAGAGCCCGCGTTCGAAGGGTGGTTCGCCACCGATGACGCCGGTGACACCCATCTCATCGGCGGCAAGTGCACCCAGTGCGCGACCTATGTGTTCCCACCACGGGAGAACAACTGCCCCAACCCCGCCTGTGACAGCGACAC
>JBPPMV010000305.1:0-3993 GCA_051306235.1 Mycobacterium sp. | reverse complement strand
GCCCATTCGGGTACGCCGATGCCAGGACCATCGAATGGGCCTGTCGTCGTGGACATCACCCGAATCCGGACGCTTCCATTCGGTCGATGGGGCCAAAACTTACCGATCAGTAATAATTTCCAGCAAACACTGTCCGCCAGGCGCGGCATCGGAGTGCACACTTTCGGCGAAAGTGTCATTCGTCTGCCGTCGTCCGCCGGGCCGTCGAGGGTGTCGCAGAACACCAAATTCTTAGATAACGATTTCATAACGGCATCGCGCTGATCTGGGAAGTTATAGCTACTCGACCGTAACCACCTGCATGCAGGACGTTTGTCCCGTAGAAGTTTGGCTGCCGCGAGAGCGGTCGTTATGCAACGCGAGGTTACCCGAGCGTAGAACTCGCCAGTAACCATTTCGCGGCGGTAAGTGGGCCCAGCTCTTATGACACTCTTAGTGGGGTTGGGCGGTCCTTTGGACACGTTCGGATCCGGTTGTGTGACACCCGGGCCGATCGGACGAGCACCAGCTCAACGGAGATTCAACGCCGAATCGCCGGGACACAGGACGACGGGGCCGCGGGGAACCCGTCGCATCCTCGCCGCGACGACGCGGCACCACGGCATGACCAGCGTTATTGCGTGAATACAGACTGCACCGAGGGAGAAAAAAAGACGTGACGATCAACGAACACGACAGGGTGACAGCCGGCAAGAACAGCGTGAGCGAGGGCTCACTCTCGGGCGCGCATGCGCTCGTGGACCTGCTGAATGCCGGTGAGCCGTATGCCGTCGCGTTCGGTGGTCAGGGCGGCGCCTGGTTGGAGAGCCTGGAGGAGCTGGTCAGCTCCGCAGGTATCGAGTCCGAACTCAGCGAGCTGGTCGGCGAGGCGGCACTGCTGCTGGAGCCGGTGGCCCGCGAGCTCGTCGTGGTGCGCCCGATCGGCTTCGAACCGCTGCAGTGGGTGCGCGCGCTTGCCGCCGAGGAGCCGCTGCCCGACACCAAGCAGCTCACCACCGCCGCGATCTCGGGCCCCGGCATCCTGCTGACCCAGATGGCCGCCATCCGGGCGCTGACCCGCCAGGGCCTGGACCTGATGGGCACCCCGCCGGTCGCGATGGCCGGACACTCCCAGGGCATCCTGGGCGTCGAGTCCTTGAAGGCCAAGGGCACCCGGGACGCGGAACTGCTCGCGCTGCTGCAGCTGATCGGTGCGGCCGGCTCGCTCATCTCCCGCCGGCGCGGCATGGTCGGACGCGGTGACAAGACCCCGATGGTGTCGGTCACCAATGTCGACCCCGACCGCATCGCCGAACTGCTCGAAGAGTTCTCCACCGACGTGCGCACCGTGCTGCCGCCCGTGCTGTCCATCCGCAACGGTCGCCGCTCCGTCGTTATCACCGGCACCCCTGAACAGCTCGGCCGCTTCGAGCTGTACTGCTCGAAGATCACCGAGAAGGAAGAAGCCGAGCGCAAGAACAAGTCGCGCGGTGGCGCGGTGTTCGCCCCGGTCTTCAACCCCGTGCAGGTCGAGGTCGGCTTCCACACGCCGCGGCTGGCCGACGGTGTCGCGCTGGTGGACCGCTGGGCCGCCAAGTGCGGTATCGACGCCGAGCTGGCCCACCGCATGGTCGAGTCCATCTTCGTCAGCCCGATCGACTGGGTCGCCGACGTCGAGGCCCTGCACACCGCGGGCGCGCGCTGGATCATCGACCTCGGCCCCGCCGACACCGTCACCCGGCTGACCGCCCCGGTGATTCGCGGCCTGGGCATCGGCATCGTGGCCGCCGCCACCCGCGCCGGTCAGCGCAGCCTGTTCACCGTCGGCGCCGTGCCCGAGGTGCCCGCACCGTGGACGAGCTACGCCCCCTCGACGGTCACCCTGCCCGACGGCTCGGTGAAGCTGTCCACCAAGTTCACCCGCCTCACCGGTTATTCGCCGATCCTGCTGGCCGGTATGACCCCGACCACCGTCGACGCCAAGATCGTCGCCGCAGCGTCCAACGCCGGGCACTGGTCCGAGCTCGCCGGCGGCGGCCAGGTCACCGAGAAGATCTTCGACGACCGTATCGCCGAACTGACCCAGCTGCTCGAGCCGGGCCGCGCCTTCCAGTTCAACTCGCTGTTCCTCGACCCGTACCTGTGGAAGCTGCAGCTCGGCAGCAAGCGCATCGTGCAGAAGGCCCGCCAGTCCGGCGCTCCGATCGACGGTGTCGTCGTCACCGCCGGCATCCCCGAGCTCGACGAAGCCGTCGACCTCATCAAGGAACTCAACGGCATCGGCATCACCCACGTGGTGTTCAAACCGGGCACCATCGACCAGATCAAGTCCGTCATCAAGATCGCGGCCGAGGTGCCCGGCAAGGATGTCATCGCCCATATCGAGGGCGGCCGCGCCGGTGGTCACCACTCGTGGGAGGACCTCGACGACCTGCTGCTGGCCACCTACGCGGACCTGCGCAAGCTGTCCAACATCACCATCTGCGTCGGCGGCGGTATCGGCACCCCTGAGCGTGCGGCCGATTACCTGGCCGGGCGCTGGGCACAGGACTACGGCTTCCCGCTGATGCCCGTCGACGGCATCCTGGTGGGCACCGCCGCGATGGCCACCCTGGAGGCCACCACCTCCCCGGCCGTCAAGCAACTGCTCGTCGAGACCACCGGTACCGACATCTGGGTCGGTGCCGGAAAGGCACAGGGCGGCATGGCATCCGGGCGCAGCCAGCTCGGCGCCGACATCCACGAGATCGACAACACCGCGTCCCGCTGCGGCCGGCTGCTCGACGATGTCGCCGGTGACGCCGACGCCGTTGCCGAGCGTCGCGACGAGATCATCGCCGCAATGGCCGACACCGCCAAGCCGTACTTCGGTGATGTCGCCGATATGACCTACCTGCAGTGGCTGGACCGCTACGTGGAACTGGCCATCGGCGAAGGGGATTCGACCGCCGACACCAAGGCCGCCGATTCGCCGTGGCTCGACGTCACCTGGCGGGACCGCTTCGAGGAGATGCTCAAGCGTGCCGAGGCCCGCCTGCATCCCAGCGACTCCGGCCCGATCGACACCCTGTTCGCGGACGCCGAAGGCGAAGCGCTGCTGGAGCATCCGGCCGCAGCCGTCGACACCCTGCTCAACCGGTACCCCGACGCCGAGGACATCAAGCTGCACCCGGCCGACGTGCCGTTCTTCGTGACCCTGTGCAAGACCCCGGGCAAGCCGGTCAACTTCGTGCCGGTCATCGACAAGGATGTGCGCCGCTGGTGGCGCAGCGATTCGCTGTGGCAGGCCCATGACGCCCGCTACACCGCCGATCAGGTCTGCATCATCCCCGGTACCGCTGCCGTCGCGGGTATCACCCGGGTCGACGAGCCGGTCGGCGATCTGCTGGACCGCTTCGAGCAGGCCGCCGTCGACGAGGTCGTGGCGACCGGCGCGGTGGCAGTGCCCGTGGTGTCCCGCCGTCAGGCCAACAACAAGGCCACCGGACCCATTGCCGTGGTGCTGGATTCGCCCGATGTGCTGTGGGCCGGTCGCACCGCGATCAACCCGGTGCACCGCATCGGTGCACCGAGCGAGTGGCAGGTCAACGAGAACCGCGCCGCGACACACCCGTCCACGGGCTCGCGACTGGAACTCACCGATGCAGGCGTCACGCTGAGCGTGCCGCTGTCCGATATCTGGATCGACATCAAGCTGACGCTGCCTGCCGCCACGGTCAACGGTGGCATGCCCGTCGTCACCACCGAGGACGCCGCCAGCGCCATGCGTGCGGTGCTCGCCATCGCCGCGGGCGTCGACGGCGTGGACTCGCTTCCCGTGGTCACCGACGGCACCGCAACCGTCACCGTCGACTGGGACCCCGAGGAGGTCGCCGATCACACCGGCGTCACGGCAACCTTCGGCGCCCCGCTGGCCCCGGGCCTGACCCTGGTGCCCGACGCGCTGGTCGGCCGCTGCTGGCCCGCGGTCTTCGCGACCATCGGCTCTGCGGCCACCGATGCCGGGTTCCCGGT
>JBPPMV010000304.1:0-2531 GCA_051306235.1 Mycobacterium sp. | reverse complement strand
AAGAAGTGGCCGTAACAGGTCTGCACGAGTGCCAATTTGGACAGCCACCGTTCGGCTCGCGCGCGTTTGTGACCCAGTTCGTGCGCGGCGTTGATGGCAACGCCGCCGATGATTCCGACCGTCGTCATCAGAGCGATCTTGTCGCCGGCGGACATCTGCAGCCAGCCACCGCCGGCCCACAGCCAGCACGCGAAGAACAGCGACAGATACTGCGCGGGTAGGTAGAGGTCGGTCGCCCAACGATAGAAGGGGTCGGTGTCGAGACACTCCAGTTCGTTCTCGGTGGGTTTGCCTGTCGAGCGAGCCCCCATCAGACGATCCATGACCGGGATGACGACGAAGGTGAGGAACGGCCCCAACGACCAGAGCAGGTGTGATCCCGTGGCGTGCACTGCAAGCCAGGACGCGAATGCCAGGCCGGGAACGATTGATCCGAGCAACCAGAGGCACTTCCTCGGCGGGTCCCCGTTACGTCGGTCGCCGACGCGGAGTGCGCTCGTCACAGGATCACAGTCTGGTTGCCGTGGAGGATGATTCGATCTTGGCAGTGCCATCGGACCGCCCGGGAGAGCACAGCTCGCTCGACGTCGGCACCGAGTCGGACGAGATCGGCGACGCCGTGCCGATGATCGACGCGGACCACGTCCTGCTCGATGATCGGGCCCTCATCGAGACATTCGGTCACGTAATGCGCGGTGGCGCCGACGAGTTTGACCCCGCGCTCTCTGGCTCGCCGATACGGGGCCGCGCCGATGAACGACGGCAGAAACGAGTGATGGATATTGATCAGCGGACATCCCACTTCTGCCAGGAATCGGGGCGTGAGGACCTGCATATAGCGGGCCAGTACCACCAGGTCGACGTGACCGCGCAACGCCTCGAGCTGACGCTCTTCGGCATGCGCCCGAATGTCTTTGGTCGCCGGGATGTGCAGGAAGGGCACATCGAACGGACGGACGTGGTCGGACAGGCCGGCATGGTTGGAGATGACCATGACGACCGACATGTCCAGTTCACCGCGCCGGTTGCGCCACAACAGATCCAGAAGACAGTGGTCGGCGTCGGATGCCATGATCGCGACCCTTTTGGGCTCGGCTGCTTGGGTGAGCTGGAACTGCATGCGGTAGGGCTCGGCCAGCTGCTCGGCGAACTCCAGTTCGAGCTTATCGCGCTTCTGAGATAGTCCCGGAAGGTGGAAGATGCTGCGTTGCATGAACGTTCCGCCCGAGTGTTCTGTCGAATGCTGATCCAGCGAGATGATGTTGGCACCGACGCCCGCCAGAAATGAGCTGACAGCTGCCACCAGGCCGGGACGGTCGGCGCACTGCAAGAGCAGTCGGCCGACATCCTCGGCCCGCGATTCATCGGGGCTGATGCGCGGATACGCCACATCGGTGCTTGCGATGCCATTGATGGGCGACATTCGGTTCTCCTCTCCGTGCGGCGTGAATATGAAATAGCAATGGGGGCGCCGGGATTGCCGACGCCCCCACTGTCTGTCTGAGCTGTGACCCGATGGGTCCTAGCCACTACCTATGACGATGCGCCGTCAGCTCCGTCCGCGCCGTCGCTTCCGCCGGCTCCGCTGCCGCCTGCGGTGCCGGAGCTACCCGTCGAGCCGGTGCTGCCGGTCGATCCGGTGGCACCGGTCGCGCCGGTACTCCCGGCGGTCCCATCGGAGCCACTGGATCCACTTGATCCGCCGGGTCCGAAGATCCCGCCGCTGCCCGCACTACCGGCTGCGCCGCCGCTACCGGCCGTTCCACCGGAACCGCCTGCGGCCCCGGTACCACCGGCCCCGCCGGCACCACCCGCGCCGCCCGCGCCTGCCGCCCCGCCGGATCCGCCGCTTGCGCCCGATCCGCCTAGGCCACCTGTGCCGCCGACACCGGTGCCGGCGGCACCGGTACCCGCTCCGCCGGCCCCGCCGACACCGCCGTTACCGCCTGCCGCACCGGTACCACCGTCGCCACCCGCGGCACCCGCGCCGCCGGTACCACCGTCGCCGCCGGCCTGGCCGGCGCCACCGGTACCTCCACTACCGCCGGTTCCACCGCTACCCGCTGCACCACCGCCACCGAACAGCCCGCCGGTGCCGCCGTTTCCGCCGGATCCTGCGTTGCCACCCGCAGTGCCGGCAGTACCGGTGGTGACGCCGGCTGCGCCGGCCCCGCCGGTACCACCTGCGCTACCGGTGCCGCCGGCTTCGCCCGACGCGCCGATCCCACCGTCACCGCCGTTGGCGCCGTTCCCACCGATGCCCACTCCGCTGGTACTCACGCCCGCGCCGCCTGCGCCGCCCGCACCACCGTCGGTGGCACCGGTTCCGCCATTGCCGCCTGCCGCACCGTTGCCGCCGATGGCAGTGCCACCGGCACCGGTTGTTGATGCGGCGCCGCCTGCACCACCGGCTCCACCATTGGCGCCATCCGATCCGCTCGCGCCGGCCGCGCCGTCGCCGCCCGTAGCGACCGGTGCGTCACCCGCCACCGCGCCGCCCGCGCCGCCCGCACCACCGGGGTTGCCTATGG
>JBPPMV010000303.1:0-20417 GCA_051306235.1 Mycobacterium sp. | reverse complement strand
TAGTGCATTTCCCGAGCGAGTTTCTGAATCGTTCCTGTGAGTGAACGGACATTGTCCCGATTCACCAGACCAAAGTCACCCGCGTTAACCTCTTATTAGGGACGATCGTGACCTGTCGGTTATCGGCATGTTCACGGAAACTACGCAGGAGACTTTGATGACCTCAGCGACCATTCCCGGTCTGGACACCGCACCGACGACGCATCAGGGGCTGCTGGCCTGGGTCCGCGAGGTCGCGGAACTGACACAGCCCGATCGGGTCGCGTGGGCCGACGGTTCCCAGGAGGAATACGAACGCCTCGCCGCGCAGCTCGTCGAGGCCGGCACCTTCCAGAAACTCAACGACGCGAAGCAGCCGAACTCCTACCTCGCGCTGTCGGACCCCTCCGATGTGGCGCGTGTCGAGTCGCGGACCTACATCTGCTCCGAGCGTGAGGTCGACGCCGGCCCCACCAACAACTGGATGGATCCGGCCGAGATGCGGCCGTTGATGACCGAGCTGTACCGCGGCTCGATGCGCGGCCGCACCCTGTGGGTGGTGCCGTTCTGCATGGGCCCGCTGGAGGCCGAGGATCCGAAGCTGGGCGTGGAGCTCACCGATTCGGAGTACGTGGTCGTCTCGATGCGCACCATGACCCGGATGGGCCAGGCGGCGCTCGACAAGATCGGCGCGGACGGGTTCTTCGTCAAGGCGCTGCACTCGATCGGTGCGCCGCTGGAGGAGGGCCAGGCTGACGTGCCGTGGCCGTGCAATGACACCAAGTACATCACCCACTTCCCGGAGTCCCGCGAGATCTGGAGTTACGGATCGGGTTACGGCGGTAACGCGCTGCTGGGCAAGAAGTGTTACTCGCTGCGGATCGCCTCGGCGATGGCCCATGACGAGGGCTGGCTCGCCGAGCACATGCTGATCGTCAAGCTGATCTCGCCGGAGAACAAGTCCTACTTCGTGGCCGCGGCGTTCCCGTCGGCGTGCGGTAAGACCAACCTCGCGATGCTGCAGCCCACCATCCCGGGCTGGCGTGCCGAGACCGTCGGTGACGATATCGCCTGGATGCGTTTCGGCAAGGACGGCCAGCTCTACGCGGTGAACCCCGAGTTCGGTTTCTTCGGTGTCGCGCCGGGCACCAACTGGGACTCCAACCCCAACGCGATGAAGACGATCGCCGCGGGCAACACCGTGTTCACCAACGTCGCCAAGACCGATGACGGTGACGTGTGGTGGGAGGGCCTGGAGGGCGAGCCCGATCACCTGATCGACTGGAAGGGTGAGGACTGGAACCTCCGCGAGGCGGAAACCAAAGCTGCTCACCCGAATTCGCGTTACTGCACGCCGATCTCGCAGTGCCCCACGCTGGCCCCGGAATGGGACGACCCGCAGGGTGTGCCGATCTCGGCGATCCTGTTCGGTGGCCGCCGCAAGACGACGGTCCCGCTGATCACCCAGGCGCGCGACTGGCAGCACGGGGTGTTCATCGGCGCGACGCTGGGCTCCGAGCAGACCGCCGCCGCCGAGGGCAAGGTCGGCACCGTGCGCCGCGACCCGATGGCCATGCTGCCGTTCCTTGGCTACAACGTCGGTGACTACTTCCAGCACTGGATCAACATCGGCAAGCAGGCCGATGAGTCGAAGCTGCCGAAGGTGTTCTTCGTCAACTGGTTCCGACGCGGTGATGACGGCCGCTTCCTGTGGCCCGGATTCGGCGAGAACAGCCGCGTGCTGAAGTGGGCTGTCGAGCGCATCGAGCATCAGGCCGACGGCAAGAGCACGCCGATCGGCATCGTCCCCACGGCCGCCGATCTGGACCTGTCCGGACTCGATGTCTCCGCTGCCGATGTCGACGAGGCGCTGGCCGTGAACGCCGACGAGTGGCGCGCCGAACTGCCGCTGATCGAGGAATGGTTCGAGTTCGTCGGCGAGAAGCTGCCGACCGGCATCAAGGACGAGTTCGACGCTCTGAAGACCCGGCTCGCCGAGTCGGAGTAGCCGCAACCGATTGTCCGCCACCGCCCCGGGTATACCCCGGGGCGGTGGTGTTTTCGGTCCGGAGACCCATACGACGGGCCCGCCGCTCCGAATAACAGGTACACGGCTGACGGGAGCTATCGGACATGTTGCGCAGGGTGCTCGACGAGGTGCTCGACCGGACGATCGCCCCCGGCTACACCCGCCTGGGTATGGCGGTGCGGCAACGGTTCTGGTCTCCGCTGGACCCCGATGCGCTGGCCGGTTCGACCGTCATGGTGACCGGTGCCAACTCGGGTATCGGCAAGGCCGTCGCCGCCGGGGCGGCAGAACTGGGCGCCACCGTCCTGCTCACGGTGCGCGACCGCACCCGCGGGGAGGACGCCCGCGCCGAGATCCTCGCCGACGTCCCGGGGGCCGATGTGCAGATCGAGCGCTGCGATGTGTCGAATCTGGCCGATGTGCGGGCCTTCGCCGCGGATCTGGTGAGCCGGGTGCCCCGGTTGGACGCGGTGGTGCACAACGCCGGCGTCATGCCCCCGGAGCGGACCAGAACCGCTGAGGGACACGAGCTTTCGCTCGTCACGCATGTGCTGGGCCCGCTGCTGCTCACCGAACTGCTGCTGCCCGCGCTGGTCGCCGCACCGGACCCGCGGGTGATCCTGATGTCCTCGGGCGGGATGTACACCCAGAAACTCCCCGTCGATGATATCGAGTACCGGACCGGCAAGTATCGCCCCACGGTCGCGTACGCGCGCAGCAAGCGCATACAGGTTGCGCTGACACCGCTACTGGCCGAGCGCTGGGCCGAACAATCGGTGTTGGTTGCGTCGATGCATCCGGGCTGGGCGGATACCCCGGGTGTCGCCACCTCCCTGCCCGGATTCCGCCGGCTGACCGGTCCCGCGCTGCGCACGCCCGAGCAGGCCGCCGATACCGCGGTGTGGCTGACGGCGACGACCCCGACCCCGGAGTCCGGACAGTTCTGGCATGACCGCGCGGTGCGGCCCACGCACTACCTGCCCACCACGCACTACACCGATGCCGAACTGCAGACGGTGTGGCGGTACTGCTCGACGGCCGTCGACCTGGCCTGAGTTCAGAGCCCGGCGAGCTCGCGGCGCAGCCCGTCGGCGCCCTTGTCCAGCAGGTTGGCGACCGGAATGCGCAGCAGCGGTTCGAACCACCGCAGCCAACCCTGGAACGCGAATTCGATGCGGTAGGTGACCAGCGAGCCGCCCTCGTGCGGGGTGACGGTGATGGAGTCGTGGGCGATGAGCGACGTGTTCTCCCCCCGCAGCTGGATGGACCGCCCGGGCGTCACGCCGATGACCTCGTAGGTCAGATCGCTGGTGCGGCCGGCGAACTTCGACGTGTTCGCGTACCGGGTGCCGACGCCACCGTCACCGCTGATCCGGGTGGTGCGTATCGATCCTGGGTCCCACTGTTCGGTGGTGGTGAAGTCGGCGAGGTAGGCGAATGCGGCATCCGGTGCCGCAGTGCTGGTGACCTCGCGTTGCATCTCGATCATCTGCGCTCCTCGCTCCATTGCAGTCCCGTCGGGCTACCCGTCCCGCCCGTCGGTCAATCCGGACCGCGGGAGACCTCGATCACCGCGGCACCGTGAACCGCTGGGGATCCTGGTCCACACGGGCGGGCTGCCGGTGTCAATCTTGACGGATGTCAAGTTTTTGGCGACTTGGCTGCCGGGGCGCGGTGGCGGCATCGTAAAGTCGCTTCATGCAGATCCGCGAAACGGCTATCGCCACACCCGACAAGCCCGCCGTCATCATGTATCCGTCCGGGACGGTGGTGACCTTCGGCGAGATGGAGGCACGGGCCAATCAGCTGGCCCACTACTTCCGCGAGCACGGTCTGGTGGAGGGCGATGCCGTCGCGATCCTCATCGAGAACAACGAGCACATGCACACCGTGATGTGGGCCGCGCGCCGCAGCGGGCTGTACTACGTGCCCATCAACACCCACCTGACCGCCGCTGAAGCCGCCTACATCGTGGACAACAGCGCCGCCAAGGCCATCGTCGGTTCGGAGGCGCTGCGCCCGGTGCTGGAGGGCCTGGCCGAGCACCTGCCCAACGGCCTGCCCGCCGTGCTGCTGTCCAGCGGGGACGTCGACGGCTGGGCGAAGTACCCCGACGCGGTCGCCGATATGCCGACCACACCCATCGAGGACGAATGGGACGGCGATCTGCTGCAGTACTCGTCGGGCACCACCGGCAGGCCCAAGGGCATCAAGCGGGATCTGCCGCATCTGCCGCCGTCGGAGACCCCCGGCTTGATGGCCGCGTTGGTCTCGTTCTGGATGAACCCCGAGACGATCTACCTCAGCCCGGCGCCGCTCTATCACACCGCGCCCTCGGTGTGGTCCATGCAGGCGCAGGCCGGCGGCATCACCACGGTGGTGCTGGAGAAGTTCAGTCCGGAGGGCGCGCTGGACGCCATTGCGAAGTACGGCGTGACGCACGGCCAGTTCGTACCGGTGATGTTCACCCGCATGCTGAAACTGCCTGAGCAGGTGCGCTTGTCGTATGACGTGTCGAGCCTGCAGCGTGTCATGCACGCGGCGGCGCCATGTCCGGTGGAGATCAAGAAGCAGATGATCGACTGGTGGGGGCCGATCGTCGACGAGTACTACGCGTCCTCCGAGGCCATCGGCGCCACCCTGATCAGCGCCGACGAGTGGCTGGCGCACCCCGGCTCGGTCGGTAAGGCGATGACCGGTGTGGTGCACATCCTCGACGAGGAGGGCAACGAGGTGCCCGCAGGCCGGCACGGCGAGATCTTCTTCGAGGGCGGCGCCGATTTCGAGTACCTCAACGACTCCGCGAAAACGGCCTCCTCGCGTGACTCGCACGGCTGGAAGACGGTGGGCGACATCGGGTATCTCGATGAGGACGGCTACCTGTACCTCACCGACCGGCGCCACCACATGATCATCTCCGGCGGGGTGAACATCTACCCGCAGGAAGCCGAGAACATGCTCGTCATCCACCCGAAGGTGATGGACGCCGCGGTCTTCGGCATCCCCGACGAGGAGATGGGCCAGACGGTCAAGGGCGTCGTGCAGACCGTCGACCCCGCCGACGCCACCCCGGACTTCGCCGACGAACTGCTGGCCTGGCTGCGCGATCAGCTCTCGCACTACAAGTGCCCGCGCTCGATCTCCTTCAAGGCGCAACTGCCCCGCACGGATACCGGAAAGCTGTACAAGCAGGAGTTGATCGCGCGGTACTCATGACGACTGCGGCTTCATGACGGTCCTTGAGCTGCCCGCCAGAATCCGCGTCGCCGTCGAGAACCCGGACGATGACGCGACTTTCACGCTGTCCGAGGCTGTTTCAGCCGACCGTCGGGTGGTCACGGTCGCCTCGGTGGACGATGCGCTCGCCGCGTTGACGGACCGCTGCGCCCGGTGGCCACAGGCCGCGGCGGTCTGCGATGACGTGCTGCGCAGTGTCGATCCTGCGGCGCCGGTGTTCGGTGGGGTGATCACCGAGTCCCTGGCGTACTCGACCCTGCAGTCCGGATCGGAGTTCGCGCGCTGGCTCGCCGAACGCGGTCCGGCCACTCTGCCGGAGATCGCGGACCCGGTGCGGGCCGAGCGACTGGGCGACACCCTGCACATCCGGTTCAACCGGACGCGCCGGCACAACGCCTTCACCACCGACGCGCGGGCCGCCCTGCTGGAGGCCGCGGATGTGGCCCTGCTCGACGACTCGGTGACCGGGATGGTGTTGTCCGGCAACGGACCGTCGTTCTGCAGTGGCGGCGACCTCGCCGAGTTCGGCACGTTCGCCGACCCGGCGAGTGCGCACCTGGCTCGCACCCGGCACAGCCCCGCCCTCGCGCTGGCCGCACTGACCGCGCGGCTGGGCCCGGCCTTCCGCGCCGAGGTACACGGGCAGGTGCTGGGCAGCGGCCTGGAGATGGCCGCCTTCTGTGGATACGTCCGGTGCCACCCCGACGCCACCATCGGGCTGCCCGAACTCGCGCTGGGCCTGATCCCCGGTGCCGGCGGCACCGTGAGCATCACCCGCCGAATGGGCCGTTGGCGCACCGCCTATCTGGTGCTGTCCGGGGTGACCATCGATGCCGCCACCGCGCTGGCGTGGAGGTTGGTCGACGAGGTCAGCGCTGACGTGCCGGCCGGATCACCAATTCGTTGACGTCGACGTCCGCAGGCTCGTCGATCGCATAGGCGATCGCCCGTGCGATGGCCTCCGGCGGAATCGAATCGGCCCGGTAGGTGCGCATGGCCTCCGCGGCAACGGGATCGGTGATCGATTGGGCCAGTTCGGATTCCACGACACCCGGTGAGACGGTGGTGACGCGGATGGACGGGTCGAGTTCCTGCCGCAGACCCTCGGTGATGGCCCATGCGGCGTACTTGCTGGCGCAGTACACCGCCGCGGTGGGTGTCACCTGATACGCACCGACCGAGGCGACGGTGACGAAATGGCCACTGCCCTGGCGCTGGAAATGCGGCAACGCGGCGGCGATCCCGTTGAGCAGGCCACGGATGTTGACGTCGATCATGGCGTCCCATTCGTCGACCAGCAGCGCGTCCAACCGTGACAGCGGCATCACACCGGCGTTGTTGACGATCACGTCGATGCGGCCGTGCAAGGACACCGCCCAGTCCACGAACGAGGCGATGTCGGCGCGGTCGGTCACATCGAGCGGGCGCACCGCGAGGTTGTCGGTGGCCAGCGCGGCGAGCCGGTCGGCGCGCCGGGCGCCTGCCACCACCTGGTGGCCCCGGGCGGCCAGCGTGGTGGCCACGGCGGCACCGATCCCGCTGGTGGCGCCGGTGACGAGAATGATCTTGCTATCGGTCGGGGTGGTCATGTTCCCAGCGTCGGCGGATCTGTGGGCGGTAACCAGGGCGCATCATGCCTGGGTGCGGCACACCCAGGCAGCCCGGCACGGGCCCGCATACTGTGGCGGTATGTCCGAACTCGGGGAATTTCTGCGCAGCAGGCGCGCCCTGATCAGTCCGGGCGATGTGGGTCTGACCAGCATCGGGCACCGCCGGGTGCCCGGGCTGCGCCGCGAGGAGGTGGCATTGCTCGCCGGCGTCAGCGTCGACTATTACGTCCGGCTGGAGCAGGGTCGGGAGCGGTCCCCGTCGGTGCAGGTGCTCGATGCGCTGGGCGTGGCACTGCGACTCGACGATGACGGTCGCAGCCACCTGTTCCGGCTGGCCGGGCTGGCTCCGCGCCCGCAGGCTGTCGCGGTGCCCGACCGTGTCGACCCGGCGCTGCTGCGGCTGATGGCCGGCTGGCCGGACCATCCCGCGCTGGTCTACAACCGGGCCTATGACGTGCTCGCCGCGAATCCGATCGCCGAGGCGCTTTTCGGTGACTTCGGTGCGCACGGCAATCTGATGTCCCTGGTGTTCACCGAGGCGCGGGCCCGACAGTTCTACGCCGATTGGCCGTCGATCGCCGCGAATTCGGTTGCGGGTTTCCGCCGCAGCTACGGCGAGGCGCCGGGGGACCCGCGCGTCGCGGCCGTCCTCGCCGAGCTGCTCAGCGGCAGCGCCGAGTTCGCCGAGCTGTGGTCCCACCACAACGTGCGCGGTAAGACCTTGGCCACGAAGAGCTTTCGTCATCCGGAGGTCGGCATGCTCACCCTCGGTATGCAGACATTCGCCGTGCGATCGGCGCCAGGGCAGGAACTCGTGGTGTACGAGGCCGAGCCGGGCTCGCCGAGCGCGGACGCAGTCACGATGCTCGGCAGCCTGGCGGCGACGATCGGCGGTTGAGATACATACGTGCGCAATTGCGCACATATGTGACATGCTGGTGGTGTGCCGACACGAGAGCCGACGAGCGCGCTCGAACACCCGGTCTTCCGTCGGCTTTTCGCCGCGCAGGTCGTGGCACTGGCCGGTACCGGCCTGCTGACCGTGGCGCTCGGATTGCTGGCCTACGACCTGGCAGGCAGTGCCGCGGGTGCGGTACTGGGGACCGTCCTTGCGATCAAGATGCTGGCCTACGTGTTCGTCGCGCCGCTGATGTCGGCGCTGACCGAACGCCTGCCGCGCCGGGCCGTCCTCATCGGCGCGGATCTCACCCGCGCCGCGATCGCCGCGCTGCTGCCGTTCGTCGGGCACATCTGGCAGGTATTCGTGCTGGTGTTCCTCCTGCAGGCGGCGTCGGCGACGTTCACCCCCGCCTTCCAGGCGGTGATTCCCGCCATCCTCGTCGACGAACGCGCCTATACCCGGGGTCTGTCCCTGTCCCGGCTCGCCTACGACCTGGAGGCGATGGCCAGCCCGGTGCTCGCCGCCGTCCTCCTGACGGTGATGTCCTACAACAGCCTCTTCGTCGGAACCGTTGCCGGGTTCGCGCTGTCGGCGACGCTGGTGTGGGGCACGACGCTGCCCGCGGCCGTCACCGGCGGTGCGCCATGGCGACGACGGGTGCTGTTGGGAGTGCGAATCATGCTGACGAACAACGAATTAGGGGCGCTGACAGCCATGAACATCGCGGTCGCCGCGGCCACCGGGCTGGTCATGGTGAATACCGTGGTGTACGTGCGCGACCTGCTCGGCGGTGGTGAGGCCGCGGTGGCCCTGATGTTGGCGAGCTACGGCGCCGGATCGATGGTGCCGGCGCTGCTCATCCCCAAGCTGCTCACCGTCTGCACCGATCGGGCGATCATGCTGGCCGGGGCCGCCCTGGCGGCGGGTGGGCTGGCCGTGACCGCGACGATTCTGCTTGCGATGACACCGAACTCGGTGGCATTCGTCCTGACCTGGACGGCGCTGGGCGCCGCCACCTCGATGGTCAACACCCCGGCCGGGCGGCTGCTGCGCCGGGCGAGCACCGAAACCGACCGGACCGCGGTGTTCACCGCGCAGTTCTCGCTGTCGCACGCGGGGTTCCTGCTGACCTATCCCATCGCGGGTTGGGTCGGCGCGATGGCCGATCAGGGACTCGCCGCGGTGATACTCGCTATCCTCGCTTCAATCGCCGCGCTCGCTGCGGCGTGGACGCTCGGGAGGGGTGGCACAGATGGGCGAAGCATCGTCGGAGCCGTCCCCGAAGCCGGTCTCGTCGAAACCGGAGCCGTCCCCGAAATCGAAGCCCCAGCCGAGTCTCGTTCATGACGCCTCACCCGACCGCGACCGTCTCGACGCCGCCAGCGACACCTTCCGGATGTTGGCCGACGCCACCCGGTTGCATCTGCTCTGGCTGCTGACCCAGGGCGAGGCGGATGTCAGCGCGCTGGCCGAGGCCACCGGAGGCTCGCGTACCGCGGTCAGCCAGCACCTGGCCAAGCTGCGCTTCGCCCGCCTCGTGGAAACCCGCAAGGACGGCCGCCGGGTCGTCTACCGGCTCCGCGACGGGCATCTCGGCAGGATCGTGCAGGAGGGTCTCAACCACGCCGACCACCGGGTGACCGGGGAACCGCCGCACGGCTGAAACTAGAGTCACCAGCCGTGACTCCGATTGCAGCCGGCGGCCCGTACTTCGACGACCTGCGGGTCGGCCAGGTGTTCGACACCGCACCGTCGATGACGCTGACCTCCGGCGCGGCCGCCGTCCACCAGAGCATTCTCGGCGACCGGCTGCGCCTGCCGCTGGACGCCGAACTGACCCGGGCGGTCACCGGCAGCGCGGCCCCGCTCGCGCATCCCGCACTGGTCTGCGATGTGGCCATCGGGCAGTCCACGCTGGTCACCCAGCGCGTCAAGGCCAACCTCTTCTATCGCGGGCTCAGCTTCCACCGCTTCCCGGTCATCGGTGACACCGTGACCACCCGCACCGAGGTGGTCGGGTTGCGGCAGAACTCGGCGAAACCGGGCAGGCCCGCCACCGGACTCGCCGCCCTGCGGATGACCACCGCGGATCAGGCCGGGCGCGCGGTACTCGACTTCTATCGTTGCGCGATGCTGCCGCTGTCGTCCGACGATGTGCAGACCGGGCACGCCGATGACCTCGATCTCATCGGCGCCGATCAGCAGGCCCCGCCGGATCCGACCGCGCAGTGGAACGCCCATACCGGCAGCGGATTCGACACCACCCTCGTCGGCGCCGTGCTCAACAGCACCGCCGATATCGTCACCGGTGCGCCGGAATTGGCCAGGTTGTCACTCAATATCGCTGCCACCCATCATGATTGGCGGGTCGGGGGACAACGGCTGGTGTACGGCGGGCACACCATCGGTCTGGCCCTGGCGCAGGCCTGCCGGTTGCTGCCGAACCTGGCCACCGTGCTCGGCTGGGAATCCTGCGATCACACCGGACCGGTGTACGAGCACGACACCGTGCACAGCGAACTGCACATCGAGTCCGCCGAACCCACCGCTGCGGGAACCCGGTTGCGGCTGCGGTCCCTGGTGCAGGCCGTGGGGGAGGGTCGGGGCCAGGTGCTGGACTGGCGGTTCACGGCACTGCACTTTTGAGACGGGGGAAGATGGCTCCATGAATACCGTCGGCGTCCCGGAGGTGTTGATCGCGCGCGCCCAGGATGTCGCAGACGGGTTCAGCGGCTGCACCGGCGTCGGGGTGGATGCCGCCCGGTTGCTCACCGGCAGAGCGGCACTACTGGGGCTGGCCCGGCAGGGCCGCCTGTCGGCCGGGGGAGCGACCCGTCTGCTGCGCGCCGCCGATACCTGGTGCGCGTTCACCCTGTCCCGGTCCGATGACGCCGCCGCGGTGCCCGCCCTGATCGAGTCCGACGATCCGGACCCCGACCCGTGGCCGGGCCTGCAGCAGTGGGTGTCCACCCGGTCGGCGGCCGCGGCGGTGCAGCGGGCCCGGTTGCTCGGCATACCGGCCGCGGTACTCGGCGAGGCGTCCGCTGCAGCGCCGGTCACCCGTGCGCTCGGGCCGCGCGGGGCGCATTCGGGAGGCCTGCTGGTGGTGGACCTGTCCGCCATGTGGGCGGGACCGCTGTGCGGGCAACTGCTCCGTGCCGCCGGCGCCACGGTGATCAAGGTGGAGAGCCGCCGCCGCCCGGATGGGACCAGGTCCGGACCGGCGGCCTTCTACGACTGGATGAACCGCGGAAAGCTGTCCCATATCGTCGATTTCGAGGATCATGCGACGCTGAACCGGCTGCTGTCGGCAGCCGATGTGGTGATCGAAGGTTCGCGGCCCGCGGCGCTGGTCCGCCGGGGTCTCGGGCCCGACGATATTGCCCCGCGTGCCGGCCGGGTCTGGTTGCGCATCACCGGATACGGCGCGGCCGGTGAGCCGGGCACCCGGGTCGCCTTCGGTGATGACGCCGCGGTGGCGGGTGGTCTGGTCGAATACGACACCGCCGGGCCGTTATTCGTCGGGGATGCGATCGCCGACCCACTGACCGGGCTGCATGCCGCGGCCGCAGTGGTCGACGCACTGGCACGTGGCGGCGGTGAGCTCATCGAGATGTCGATGTCGGCGACCGCGGCCGGCTATGCCGGGTTTGTCGGCGGTGCCATCCGGGAACCCATCGAGCCGGAACCGGGTCCATCGGCCTCCGCATTGGGCGCCGATGACGCTACGGTGCAGGTGTTGTTGAACGAAAGGCATTCCGTGTCATGTTGATCCAACGCGCAGCGCTGCTCGATGGACGGGTCGTCGACATCCGGGCCGATGCGCAGATCATCGAGGTGGCGCCCGATCTGGCGCCGCACCCCGGAGAGCGGGTGCTCGACGCCGCCGGTGGCACCGTCATCCCCGGTTTGCACGATCACCACGTGCACGTGCATTCTGCTGCCGCGGCGGCCGATTCGGTGCGGGTGGGTACCACCGAGGTGAGCGACCGCGACGATCTGGCCCGGGTGCTGGGCACCGCCGAGGTGGGCGAGGACGGCTGGATCCGCGCGGTCGGGTATCACGAGGCGGTGGCCGGACCGCTGGACCGGGGCAGGCTGGACATGCTCGCGCCGGCCGTACCGGTGCGGGTCCAGCATCGCAGCGGGATCATGTGGACCCTGAACTCGGCGGGTCTGGCGGCGGTGGGTTTGGCAGATCATCCGGACGGCCGGTTGCGCAGTGCCGACCGATCCTGGTCGGATGCGCTCGCTCGCCGTGATACCGCGATCGATGAACTGAGCCACCGGCTGTCTGCCTATGGGGTCACCGGGATCACCGATGCGACACCGGATCTCGATATCGGTGAGATGGTCAAGCTCGATGAGGTGCACCGGCACGGCGGACTGAGCCAACGGCTGCACCACCTCGCTCCGGGCAAACGCATCCTGCACGACGACAATCTGAACCTCGAAGATCTCATCGACTGGGTGACGCGCAGGCATCGCAACGGTGCGCCCGTAGCGGTGCATTGTGTGACCGCAGCACAGCTGGTGATCACCATTGCCGCACTACGTGCCGCCGGTGTGCACCGCGATGACCGCATCGAGCATGCCGCCGTGGTACCCGAGGACTGTCTCACCGATCTCGTCGACCTCGGCGTCACGGTGGTGACCCAACCCAACTTCGTCGCCGAACGCGGTGACCAGTACCTCGCGGACGTGCCGGCCGACGAGCACCACCAACTGTGGCGGCTCGCCTCATTACTCGATGCCGGGGTGCCGGTGGCACTGTCGACCGATATGCCGTTCGGCGACGGCGATCCGTGGGCGGTCATGCGCGCCGCGGTGCACCGCACCACGCCGAGTGGCGCGGTGCTCGGCGAGGTGGAGCGAGTTGATGCCCGCACCGCGCTGACGTTGTTCCTGGGCACGGCCCTCGGGCCGACCGTTCCGCGGACGGTCGCACCGGGCGAACCCGGTGACCTGTGTGTGCTCGACGTCCCGCCTGCGCAGATGCTCGCCGAGCTCGACGGTCGAGCTGTCGTGGCCACCGTGATCGGCGGCGAGATCATCCACCGACGCTGATGGCGGGCCCAGGTCAGTCCGGTGTTTCGGTGGGCGGGTCTTCCACATCCGGGGTCGGATCACCGCTGGCGGCCCGTTCGTCGGCCAGCTTGCGCGCCGATTCGTCGTCGGAGTCGTCATCGTCGACGTACATGCCTTTACCTCGTGGCATCTGCGGCCCCCTTTCGGCCTCGTAGCAGTGCTCGGGTCGACTACCCCGAACGCGGTCCGCGCATGCGCATTGACGGGTGGGGCATATAACGATCCGGTCACAGTGCACATCACGATCAATTAAATGTTTGCCACCCGGCATAAGAAACGGCCGCAGATTCTCGCTGATCCCGCTCGTATCGGGCGCGATTGCGACCGACGTCACGGCTCAACCCTGTAACACCGGCGCACCGCCCCGGCGTTTGATGCTCGGCGAGACCGGGCACCAATGAGACACGCGTACCGTGAAATTCGGGTCTGGGTCGAAGTACCAGGGATGTCTAGGTAGAGGCATCCAGATGTCAGAGAACGAAGGACACCAATCACATGATGAAACTCACGAACTCCGCCATGCGTCGATTCGCCACGGGCACTGTGCTCGGAGCCGCAGCAGCTGCCCTGGTGGCCGCGCCGGCCGCCTCGGCCGCCCCGAACTGCAACCCCGACGCCGTCGCCGGCACCGTCAGCTCCGTGACCGGTGCGGCAAGCGCGTACCTGAGCGCCCATCCGGGCGCCAACCAGGTCGTGCAGTCGGCGCGCACGCAGCCGCGGGCCGAGGCATCGGCGAACATCCGGGCGTACTTCACGGCGAACTCGCAGGAGTACTACGAGCTGCGTGGCATCCTGGCGCCCATCGGGGACACCCAGCGTCAGTGCAACGTCTCGCTGCTGTCGCCCGAATTGGCTTCGGCCTATTCGGAATTCATGGCCGGCTGATTCATGGTCGGCTAATTCATAGTCGGCTAGGAGCCCGAGTTCCCGTCATCCGGGTGAGCAGCATGCGCGGATGTCGGGACCGGTCCGCCGTCGAACACCCGCCGCAGTGTCGCGCACTGGCTGTCGAAAAAGCCCCGCGACACTGCGGTTTTCGGCGCCAGCCCGTCGAAGCCGTGGAACGCGCCCTCGACCACTTCGACATCGCAGGACACTCCCGACTCGCGCAGGCGGCCTGCGTAGGCGAGGTCCTCATCGTGGAACAGATCCAGGGTGCCCACACCGATCCAGGTGGGCGGCAGCCCACTGAGATCCTGCCTGCGAGCCGGTACCGCCACCTCGGGGTCCGCCCCGCCCAGATAGGCCGACCAGCCGACGAGGTTGCTTTCCTGCGTCCACAACCGGTGACCGGGATTGTCGAACTGCGGGCCCACCGAGCGGTCGTCGAGCATGGGATACACCAGCAACTGTGCCGCCAAAGGGATCTCGGCACGGTCGCGGGCCAGCAGCGCCAAGGCCGCGGCTAGCCCGCCGCCGGCACTGGCACCCCCGATGGCCACCCGCGCAGGGTCGACCGCGGGCAACCCGGCCAGCCAGGCCAGCGCCGTGTAACAGTCCTCCAGCGCGGCTGGATAGGGATGCCGGGGCGCCAGGCGGTACTCCACCGCTGCGACGGTGGCACCCAGTCGGGCGGCAAAACGCCGGCTTTGCGCGTGATCCTGCCCGGGACTGCCGATGACGTAACCGCCACCGTGAATCCACAGCAGTGCGGGGCCCGGCGTCGTCACAACGGGCGGCCGGTACAGCCAGACCCGGACGCCCGAGCTCAGGGTGAGCACCTCGACGTCGGCGGGGACCTTGCGGCCGGTCAGGGCGGTCATGCGTTGCAGCAGGGCGATGTTCTTCGCCGTGATGACCTTTCGCGGCAGCAGGCGGGCGATGCGGGTCAGATCGCGATGGAACACGGCTGCGTTGGTCGACACCTCAACAGTATTGCTTACGGGTTGCCGCCACGATTGCGCTCTCGGGCGATGCCTACGCGCCGTGCCACCTCGAGCACGTCCTCGATGGTCGCGCCGGTGGAATCGGGATCCTTGGCGGCATCGTCGTAGTGGCGCAGCCGCAATGCATCCGGCCACCACGGGTGGTCCACGAACGCCGGATCGACGGCGGCCCCGCCCTGATGTTGCAGGGAATGCGCGGATGTCTCGCTGAGCAGGTAGCCGGGATCGGTTGCCGCCAGATAGCGCTTGGCGGCCACATGCGCCCCGGCCAGCCAGCCGACCCGCTGCCCGTAGCGGGGGGTCAGCCACTCTCGGGCCACCGCGTCGTGCGCCTGGCCCGCGGGCAGCAGCGGGCTGTGCGCGATGTCGTGCAGTGCGCAGGCCAGCACCAGTTCGTCATCGGCGCCGTCGTCGATCGCACGCGCCGCACACTGCAATGCGTGGTCGAGTTCGTCGACGGCCTCTTCGTCCCACACACCGCGCAGCGATGACAACACGTCGGCCAGTTCCGGCATGGGTACAGGCTACGTTGCTGGTCTATACCAAGCTACTTGAGTAGCGGATCGCGGGGCAGGCCCAGGATGCGCTCGGCGATCGTGTTGCGGGTGATCTCGGAGGTGCCGCCGGCGATCGTCATGGCCCGATTGCCGAGGTATGCCCTGGCCAGTCCGTCGGCGCGGCCGGTGACCGCGGCGGCCCCGGCCAGCGCCATGCCGAGCTCGGTGAGCCGTTGCGACTGTTCGGCGAGCAGCAGTTTGGTCACATTGCCCTCGGGCCCCGGCTCGGCACCGGCGATGGCCCGGCTCACGCGACGCAGGTTCAGCATCGGCAGGGTGAGCGTCTCGGCGATCACCCGGCCCGCCTCGTGCACATGGCCGGCGGCCAGCTCGGGGGCGGCCTGATCGAGTAGCTCGACCACATCGGCGGTACTGAACCCGGTGGGCGCCGACGAACCGCCGCCGATCGAGATGCGCTCATTGCCCAGCGTGGCGCGGGCGACCAGCCAGCCCTTGTTAACATCGCCGACCACGTCGGCGTCGGGAACGAACACGTCATCGAAGAACACCTCGTTGAAGTGGGCGTCACCGGTGAGCCCGCGTAACGGATTGACCCGTACACCAGGGGCTTTCATATCGATGGCCATCATCGTGACACCGGCGTGCTTGGGGACATCGGGATCGGTGCGCACGGTGGCCAGGCCCCACTGGCAGTGCTGCGCCAGGCTGGTCCACACCTTCTGGCCGGTGACCCGCCAGCCCCCGTCGACCCGCTTGGCCGAGGTCCGCACCGCGGCCGCGTCCGAGCCCGCCTCGGGCTCGGAGAACAGCTGGCACCACATCGACTGTCCGCGCAGCACCGGCTCGACCCAGCGCTCGCGCTGGTCATCGGTCCCGGCCTGGGCGATGGTGAGCGTCACCCATCCGGTGATGCCCATGTCCGGGATCGTGACGTCCCGGAACTCCTCCTCGATGACCAGCTGTTCGAGGACATCGGCGGCCCGGCCCCACGGTTTCGGCCAGTGCGCCACCAGGTAGCCGGAGTCGACCAGGAAGTCGCGCTGGTCCTCGGTGGGCAGGGACTGCACCGTGGTGGCGGCCTCGGCGGCGGCCGCCCGGTACTGCTCGGCCTCGGCGGGCACGCTGAACGATGCACCGTGGGTCTGCCCGGCGCGCTGGGCGGCGACGAGTTCGGCGAGCGGGTCGTTACCGTCGGCCAGCAGTGCCGCCAGGCTGCGGGCCCGGCGCAGATACAGGTGGGCGTCGTGCTCCCAGGTGAACCCGATACCGCCGTGCAATTGAATATTGTTCTCCGCGTTGAAAACCTGGGCGCGGATGGCGTGTACGGCTGCGATCGTCGCCGGCAGCGATGCGGCGTCCAGATCGTCGGCCCGGGCGGCGGCCCAGGTGGCCGCCGTAGTCTGCTCGGCGTCGACGAGCATGTTGGCCGCATGGTGCTTGACGGCCTGGAAGGTGCCGATGGTGCGCCCGAACTGCTCACGCACCTTGGCATACTCGACCGCCATGTCAAGGCTGGCCCAGCTGATGCCGACGGCCTCGGCGGCGGCCAGCACGCGGAACACGGTGCGGGCGTGCCGGGCCGCGCCGCGCAGCACCCGGTCGGCGGAGATCGCCGCGCCCCGCATCGACACCGAGCCGACGCTGCGGGTGGTGTCCAGGGATGGCAGTGCGGTGACGGTGATCCCGTCGGCGTCGGCCTCGACGATGATGAGGTCCTCACCGGCGGCGAGCACGAGGACGTCGGAATCGGGAGCGCCGAGCACCGCGGGCCATTCGGCGCTGGCGGTCAGGTCCGACTCCATGTTCACCAGCACGTTGAGCCCGAGGGCGGCGACGGTACTGCCATCGGCGAGGCCCGGAAGCAGTTGGGCGCGAACGGAATCGGGGGCACACCGGTCGATCGCCACGGCCGCGGCCACGGTCGGCAGGAACGGGCCGGGCGTCAGCTCTCGGCCGGTGAGCTCGACGACCACCGCCAGTTCGGCCAGCCCGAAACCCGAGCCGCCGAACTCTTCGGAGATCGCCAGTCCGTTCCATCCCAGTTCGGCACCCGCCGACCAGATCTCACCGGGGTATTCACCGGGTTGGTCGAGGGTGGCGCGGGCGGCGGCGCGGCTGCCCGATCGTTGTAGCCGCCCGTAGGTTGCGGCGGCGAGGTCCTGGTGATCTTCGGTGATGGCCAGCGCTGACTTGCTCACGGTGAAACCTTGCTCATGATTAGTTGAAGTTACCCGGCCCACCACCACCCGAATAAGTGACGACGGTCACATTCGAGCCACGGTAGACAGTTTGCGCGAAATGTCTGCTTGGAAGGGGGTGTCGGCGGGTACTCTCGCGTGATGACGGCCACACCGGACACCCGGTATCCCGGACCCACGCTGATGAGCCGCGCACGCTGGCTGTTGAAGGCCAATCACGCCGACCGCATGCTCGCGCTGTCCGTCGCCTCAGCCTCGTTGCCGGTGATCGGCAAACAACTCGAACCGCTCGGCGGACTGGCCGCGATGGGCGTGTGGGGGTTCCGGCAGTTCCCCGAGATGATGTCCTCCACGGCGAAGGCCTGGTTCGCGCCCGGCAACGGGGCCGTCCGCAAGGCCGAGCGGGACCAGACGGTGTCCGTCGCCAAGGATGGGCTGCGCAGCGTCGTTCCGGCCGCCGACCTGGCCGGTGACTGGCCGGCCCCCGAGCAACTGCCGCCGCTGTGGAACACCATGGAGTACCGCCGCAATGTGCACCGGTCCTCGGTGCGCTACGGCGATCACCCGATGCAACTTCTCGACGTGTGGCGCCCCGCGGAGCTGCCGAGCCAGCCCGCGCCGGTCCTGCTGTTCGTCCCGGGCGGGGCCTGGGTGCACGGCAGCCGGATGCTGCAGGGCTATGCCATGCTGTCGCACCTGGCCGAACAGGGCTGGGTCTGTCTGTCCATCGATTACCGCGTGGCACCGCATCACCGCTGGCCCCGCCATATGACCGATGTCAAGGCGGCGATCGCCTGGGCGCGCGCCAATGTCGACAAATTCGGCGGGGACCGCAACTTCGTGGCCGTCGCCGGCTGCTCGGCGGGCGGGCACCTGGCCGCACTGGCCGGGCTGACGCCCAATGATCCCGAACTGCAGGGCGATCTGCCCGAAGGCTCGGACACCTCGGTGGACGCGGTGATCGGCATCTACGGCCGCTACGACTGGGAGGATCGCTCGACTGTCGAACGCGATCGCTTCGTGGACTTCCTGGAACGCGTCGTGGTGGGCCGCAAGATCGCCCGCCATCCCGATATCTTCCGTCAGGCCTCCCCGATCGCCCGGGTGCATCGCGACGCGCCGCCGTTCCTGGTCATCCACGGCAGCGGTGACACCGTGATCCCGGTCGCGCAGGCCCGCAGCTTCGTCGACCGCCTCGAAGCCGCATCCGCCGGGCCGGTCAGCTATGTCGAGTTCCCCGGCGCGGGGCACGGATTCGATATGACCGACGGTGCCCGCACCGGAGCGATGGCGAAGGCAATCGGCTTGTTCCTCAATCAGATCCACCGAAACTCGACGGCAGCCAGGGCCAAGGCGGTTATATAGACTCCTGCGGTCAGGGGAGGAAATCAGCCGGTGAAAAGGCTCAGCGGTTGGGACGCGTTCCTGCTGTACACGGAAGCGCCCAACGTGCACATGCACACCTTGAAGATCGCTGTGATCGATCTGCACGGTCTCGGTGACCGCACATTCGGTGTCCAGGACTTTCGAAATGTGTTGCACAGCAGGCTCCACAACCTGGAACCGTTCCGATACCAACTGGTCGACATCCCGTTCAAGTTCCACCACCCGATGTGGCGGGAGAACTGCGATGTCGACCTGGAGTATCACGTGCGGCCGTGGCGGGTCGAGGCCCCCGGTGGACGCCGCGAACTCGATGCCGCCATCGGGGAGATCGCCAGCACCCCGCTGGATCGCAGCCGGCCGCTGTGGGAGATGTACTTCGTCGAGGGTCTGGCCAACGACCGGATCGCCGTGGTCGGCAAGATCCACCACGCGCTGGCCGACGGGGTGGCCTCGGCGAACCTGCTGGCCCGCGGGATGGATCTGCAGGACGGGCCGCAGCGCGAACGCGACTCGTATGCCACCGACCCCGACCCGTCCAAGCCGGAACTGGTGCGCTCGGCGTTCACCGACCACCTGCGCCAGATCGGCCGGATCCCCGGCCTGGTCAAATACACCGCGGACGGTGTCGCGCGGGTGCGGCGCAGCCAGCACAAGTTCGGGCCGGAACTTACCCGGCCGTTCACCCCGCCGCCGAGCTTCATGAACCACGTGCTGACTCCGGGGCGCCGCTTCGCCACGGCGACGCTCGCCCTGGCCGACGTCAAGTCGACCGGAAAGCAGTTGGGCGCCACCATCAACGATATGGTGCTGGCCCTGTCCTCGGGTGCGCTGCGCAAATTGCAGCTGCACTACGAGGGCAAGGCGGACCATCCGCTGCTGGCATCGGTGCCGATGAGCTTCGACTTCTCGCCGGACCGCATCTCCGGTAATCGGTTCACCGGTGTGCTGATGGCGCTACCGGTCGACGAGCCCGACGTCCTGGAGCGGGTGCGGCGCGCGAGTGCGGCGGCGACGCTGGCCAAGGAGAGCAGTCAGCTGATCGGACCGGAACTGGTGGCGCGCTGGGCGTCCTATATGCCGCCGGCCGCGGTCGAGGCGCTGTTCCGCCGGTTGTCGGACAAGGACGGCCAGAACAAGGTGCTCAACCTCAACATCTCGAATGTGCCCGGCCCGCGCCAGCGGGGCAGGGTCGGCGGCGCCACCGTCAGCGAGATCTACTCGGTCGGCCCGCTGACGGCGGCCAGCGGATTGAACATCACGGTGTGGAGCTATGTGGATCAGCTCAACATCTCGGTCATCTCCGATACCGACACGGTGAAGGATCCACACGAGGTGACCGAGGCGATGGTGCAGGAGTTCCGCGATATTCGCCGTGCGGCAGGGATTTCCGAGGAGCTGACGGTCATCGAGACCGCAATGACGTGACATGTGCGTAAATGCGCCACAATGACGTCATGAAACGGCTGAGCGCGCGGACCATTCTGGGTGCCGTGACCGCGGTCGTGATCACGCCGGTCATGGTGGCCGGATGTTCGTATGGGCCGGCTGCCCCGCCGAAGCCCGCGAGCTCGTCGGTCGAGGCGAC
>JBPPMV010000302.1:0-3498 GCA_051306235.1 Mycobacterium sp. | reverse complement strand
GCCTGATGGCGACCGTGACTGACCCCCGCGACATCATCCTGGCCCCGGTCATCTCGGAGAAGTCGTACTCGCTGATCGAGGACAACGTGTACACGTTCGTCGTGCACCCGGACTCGAACAAGACGCAGATCAAGATTGCGATCGAGAAGATCTTCTCCGTCAAGGTCGATTCGGTGAACACGCTCAATCGCAACGGCAAGCGCAAGCGCACCCGCAGCGGTTACGGACAGCGCAAGGGCACCAAGCGCGCCATCGTGACCCTGGCCGCGGGCAGCAAGCCGATCGACTTGTTCGGAGCGCCGGCCTAGCGGCGGGCAGAGAGACTCAGGAACTTAGAAATGGCAATTCGCAAGTACAAGCCGACGACCCCGGGTCGTCGCGGTGCCAGCGTCTCCGATTTCGCCGAGATCACCCGCTCGACGCCGGAGAAGTCGCTGGTTCGCCCGCTGCACAGCACGGGCGGCCGCAACGCGCACGGTCGTATCACCACACGGCACAAGGGTGGTGGGCACAAGCGCGCCTACCGCGTGATCGACTTCCGTCGTCACGACAAGGATGGCGTCAACGCCAAGGTCGCTCACATCGAGTACGACCCGAACCGCACCGCGAACATCGCACTGCTGCACTACCTGGATGGCGAGAAGCGCTACATCATCGCGCCCCAGGGACTGAAGCAGGGCACCGTCGTGGAGTCGGGCGCCAACGCCGACATCAAGCCGGGCAACAACCTGCCGCTGCGCAACATCCCGGCCGGTACGGTCATCCACGCTGTGGAGATGCGTCCCGGTGGCGGCGCGAAGCTGGCCCGTTCGGCCGGTGTGAGCGTCCAGTTGCTCGGTAAGGAAGGTGCCTACGCCACGCTGCGTATGCCGTCGGGTGAAATCCGGCGCGTCGACGTGCGCTGCCGCGCCACCGTCGGTGAGGTCGGCAACGCCGAGCAGGCCAACATCAACTGGGGTAAGGCCGGCCGTATGCGGTGGAAGGGCAAGCGCCCCACTGTCCGTGGTGTCGTGATGAACCCGGTCGACCACCCGCACGGCGGTGGTGAGGGTAAGACCTCCGGTGGCCGTCACCCGGTGAGCCCCTGGGGCAAGCCCGAGGGTCGCACCCGCAAGCCGAATAAGGCGAGCGACAAGCTCATCGTCCGTCGCCGGCGCACCGGCAAGAATAAGCGCTAGGGAGTAAAGCGATGCCACGCAGCCTGAAAAAGGGCCCGTTCGTCGACGACCATCTGCTCAAGAAGGTCGACGTCCAGAACGAGAAGAACAGCAAGCAGGTCATCAAGACCTGGTCGCGCCGTTCGACCATCATCCCGGACTTCATCGGTCACACCTTCGCCGTCCACGACGGTCGCAAGCACGTGCCGGTGTTCGTCACCGAGGCAATGGTCGGGCACAAGCTCGGCGAGTTTGCCCCCACCCGCACGTTCAAGGGTCACATCAAGGATGACCGGAAGGCGAAGCGCCGGTAATGACTACAACGATTGAATATCCGTCCGCGACAGCGGTAGCCCGCTTCGTGGGGATTTCGCCGACCAAGGCACGCCGGGTCATCGACCTGGTGCGCGGCAAGACGGTGACCGAAGCGCTCGACATCCTGCGGTGGGCACCGCAGGACGCCAGCGACACGGTTGCCAAGGTCATCGCCAGTGCTGCGGCCAACGCGCAGAACAACAATGGCCTGGACCCGTCCACCCTGGTGGTCGCGACCATCCACGCCGATGGTGGGCCGACCGCCAAGCGCATCCGGCCGCGCGCCCAGGGGCGTGCGTTCCGAATCCGCAAGCGCACCAGCCACATCACCGTGATCGTGGAGAGCCGTCCGCCCAAGCAGAAGGGTGCCGCTGCGTCGTCAGCGCGTAACCGTCGCGCTCAGGGCAGCAAGGCTGCTTCCGCTGCCAAGACAACGGAAGCCAAGTCCGAGACGAAGGGAGGCTCGGAGTAGTGGGCCAGAAAATCAACCCGCACGGCTTCCGCCTCGGTATCACCACCGACTGGAAGTCCCGCTGGTACGCAGACAAGCAGTACGCGGACTACGTGAAGGAAGACGTCGCGATCCGCCGTCTGCTGGCCACCGGCCTGGAGCGTGCCGGTATCGCCGATGTGGAGATCGAGCGCACCCGTGATCGGGTCCGCGTTGACATCCACACCGCGCGCCCCGGCATCGTCATCGGTCGCCGTGGCACTGAGGCCGACCGCATCCGGACCGATCTGGAGAAGCTGACCAAGAAGCAGGTTCAGCTCAACATCCTCGAGGTGAAGAACCCCGAGTCTGTTGCGCAGTTGGTCGCCCAGGGCGTCGCCGAGCAGCTGTCCAACCGGGTGGCGTTCCGCCGCGCGATGCGCAAGGCGATCCAGTCGGCCATGCGCCAGCCCAACGTCAAGGGAATCCGGGTCCAGTGCTCGGGTCGCCTCGGCGGAGCTGAGATGAGCCGCTCGGAGTTCTACCGCGAAGGTCGCGTCCCGCTGCACACGCTGCGCGCCGATATCGACTACGGCCTCTACGAGGCCAAGACCACCTTCGGCCGTATCGGTGTGAAGGTCTGGATCTACAAGGGCGACATCGTCGGTGGTAAGCGTGAGCTGACCGCTGCGGCGCCGGCCGCCGACCGTCCGCGTCGTGAGCGTCCGACCGGTGCCACCCGTCCGCGCCGCAGTGGCGCCTCGGGTACCACCGCGACGAGCACCGAGGCCGGCCGTGCCGCCACCGGAGAAGAGTCGGCCGCACCGACCGCTGACGCGGCTGTCGAGGCGCCCGCCGAGAGCACTACACAGGATTCAGGGAGCTAGCCAAATGCTCATTCCCCGTAGGGTCAAGCACCGCAAGCAGCATCACCCGAGGCAGCGTGGAACCGCCAGCGGCGGCACCGCGGTGAGCTTCGGCGATTACGGCATCCAGGCTCTGGAGCACGCCTACATCACCAACAGGCAGATCGAGTCCGCTCGTATCGCCATCAACCGGCACATCAAGCGTGGCGGCAAGGTGTGGATCAACATCTTCCCGGACCGTCCGCTGACCAAGAAGCCTGCCGAGACCCGCATGGGTTCCGGTAAGGGTTCGCCGGAGTGGTGGATCGCCAACGTCAAGCCGGGTCGCATTCTCTTCGAGATCAGCTACCCGGACGAGAAGATCGCAAAAGAGGCGCTCACCCGCGCCATCCACAAGCTGCCGATCAAGGCACGCATCGTGACACGAGAGGAGCAGTTCTGATGGCAGTAGGAGTTTCGCCTGGCGAACTGCGTGAGCTCACCGAGGAAGAGCTCATCACTCGTCTGCGCGAATCGAAGGAAGAGCTGTTCAACCTGCGCTTCCAGATGGCGACCGGACAGCTGACGAACAACCGGCGCCTGCGTGTTGTGCGCCACGAGATTGCACGGGTTTACACCGTGCTGCGTGAACGTGAATTGGGTCTGGCCTCCGGACCCGTTGGTGAGGAATCCTGAACATGGCAGAGACTAAAGGCCCCAACCACACTCCGGTCACGGAGACCGTGCGCGG
>JBPPMV010000301.1:0-5906 GCA_051306235.1 Mycobacterium sp. | reverse complement strand
GGCATGCCGACCTTGCTCATGCCGGTCCGGTACACGCTCTGGCCGGTGATGAACGAGGACCGGCCCGCCGTGCAGCTCTGCTCACCGTAGGAGTCGGTGAACAGCAGCCCCTCATCGGCGATCCGATCGATATTGGGCGTGGTAGCCCATCACGCCGCGGCTGTAGCAGCTGAGGTTGGAGATCCCGATATCGTCGCCGCAGATGACCAGGATGTTCGGCTTGGCAGCAGGCATGCGCAGTCTTTTACGTCGGGCGGCTCCTGATCGAGCCCAGAGGTGTTCGATGAAGTCGGGGCGGATTACCAATGGGCCGCGCGACACCCCGCGGCCATGTTGTGACAGTGCTTGCCGCTCTGACATTTGCTGCACGTGCAGCGGCATTCGTCGTCTGCGCGCCATTTGCCGAGTTGGATAACCATGACCGTCGCCCCTCGATATATGTCCGAGCTCAGGACATCACAGCGTGCACTCACAGAGGGCGAATCGACCGAATCGAGCCATGGACGCGCGACCCCCACGTGCGCAAGGCGCCCTGGCGACGCTGCTCGACGAAGATGATCTTCCAGTTCTCGAAGCGCATCACGATCAGTTCGAACCGGCATCTCGTATCGCGTTGCGTGTCACGGAGTTAGCCGATCGCGCCAACGGTCGGTGACGGGTCGGCGACGATTGTGGCGAGAGCCGGTCTACGCTGGAGGAATCGTGGGTTCCTCGCGTGCCCGATTCTTCGGTTGCCGTCTGCGATCGCTCTGACATTGATGGGAGCATCGCTGATGGTCGATGGCGCTGCCGAAACTCCGTCCGCGACCCGGCTGGCAATCTGTGGTCGCACCGATCAGCGGGGCACCGTCGACGGTGCCTGGTGGCCGCCCGCCTACGACCTCAAGGCCACGCTGCCCGACCTGATCTCGGTGATGGGCCGGTGGCTCGGACCGGTACACCGCGTGCTGTACGACCCCAGTCTTTTCCCGTCGGCGCCGTCGCGGGTCATTCGTGGCTCCAGCGTGATCACGGTGGACCGTTACTCGCTGGTCGCCAGGGACACCATCTTCGTGGTCGGCACGCACACCCGTAACGCATTGCTGTTCGTGGTGCCGCCGGACACCAAGCCCGACCACGCACGCGAGCTACTCAAGACGGTCTCGGGCGCTTCGCAACCGATGACGGTGCGGATGCTGCGGGCCATCGTCGGTGGTCACCCCGCCGCACGCGAGCGGATGGGCTGATTTGAGTTACGTCTGGGCGGTGCCGTAACCTCGACCTCAAGCTTCCCCGGTTCTGTAGACTCCGCGCGGGAAGCCAGAGGCCGGGACGCTACAGCGTTACCGGCCTTGCCCATATCTGGAGCCGTTTTCGGCCCGTTCGGCATGCTCGCGCACCAGCACCGGGTAGCGCCCGCGATCCGGGCGGAAGATGTCGTGCGGGGAGTCGGTGAACTCGTGCAACCGTGCGGTCGGGAACAGTTGCCGATACCGGGCCCAGTTCGCTTCGTCGATGATCGGGCTGCCCGGACTGCGGATGACCTGAAGCGGAGGCTGCCACTGCGCCAGCGCTTCCCAGAAGGATTGCGAGACTGCGGCGCCGAACGTCGCGATCGCCGCATCCCGATCGAGGCGCTCGTGCACCGGCGTGCCGCGCCAACGCCCGTCGAGCACGCCCTCGGCCACATCGGCCGGTAGGGCGATCTCCTCCGGCAGATAGTCGCCGATCGAGATGGAGCGGACCCGCTCGGTGTGCGCAAGGGCCCACGCCAGCGCGTAGGACGTGCCGCGGGAGAACGTCATGAGGTGAACCGGTCCCTCGGTGACATCGTCGATCGCGGCCCCGATATCGCCGGCCCGCGCCGCGCAATCGTGGGGACCGTCGGGCGCCACACTGCCGCCGTGACCGCGCAGTTCGACGACGATGGTCCGTCTACCGAGCAGCGGCAGGATCTCGGTGTAGTCGTCGGCGACGCAGGTGAAGCCGGGCACGAACACCACCGGGGCACCGGCATCGTCACCGCCGGAGTCGAGATAGCGGATGCGCGCATCGCCGTGGGCGGTGGTGCGGAACTGCGGCATGGGTGGAAGTAAATCAGCCCTTCGGGGGCACCGGTGCGGCAGCCGCCACCAACGGTTCGGAGCCCTGGGACTCCATCTTGTGGAAAAGCTCGGTGTAATAGGGCAGGCACTCGTCCATCGCCCGCTCGGTGGTGAACAGCGGCTCATAGCCGAGGTCACGCCGCGCCTTATCGATCGAGAAGTAGTTGTTCAGGTAGAGCCGTTCCACGGCAAGGGGTTCGACCAGCGGTTCGCGGATACCGTACTTGAAGTGCAGCCACTGCCAACCCATCATCACCTTGTGCACGAGCTTCCCGGACACCCGGAAGTTCGGTAGCGGGCGGCCGCAGGCGGCGACCACGGGACGGGCGAACTCGAACATGTTCAGCGGTTCACCGTCGTTGACGAAATAAGCCTGGCCGGGGGCTGACCCGCCGGGGACGAGGTGCTCTGCGGCGAGGATGAAACCGTGAATCAGGTTGTGCACGTATGAGTTGTCCAGCTTGATGTTCTTGTTGCCGACGAGCACCTTGACGTGCCCGGCGAGGATGTTCTCGAACACCTTGCGGAACATGGTCTGATCGCCGCGGCCCCAGATGCCGCTCGGACGGATGGAACAGGTGAGCATTCCGTGCTCGCCGTTCTGGCCGAGGACGAACTGTTCGGCAACCACTTTGGTCTCGGTGTAGAGATCGTTGAAACGAGTTGTGTAGGGCAGGGTTTCGTTGCCGTCCTTGATGTCCTGGCCGCCCATCACGACGCTGTTGGATGCGGTGTAGACGAATCGTTTGACCCCGGCGGTCTGCCCGGCGTGCACCAGGTTCTTGGTGCCCTCGACGTTGACGTCGAAGCTGCGCTTGCGGTACTCCTCGGTGACCGATGCGCCGCCCATCAGGTCGATGATCGCCGCGGTGTGGATGACGGTGTCCACGGTCTCGGTGTCCGTGCCGATCGCGCTCGCCACATCGTCGGCGTCGGTGATGTCCCCGACGACGGTCTGCAGTCTGGGATGCGCGGGTAGTGGTGACGGCACCCGATCGAAGGAGCGGACCTCATGTCCGCGTTCGAGCAGCGTGGTCACCAGATTGGCGCCGACGAATCCGGAACCGCCGGTCACCAGGACTCGGCCCAGGTCAGTGCGCAGTGTTGGGTCACCCATGTGACAAGGATAACTGAAACGTGTTCCAGTTTTGAACCCCTGAGTGCCGGAGCGTCAGAACCGTTGCGCTGTCAACTTTCCTCGGCCTCGCCGGCGGCAAGGGTGTCGGCCACTTTCTGGCGCGCCCCCGCGAGGTGCTCTTCGCATCGTTTTGCCAGCTCCTCGCCCCTTTCCCAGAGCTTGAGCGAGGCGTCGAGATCCAGCCCGCCGTGTTCGAGTTGGGCCACCACCTCGATCAGTTCGTCGCGTGCCGCTTCGTACCCCATGTGACTAATGGGCTTCACCTGAACCCTCACTGACTGTTGTGACGGCGCCATCGGCCACGCGCACCCGCAGTCGGGTGCCCGCCGGGGCGTCGTCGACGGATCTGAGTACCGGCCGCTCGCCCGCGGGCTCCACGATCTGGACCACCGCGTAGCCGCGGGCCAAGGTGGCGGCCGGACCCAAGGTGCCCAGCCTGGCGCTGAGGTGCTCGAGGCGATCGCTCTCGGCGGCGATCAGCCTGCTGATGTCCCTGCGCGCGGTGCGCCGCGCCCGGTGCACCTCTTCGGCGCGGGCCTCCAGGGCCTGCAGTGGCCGCGCCAGCACCGGCCGGGACCGCAGCTGGTCGATGGTGTGCTGCTCGCGACGAACCCAGTTGCGGAGGGCCTGAGCGCTGCGCCGGCGCAGATCGACGACCTGGGCCTGTTCGGCGGCGGCATCGGGCACCACCCGCTTGGCCGCATCGGTGGGGGTGGCCGCGCGCAGATCGGCCACCAGATCGCAGATCGGGTTGTCGGGCTGATGTCCGACCGCACTGATGACCGGGGTGGTGCAGGCGGCGATGGCCCGGCACAGGGTCTCGTCGGAGAACGGCAGCAGGTCCTCCACGCTGCCGCCGCCGCGGGCCACGATGATGACGTCGACCTCGGGGTCGGCGTCCAGCGCGTCCAGCGCGTCCACGATCTGCGCCACCGCACCCGCGCCCTGCACAGCGGTGTTGCGCACCGCGAAGCGCACCGCGGGCCACCGTCCGGAGGCGATCGCCATGACATCGTGCTCGGCGGCCGAAGCGCGTCCGGTGATGAGACCGATGGTGTTGGGCAGGAACGGAATCGGGCGTTTGAGTCGGGGATCGAACAGGCCCTCGGCTTCGAGCAGCCGACGCAGACGTTCGATGCGGGCGAGCAGTTCGCCGATGCCGACCGCCCGGATATCGCTGACCCGCAACGAGAAACTGCCCCGCGCGGTGTAGAACTGCGGTTTGCCGTGGACGATCACCTGGACGCCCTCGGCGAGTTTCACCGGGGCGTTGACCACCAGGTCACGCGGGCAGGTCAGCGACAACGACATATCGGCGGCCGGGTCGCGCAGCACCAGGAAAGCGGTGGACGAGCCGGCGCGGACGTTCAACTGGGCGATCTGTCCCTCGACCCAGACGGTGCCGAGCCGGTCGATCCACTTGGCCACCCGGGTCGCCACCGCGCGGACCGGCCACGGGTTCTCCGGGGACTGGCCGGGTTCGCTCACTTCGCCGACGCGCGGGTGATCCTGTTGGCGAGCAGCGTCTGGAACGGAGCGCGGGCCTTGTTGGCCTCCTCGAAGGCCAGCAGGGCCTCCAGGTCGGAGACCTTCAGCGAGGTCAGCCGGGCCCGCAGCTGCGCCAGCGTCAGCGTCTCGTAGCCGAGCTCCGCCACGATGCCGGGCGCGATGCCCGGCGCCTTGCCGTTGGTGGCGGCACCGTTGGTGGCGGGCGCCGCCGGTTCCGGCTCACCCTCGCTGAACAGCGCGAACCTGCCGGCGGAGCGATCAGCGACCGTGTTCCCGGTGCGACGGGGGCCGGGGACGTCCTCATCGTCATCGGACAGGTTGGTGAACGGATCGACGGGCACGTCCTCGTCGAAGGTGGCCCATTCGGGTTGCTCGTCCTTGGGCGGGAACAGCTCCTCGAGGGCCTCGTCGCCGCGGTTCACCAGATCGGCGACGTCCTGCTGCACCTTCATCACCAGCTGCGCGAGCTGGCTGGCGACCGTCATCGGGTAGGTGAGGATCGTCTGCGGGAGCCTGCGCGTCTCGTCCAGGGCGGTCACGGCCGCACCCACCAGCAGTCGGACTCCATATGGTGCTGTTGCCATAGGTGTCAGCCTACGGCTGGCCCGGGACGGGTGCTGGTAAGTACCCTGGTTGCATGCCACCAACCGTCAACATGGGAATTCCGGGCGCCAGCCAATCGGCGGTGACCTCGGTCAGTTCACGGGTGGCGGGTAAACGCGTTCTGCTTGCAGAGCCCCGTGGCTACTGCGCAGGTGTGGACCGCGCCGTCGAAACCGTCGAACGGGCCCTGGAGAAGCACGGAGCACCGGTCTATGTGCGCCACGAGATCGTGCACAACCGCTTCGTCGTGGACGGCCTGCGGGCCAAGGGCGCCGTCTTCGTCGAGGAGCTCGACGAATGCCCGCCCGACCGGCCGGTGATCTTCTCCGCGCATGGCGTGCCGAAAGCCGTCCCGGCCGAGGCAGAACGGCGGCAGATGGTCTATGTCGACGCAACATGTCCGCTGGTGAGCAAGGTCCACAACGAGGCGGAACGCCATTTCGCGAACGGTCTGCAGATGGTGATGATCGGTCATGCCGGCCACCCGGAGACGCTCGGCACGATGGGCCAGCTGCCCGTGGGCGAGGTGCTTCTGATAGAGACGGTTGCGGACGTTTCAAAACTTGCGCCGC
>JBPPMV010000300.1:0-7566 GCA_051306235.1 Mycobacterium sp. | reverse complement strand
GCGGTCAGGTTGCGGTGCGGTTTGTCCGCTCCCTCATCGGTTTTCACCAGAGCGGCGACCAGCGTCGAGCTGCCCCCGTTGGTGAGCCACATCTTCTGCCCGGTGATCAGATAGTCTCCGGAGCCGTCGCGCACACCCCGGGTGCGGATCGCCGCGACATCGGAGCCCAACTCGGGTTCGGACATCGAGAAGGCGCCGCGCACCTCGCCCGTCGCCATCCGCGGCAGGTAGTGCTGCTTCTGGGTGTCGGTACCGTGCTGACGGATCATGTAGGCGACGATGAAGTGGGTGTTGATGACACCGGACACGCTCATCCAGCCGCGCGCCAGTTCCTCCACACACAATGCGTAGGTCAGCAGCGACTCTCCGAGCCCGCCGTACTCCTCGGGGATCATCAGACCGAACAGGCCCATATCGCGCATCTTGTCGACGATCTGCTGCGGGTAGGTGTCGGAATGCTCCAACTCCTGCGCGTTCGGGATGATCTCCTTGTCCACGAACTGCCGCACGGTGGCGACTATTTCGGCCTGCACATCGGTGAGGCCGGGAGTCTGAGCGAGGCGGGTCATGCAGATGTCCGTTCGAATACGGCGGCCAGGCCCTGACCGCCACCGATGCACATGGTTTCCAGCCCGTACCGGGCGTCGCGTAGTTCGAGTTCGCGGGCCAGGGTGGCCAGCATCCGGCCGCCGGTCGCGCCGACCGGATGGCCCAGCGAGATACCCGACCCGCGCACGTTGGTGCGCTCGAAATCGTTGTCGGTGAACTTCCATTCCCGTGTGCACGCCAGCGCCTGCGCGGCGAATGCCTCGTTGAGTTCGATGAGATCGATATCGGCCAGCGACAGCCGGGCCTTGTCCAGCGCACGTTCGGTGGCCGGCACCGGCCCGATACCCATGATGTTGGGCGCCACCCCGGCCACGCCCCAGGAGACCAGCCGGACAAGGGGTTTGAGCCCGAGTTCGGCCGCGCGCTCGGGCGTTGTGACGATGCACATGGACGCCGCGTCGTTCTGGCCGCTGGAGTTACCGGCGGTGACGGTGGCCTCGGGGTCGCTCTTACCGAGCACCGGTCGCAGCTTGCTCAGCGCCTCGACCGTGGTGTCCGCGCGCGGGTGTTCATCGGTGTCGATCACCTCATCACCCTTTCGGGAGCTCACGGTCACCGGGATGATCTCGTCGGTGAGCACCCCGCTGGTCTGAGCGGCGACGGCCTTCTGATGCGAGCGCACCGCGAGTTCGTCCTGCTCGGCGCGTGAGATGCCGTACTGGCGGCGCAGATTCTCGGCCGTCTCCAGCATGCCGCCGGGCACCGGGTAATGCTTGCCGCCCGCCGTGGTGCGGCCGCGGGCCAGTCCGTCGTGCACTGTGACACCGCCGCGGGATCCGCCCCAGCGCATATCGGTGGAATGAAAGGCCACATTGCTCATCGACTCGGCGCCGCCGGCGATGACCAGGTCGTTGTTACCGCTCGCCACCTGCATACAGGCCTGGATGACGGCCTGCAGACCGGATCCGCAGCGACGGTCGAGTTGCATACCGGGCACGGTGATGGGCAGACCCGCATCGAGTGCGACCACCCGTCCGATCGCCGGTGCCTCGCTGGAGGGGTAACAGTGCCCCAGGATCACGTCCTGCACCGCATCGGCGGGAATTCCGGTGCGCGCCAACAGGCCCTGCAGTGCCGCGACGCCCAGGTCGACGGCGGTCAGGGAGGCGAACATGCCGCCGTAGCGGCCGATCGGGGTGCGGACCGGTTCACAGATGACAGCTTCAGACATGTCAGATGTGCCGTCCGCCGGTCACTTCGAGCACGGTGCCGGTCATATACGAGGACAGGTCCGAGGCCAGGAACAGCGCCACCGAGGCGACCTCGGCCGGTTCCCCGGCGCGTGCCATCGGGATCTCGGCCAGCTTCTGATCCCAGATCCGTTGCGGCATGGCCTCGGTCATCGCCGACCGGATCAGCCCGGGCTGGATGGCGTTCACCCGCACACCCAGGTGGGCGACCTCTTTCGCGGCGGCCTTGGTGAGGCCGACGATACCGGCCTTGGCGGCCGAGTAGTTGGTCTGGCCGATCAGGCCGACCTTGCCCGAGATCGACGAGATGTTGACGATGGCACCGGTTTTGGCCTCCCGCATGATGTTCGCCGCCAACCGGGTGCCGTTCCACGACCCCTTCAGGTGCACCGAGATCACCTGATCGAACTGCTCCTCGGTCATCTTGCGCATGGTGGCATCGCGGGTGATACCGGCGTTGTTGACCATGATGTCGAGGCTGCCGAAGGTGTCCACCGCGGCGGCGACGAGGGCGGAGACCTGCCCGGCGTCGGTCACATCGCAGCTGACGCCCTTGGCCACCGAGGGGCCGCCGAGTGCGGCGACTGCAGCAGCGGTGGCGTCGGGGTTGAGGTCGCCGAGCACCACCCGGGCACCCTCGGCCACGAACCGTTCGGCGATCGCGAACCCGATTCCCTGCGCACCTCCGGTGATCACCGCGGTACGTCCGTCAAGCAGAGCCATGGGAGCCCATTCCTTCCTGAAGCCCGAGCAGATGCATACATAAAATATGATATTTCTTGTATCAAACCACCCCGTAGGTGGATCGCACCAACTCCCAGGAGATGCCGCTGATGGCCGATACCGCCACCGCCGCCGTGTCTGACGCAGACTTCGCCGATATCCTCGCCGCCACCCGCCAGTTCATCCGGAGCCAGGTGGTGCCCCGCGAGCTGGAGATCATGGCGGCCGACCGGGTGCCCGACGATATCCGCGATCAGGCCAAGAAAATGGGGCTGTTCGGGTACGCGATCCCGCAGGAGTGGGGCGGCCTCGGGCTCAACCTGGTCCAGGACGTCGAGTTGGCGATGGAGTTCGGCTACACCAGCCTGGCGCTGCGCTCGATGTTCGGCACCAACAACGGGATCGCCGGTCAGGTGCTCGTCGGGTTCGGTACCGACGAGCAGAAGTCGCGGTGGCTGGAGGGCATCGCCTCCGGCGAGGTGGTGGCCTCGTTCGCGCTCACCGAACCGGGCGCCGGATCCAACCCTGCGGGCCTGCGGACCAAGGCCGTCAAGGACGGGGACCACTGGGTGCTCAACGGGCAGAAGCAGTACATCACCAATGCCCCGACCGCAGACCTGTTCATCGCGTTCGCCCGCACCCGACCCGCAGACGCCGATGGTCCGGGCATCGCGGTCTTCCTGGTGCCCGCGGATACACCCGGCATCAGCATCGGCAGCAAGGACGCCAAGATGGGTCAGGAGGGTGCCTGGACGGCCGATGTCAGCTTCGATGATGTGCGCGTCGGCCACGACACCCTCATCGGCGGCAGCGAGGACATCGGCTACCGGGCCGCGATGACCTCGCTGGCCCGCGGGCGCGTGCACATCGCAGCGCTTGCCGTCGGTTGCGCACAGCGCGCACTCGACGAGTCGGTGGCCTATGCCGCGACGGCCACCCAGGGCGGCACCCCGATCGGCGACTTCCAGCTCGTGCAGGCGATGCTCGCCGATCAGCAGACCGGCGTGATGGCCGGCCGGGCACTGGTCCGCGAGGCCGCGCGGTTGTGGGTGAACGACGAGGATCGGCGGATCGCACCGTCATCGGCGAAGCTGTTCTGCACCGAGATGGCGGGCAACGTCGCCGATCTCGCCGTCCAGATCCACGGCGGCAGCGGCTATATGCGCGAGGTGGCGGTCGAGCGCATCTACCGCGAGGTGCGGTTGCTACGGCTCTACGAGGGCACCAGCGAGATCCAGCGGCTCATCATCGGGGGCGGCCTCGTGAAAGCCGCCCAGCGGGCGGCCCAGAAACACACCTAGCCTCAGGCGATATAGCGGACGATCGACTCGGCAACGGCCGCAGGCTTTTCCGATCCTTCGATCTCCACCGTGATGGTGACCGTCGACTGAGCAGCACCTTCGAGTGCGGTCACATCGGTGACCACGGCGCGGGCCCGCACCCGGGCGCCCACCTTCACCGGGGTGATGAAACGAACCTTGTTGTACCCGTAGTTGACCGCCAGCGAGATGCCCTCCACCCGGTACAGCTGGTGGCTGAAATACGGCAGCAAAGACAGGGTCAGCAGCCCGTGGGCGATGGTCCCGCCGAACGGCCCATCCTTCGCGCGCTCCGGGTCGATGTGGATCCACTGGTGATCTTCTGTTGCTTCGGCAAATTTATTGACGCGGTCCTGGCCGATCTCCAGCCACTCTGTGGGGCCCAACTCGGTGCCTGCGGCCCCCACCAGTTCCTCGAGACTCTTGAAAATCTGCACTGCTTCTCCTCCGGTAACCCGTTGACTTTTCCCATCCATCCTTAGCGCTCCGTGCATCCGGGCCACACACTGGGTCCCCGTTCCCACGGAACGGCACGACCTTGAAAAGGTAGCGAATGCCGGACACGTGATCGGGCACCTGATCGATTTAGAAAACTTGTTAGCGTCCAGCTAATCTTTGCCAAAACTAACGCTCGCGCCAATTTGTGTTGGATATGCCGCCATTAGCGTGTAGCGATTTGAATTGCTGTAATACGCCCCATGCTCCGTTGGCAACCAATTGTCATAAGCCGCAATAAATTGCCGCTGGCATCTGCCCTGGATATGGCGATACTTAACTGCACTATTTGAAATTACCTCAGGAACTTACCCCCATGGGGCAACGTTCCGGCAACTGATCGGTAGGTATGGGAAATGAGCGTGTCAATCGCTGAAACCGCGTTCCGCGATTTTCCCGATAATGCGTCCGCGCAGTGGTGGGATCGCGACACCGACTGCACACTCGTGGTCTCGACACCGTGGGCCGAACCCGAGTTGTGGGGTGACTTCATCGAGGGCGCATTGCGCAGTTACCGCAAACACGGAGTGGAGCGCGCGATCGACCCGAGCACACTGGCGGACCCTGCCGCCACCTCTCTGTTCCTCGCCGCGATCGATGACACCGGGCGGGTCATCGGCGGGGTGCGCGCGCAAGGGCCCTACCGCGACCCCGAGGAGAGCCATGCGATGGTCGAATGGGCCGACCAGCCCGCACTTCCGCTGGTTCGCAAAATGATCGACGATCGCATCCCCTTCGGCGTCGTCGAGATCAAGACCGCGTGGACCGATGACGATCACCCCTCCGGCCGTCAGCGCACCCGCGCACTCACCCCCGTCCTGGCCCGGATGCCATTGCACGCGACCCTCGTCCTCGGTGCCAAGTTCGCGATGGCCACCGCGGCAGCCCATGTCCTGGACCGCTGGCGTTCCTCGGGTGGCGTGGTCGCCACCCGCATCCCGGCAACGCCGTATCCCGACGAGCGATACGAGACGAAGATGATGTGGTGGGATCAGGCCGAGTTCACCAGAACGGCTGACCCGCAACAGATTATCGCCACCCGGGCCGAGGCCCGGGTGCTGCTGCCCCTGCTCGACGAAGTGACTGCCGTCAGCGGCGCCACCTGAGCCCGTATCCGAACCGGTCGGGCATCGAGACGAATCCCTCGGGATGTCATCGATCAATCGCAGCCTCTGCAATACACTTTCCGCAAGCTGACCGGAGTCGTCGGCCACCTGTGAATCACAACGTCTCGCCGCACCAAGGACGCAACACAGAGAGGTTTAGGTGCCCCGCAGCCTCGAACTCGTCGTCACGGCAGTCGCCACCCGCCTGATTGCCGTCGATGCCGCCACCGCGGCCGGCGTCTGCGGGCAGGTGCTGGCCGAACTGGTCTCGTACTTCGATGTCGACGCCGGTTTTCTCCGGCACAACGACCACGACACCCACGCGACGCGACTCATCGCCGAGTGTCCACCTCGTCCGGACGACGGCCGTCCGGTTTCGCACGGGCTGATCTATTTCGCCGACGCCGACCCGATCCTTGCTCCGACGGAGCACCTCCGGAAACCGGAGGTGCACCGGCCCGGTACCAGCGCCGGCCGCCACAACTCGATCCATGACAGCGTGGCGGTCGTCCCGCTGCTGTCCGGTGACGTGACCACCGGGGCGATCGGCTTCGTCAAGAACGGCGACAGGGCTTGGAGCGGCGAGGAACTCAATGCACTGGAGGCCATCGCCTCGCTCCTCGCCCAGGTTCAGGCCCGGGTGTCCGCCGAGGACCGACTGCGGTTCCTCGCCGAACACGATGACCTCACCGGGCTGTACAACCGCCGGGCACTGATGGCCCACCTCGACGAGCGACTCCGGCAGGGTCAGCCTGGTCCGGTCACCGCGCTGTTCTTCGATCTGGACCGGCTCAAGGCAATCAACGACTACCTCGGCCATTCCGCCGGCGACCGATTCATCCGTGTACTGGCCGAACGGTTGGCTCAGTCCGCCGGGGCCGGCATGATCGCCCGACTGGGCGGTGACGAGTTCGTGGTCGTCCCGGAATCCCCAACCGACACCGCCGCCGCCCAGGAACTCGCCCACCGGTTGCAGTCCGTGCTGTCCACGCGGGTACCGATCGACGGTGAGATGGTCACCCGATCGGTCAGCATCGGTGTCGCGGTGGGCATCCCCGGCCGCGACAGCACCTCGGATCTGCTGCGGCACGCCGACCAGGCGGTGCTAACGGCCAAGAACACCGGCGGCAATCAGGTGATCACCTACTCCGATGCGATATCGCTGGAAAGCGAATTGCGCAACGATATCGAGCTGCATCTGCAGAACGTGATCGAGACCGGAGCGCTGTTCCTGCGCTACCTACCCGAGGTCGATATGCGCACCGGGAAGGTTCTGGCCACCGAGGCACTGGTCCGCTGGAACCACCCGACCCGCGGTCTGCTGTCGCCCGACGCCTTCATCGGGGTGGCCGAATCCATCAACCTGGCGGGCGAATTGGGGCGGTGGGTGTTGCGCACGGCGTGCGCCGAGTTCGCCCGCTGGCGGGCCAACGGCGTCGGGCTCGACGCTGTTCTGCGGGTTAACGTGTCACCGGTGCAACTCGTCGCCGACGGATTCGCCGAATCGGTCGACGCGATCGTGAACGAGTTCGGCCTCCCCCGCGGGTCGGTCTGCCTGGAGATCACCGAAAACATTGTCGTTCAAGACATCGACGTCACCCAGGTCACGCTCTCGAAGCTGCACGAGGTGGGGATCCAGGTCGCCATCGACGATTTCGGGACCGGCTACAGCGTGCTGTCGCTGCTGAAATCGCTTCCCGTGGACGCACTCAAGATCGACAAGAGCTTCGTGCGGGACCTCGGCGCCGATCCGGGCGACCTGGCCATCGTGCGCGCGATCATCGCGTTGGCCGAGGCGTTCGGTCTGCAGTTGGTGGCCGAGGGTGTCGAGACCGAGACGGCCGCGATCACCCTGCTGCGGCACGGATGTCACCGCGCACAGGGATTCCTGCTGTCCCGACCGATCGCGGGCGATCAGATGGAGGCGTTGCTGCGCCGCGGCCGGGTGGCGGTCGACTTCGCGGTCGATCCCTGAGCCGCAGTCTGCGCCGCCTGCGCACTGGCTTCGGACGCGGTGAGCGGGCGCAGCACCTCGACCCGGCCGAATCGGCTTGCCGTCAGGCCTACCAGAGCGATCCGGCTGTCGGCGTCCAGGATCCGGTCATCGGCCGGGTACGGCAGCGC
>JBPPMV010000299.1:0-3625 GCA_051306235.1 Mycobacterium sp. | reverse complement strand
TGTGGAGGGCATCTACGAGTGAACCGCGGCCTGACCGTCAGCCCAGCCGCCGGGCGAACGGCCCGACCCGCTCGATGAACCGGTCGAAGAATGCCGCGGGGTCGACCTCGACACCGATGTGCGCGTTGTGATCCCGCTTCCAGTGCCCGTGCCAGTCGGCCACCGTCATCCCGCGGGTCAGGGTGCCGGTCAGTTCGACGTCGACGGTCGCCTGCCGGTACCGCACCAACTCGGGGTCCAGCGCGACGGCGGCGGCCAGCGGATCATGCAGGTGCGCCAGGTAGCCCTCACCCTGGTCGAAGTGGAACTCGAAGTAGAAGCGCATCGCGTCTTCGAGCACCCGGATCAGCGGATTGGCCGCGCTCGAGCGGGTGCCCCGATCGTCGAGCACACTCAGCTGCGCCGACGGGGAGCCCGCCGCTGTGGCCAGCCGCCCCAGGATCGACGGTGTCATCGCGGCGTTCTCGGTGACGTTGAGGCCCAACACGATCGGCAGATGTGTGGGCGTACTCAAACCCCATGCCGCACCCCATACCGCGAACACCTCGGCGGCGGCCTCCGGGTCCACGCTGATATTCCACTCCGAGACGGGGGTGGTGTTACCGCGGTAGTCGAAGGCGCCACCCATGATCACCAGCCGGCGCAGCAGCCGGGGCAGCGCGGGCTCCAGGCGCAGCGCCAGTGCCAGATTGGTCAGCGGGCCGGTGACCAGGCCGATGAGCTCGCCGGGGTGCTCGCGGGCTGCGCCGACCCAGGCGTGGGCGGCGTCATACGCGGTGAGCGATCGGTCGCTCGCAGGTAGTCGGGCGTAGCCGAGTCCTTCGGGTCCGTGGGTGTCCTCGGCGGTACGCAACGGAATGCTCAGCGGGGCCGGCGCACCCTCGGACACCGGGACGTCATCGACCCCGAACAGCTCCAGTAGCCCCAGGTTGTTGATCGACACCTGTGCGACGGGCACATTGCCTGCCGTCGATGCGATCCCCACCACGTGCGCGTCCGGGCTGGCGAACAGGTACGCCAGCGCCATCGCGTCGTCCACCCCGGTGTCGACGTCGGCGAATACCGGGGAGCTGGTGTCAGTTCCCGTCGCTTCGCTCGCCCCGCTGCTTGTCACGCCGCCCACGATAGGGCGGCGAGATCACCAGTGCACACCCGGAATCGCCCGTACCGCCCGCTTGACCGGCCGCGGCACCCGAATGGGCTTGACCGCCCGCGACGGGCGCCTGGGCCGGCGCGGCGCCTGCGGTTCCGCCGCAACCTCGGCGGGGATGTCGCCGCGGGCCGCCGCTGAGTCCGGATAACCCAGGTACAGCTGGTGCAGTACCCGGCGTGACAGTCGCGGGGTGAAGTAGGTGCCCAGATCGGCCAGCGTGCCCAGCGGGGTGTCGATCCGGGACGGCTTCTCGACCAGCCCGCGCACCACCATCGCCGCGGCATGTTCGGCAGTGATCGGGGGTGTGGGATTGAGACGGCGCGACGGCGCGATCATGGGGGTGCTCACCAGCGGCATGTGGATATTGGTGAAGGTGATGTGATCCGACAGGGTCTCGGTGCCCACCACCTCGGAGAACGCGTCCAGCGCGGCCTTGGTCGGCAGATACGCGCTGTACTTCGGGCTGTTGGCCTGCACGCCGGCACTCGATACGTTCACCACGTGACCGAAGCGGCGTTCCTGCCAGTGCGGCAGCAGCGCCAGGACCATGCGCACCGCACCGAAGTAGTTGACGGCCATCACCCGTTCGTAGTCATGAAGCCGGTCGGTGGATGCCGATACCGACCGGCGGATCGACCGGCCGGCGTTGTTGACCAGATAGTCGACATGACCGAACCGGCCCAGGATGTCCTTCACGGTGTGGTCGACCGAGCCGGAATCGGTGACGTCACAGGTGAATGCGTGTGCGTCGCCACCCTCGGCGCGGATCTCGGCAATCAGATCGTCGAGGGCATCGGCGTTGCGGGCCAGCGCGAACACCGTGGCTCCGCGCTGGGCCACGGCGATCGCCGAGGCGCGTCCGATACCGCTGGAGGCGCCGGTGATGATGACGTGCCTGCCCACCAGCGGGCCGGTCCGGTCATCGCGTCGCGCCCGGTCGGGATCCAGGTGCTCGGCCCAGTACCGCCACAGTTTGCCTGCGTAGGAACCGAATTCAGGCACCGCGATACCGGTTCCGGCCAGCGCCGCGGTGGTCCGGTCCGCGGTGAACGTCGGCGCCAGGTCGACGACGTCGAGGATCTCGACGGGCATGCCCAGCTGGGTGGCGGCCATGTTGCGCAGCAGCCGGGCCCTGCCGGTGGCCTTGAGTACCGGCGCGACGGCCGCGGCGGGTAGCGAGATGCGCAGCGGCGGAAGACCGGCTTCCTTCGCGACTCCACGGTAGATGGCCTGCAGTCCAATGGCTTTCGGTGAGGTCAGGTGGAACGTCTGCCCATCGGCACCGTCGATGTGCAGGAGGTGGACCAGTGCGTCGACCACGAAATCCACCGGCACGATATTGGTTCGTCCGGCGTCGGGCACCATCATGGGGGTGAGGCTGGGTAGCACCGCCAGCTTGGACAGGACGCCGAAGAAGTAATAGGGCCCGTCCACCTTGTCCATTTCGCCGGTGCGCGAGTCGCCCACCACGACCGCGGGCCGGTAGATCCGGTATCGGGGTCCGGCCCCGGACCGCACCAGGTGTTCGGCCTCGAACTTGGTCCGGTGGTACGGGCTGGGCAGATTCTGGGCAACGTCGAAATCGTCCTCGGTGTACTCGCCGTGGAAATCGCCGGCCACCGCGATCGAGGACAGGTGATGCAGGGTGGCGTTCAGTCGCCGTGACAGGCCGATGACCATGCGGGTGCCCTCGACATTGGCGGCCCGCTGGGCATCCTCGGGCGCGGTCATGTCGTAGATCGCGGCGCTGTGCACCACGTGATCGACAGTGCCGAGGTCGGCGATGGTGTCATCGCTCAACCCGAGATCCTCGGCGGTGAGATCGCCGACCAGCGGTTTCGCGCGCGGGCCCCACGTCTCGGCGAGCCGCTCGAAGCGTTCCAGCGACTCGCGCCGCACCAGCACCGACACCTGCGCGCCTGGGTCGCGGGCCAATAATCGGGCGATGACGCGACTGCCGATAAACCCAGTACCGCCGGTAACGACATAATGCATGCGGCCATGGTCGTCCTAGCGGCCACAAACGTCAACTATGGTCCCGGTCACACCCCGTAGACCGCCACGAAGGGATATCCGCCCATGCCGATCGACCCCGGCGCCATCGGTGCCAAGACCGACTCCCAGACCTTCAGCTGGACCGACCGCGAGACGCTGCTGTACGCACTCGGTGTCGGTGCAGGCGCCGATGATCTCGCCTTCACCACCGAGAACAGTCACGATATCGAGCAGCAGGTGCTGCCGACCTTCGCTGTCATCGCGTGCTCGCCGTTCGCCGCCGCGCTGCTCATCGGATCGTTCAACTTCAGCCTGCTGCTGCACGGGTCCCAGGAGATCCGGTTGTTCGGACCGCTTCCGCCGGCCGGGACGCTGAGCGTGCATTCCGAGGTCGCCGACATCCAGGACAAGGGTGAGGGCAAGAACGCAGTGGTGATGCTCAAGGGGGTTGGGGCACAACCGGATACCGGCGAGGTG
>JBPPMV010000298.1:0-16610 GCA_051306235.1 Mycobacterium sp. | reverse complement strand
ACGCTTTCACCATCTCCGTCATCGACAGGACGCCGTTCGCGTTGCACGGGCTGCGCGGATTGATGAATCTGCCCGTCGATGCGATCCGGGCCATCCCCTTCATCGGATCGCTCCTGTCGGATTATCTTCCGTCCACGACGGTACGAAGCACGGTCAAGCTCACCTTCGATGGCACGGGTTCGGTTACTGCACTGGCATTTCCGCCGAACTTCCACTGGGGGGTGGCCGGCGCGGGGTTCCAGCACGAGATGGGCACCGGAACACCGCTCGACGTCAATTCCGACTGGTGGCAGTGGACGCATGATCCGATCAACCGACTCCTGCTCGGCTGGAAGGCAACCGCACGCCCGGAAAACGGACCCGGCCAATACACCCAGTACCCCGGCGATATCGAACTTGCCCGCGATGGCGTCGGCGCGGACACCTACCGCCTCGGCATCGAGTGGAGCCGGATCTTCTCGTCCTCGACAGCCGGCGTGGACACCTCCGGCGGGTACACCCTCGATGTCCTCGAACAACTCGACGCGCTGGCCAACGACGCCGAGGTTGAGCACTACCGAAAGGTTCTGGTCGCGGTCCGAGATGCGGGGCTCGATCCGGTCGTCGCCATCAACCACTTCACCCTTCCGCTGTGGGTGCACAATCCCGCCAAGTTCCGGCTGCCGGCGATCTTCGGTGGCACGCCGACCGAGGAGGCCGGCTGGACATCGGCCACCACCGCCGCGGAGTTCGAGAAGTACAGCGCCTTCCTCGCCTACAAATACGGCGACCTGGTGGACAACTGGATCACCATCAACGAGCCGGTGAACTCGATGCTCACCTCCTACTACGGAATTCCCTTCGGCACCGGCTTCCCGCCGTCGCTGCTCCGGCCGGATCTGGTGGCACGAGGTCTGCGCAATCAGGCCACGGCGCATTCGGCCGCCTACGACGTCATCCACCAACTCGACTCCACCGCGAACGTCGGTATCGCCCTGAACATGGTGGCGTGGCGCGGAGCCAACCCCGAGAGCCTCAGCGACCAGCGTGCCGCGGCGGCGTTCAGCGATTTCTACAATCGCTGGTTCCCCGATGCGGTCATCGGTGGACGGATCGACGCCGACTTCAACGGCATCATCGACGATGACGAGATCCACCCGGAACTTGCCGGTAAGGCCGACTTCTTCGGCGTCCAGTATTACAGCCAGGGCAGCGTGATCGGCTTCGGCGGCGACCGGAAGAACTCGTCCATGCCGGTGCTGCAGGGCTACCCGCAGTTCGCCCCACTGCTCAACGTGGCGCTGGGCAGCGGGTGTCCCTCTGTGCAGTGCAGCGATATGAGCCAGGTCATCGATCCCGCCGGCTTCCGGGAGGTCCTCGACATCGCGGCGTCCTACGGGGTGCCGATCTGGGTGACCGAGAACGGGATCGCCGACGCCGATGACAGCGACCGTGCCTCCTACCTCGTCCGCCATCTCGCGGTCTTGAACAAGGCCGTCGCCGACGGACTCGACATTCGCGGGTACACCGCCTGGTCACTCGTCGACAACCTCGAATGGGTGCTCGGCTACGACCCGAAATTCGGTCTGTACTCCTATGACCCGGTGACGCTGGAACGGACGGCGCGGCCCAGTGTCGCCACCTTCCGCGATATCTTCACCAACAACGCCATCTCCGCAGAGCTGTTTGCGCAGTTCGTGAAGGACCGGCGGGTCACTCCTGCATAATCTCGTGCGTGACCGACACTGAGGTTCTGATCGCGGGCGCCGGCCCGATCGGGTTGACCGCCGCCATCGAACTCGCCCGCAGGGGCGTGGCCGTCCGGATCGTCGACCCGCTGCTCGAACCTCCGCAGTATGCGAAAGCCGTTGGTGTGCAACCACGTACGCTCGAAGTTTTTGAGCGGATGGGCATTCTCCGGCAGATACTCGATGCGGCGGTGCCGTTCTACGGCCAGATCGTCTACGTCAACGGTGAACTCGCCGGACAGGTGGATTTCGCCCTGCCCGACGATGTGCCGTTCGGATTCATCGGCCTACCGCAGTACAGCACCGAACGCGTGCTGCGCGAGGAACTCGCCACCCGTGGGGTGCCGATCGAGCGGGGTGTCCGGCTGGCCGGCTTCGAGCAGGACGCCGATGGTGTCACCGCGACGCTCGACGGCGAGGGCGGGCAGCAGACGGTACGCGCACGGTATCTCGTCGGAGCCGACGGCGCGCATTCCGTTGTCCGCAAGTCCCTGGGCCTGAGCTTCGAGGGCGCGGCCTTCGAGGAGCAGTACATGCTCGGCGATGTCGAGGTCGACTGGTCGCAGACACCGGGCTACGCCATCCGCGCAATGCACCAGACCGACGGCAAGATCGACGACCTGCTGGTGTGCATCCCGCTGCCGGGGCGCGGACGCTACCGGATGTCGATGCTGGTGCCGCCCGATCTGTCCACCGAGGCCGGCGACGGTGTGCAACACGGCTTCGAGAGCGGCAATTCACCGGAGCTGCACCATATTCAGGCAGTGCTGGACAGGCTGTCCCCGGAGCCCACCACCGCGCGAAATCTGCGCTGGTCCTCGGTCTTCCGGATCAGCCACCGCATCGTCGACGCCTACGGAAGGGGTCGGGCATTCGTCGCCGGCGACGCCGCCCACATCCATCCGCCGACCGGCGCGCAGGGTATGAACACGGGCATCCAGGACGCCTACAACCTGGCCTGGAAGTTGGCGCTCGCCGTCGACGGCGTCGCGGCCGACGGACTGCTGGAAAGCTATGACGCCGAGCGTCGCCCCGTCGGTGAGGACGTGGTGGGCCGCACCGTGCGCAGCGCGCGCGAGGGGATCGGCGCCGATTCCGATGATCCCGCGTTCGTGATCCGGCGCGAGGCGCAGCTGTTGATCAGCTATGCGGGCAGCCCGATCGTGGCCGAGGGTGCCGGCGGCCGGGCCCCCGATGCCCGCGGGCTGATCCGCGCCGCGGAAACTCAGCCGCTGCGGTTGTACGACCTGCTGGCAGGGACACGGCACACCCTGGTGCTCTACGCCGATGGATCAGCCAAGGTCGATGTCCTCGAAGTGGCAGCCGCTGCCGCGCAGGATGCTGCACACGGCCTGATCGATGTCTACGTCGTCGCTGATCCCGAGGCGGACGTGGCCGCCACGGTGTTGCCACTGGTCCGGGATGTCGGCGGTGACTTCGCCAGTTCCTATGGCGTCGAAGGTGTCACGGCATTCGTGGTCCGCCCCGACGGACAACTCGGCTATGCCGGACCGGTGGCAGCCGACTCCTTGACGCGGTACCTGAGGCGGACGTTTCGCTAGGGCACCAACTGCACTTTGAGGTGATCTCCGGCCCGTGACATGGCGGCGTCATAACCCGCAGACGCCTCATCCAATGACAGTGTGGTGGTGATGATTCCGTCCATGTCCAGCCGTCCGGACTGTAGGAGCGGAACCAGCTCGGGCCAGGTCTGCTGCACCGGCGCGGTGGTCAACCGGATGGTGAGGCTGCGAATCAGGCAGGCCAGCGCCGGCAGCGGGTAGGGCTGCAGATCGTGCACGCCGACGATCGACACGGTGCCGCCGGTGCGCACGGCGTCGATCGCGTCATTGATCGAGGTGTCGGTGCCGACGGCATCGATGACGGCGTCCACGCCCAGACCGCCGGTGGCTTCCCGGATGGTCTGTGCGGACGGTGGGGACACCGGCACCGCACCTGCGGCCTGCGCGCGGTCTCGTCGGGTCTGCACCGGGTCGACGGCGTACACCGTTGCCGCACCGAGGGTCAGGGCGCTACGCAACGCACACATCCCGACCGCGCCGAGGCCGATCACCGCGACCGACCCGCCCAACGGGATATCGGCGCGTTTGGCCGCCGCCCAGCCGGTGGCCAAATTGTCGGTGAGCAGCAGCGCCTGTTCGGTGCTGATCCCCTCGGGCATCGTGAGGAGCTGAAAGTCCGCAGCGGGGACCGCGAGCAGCTCGGACTGCGCGCCACCCAACGCGCCGGACCCGAAGATCTGCGGGCCGTGCACACAGCGGATCGGGTCGCGGGTGGCACATCCCGCGCAGCGCCCACAGCCGGCCACCGAGGACACCAGGACTCGGTCGCCGACCTTGAAACCGGCTACCTCCGAACCGGTTTCGACCACGGTGCCGACCGCCTCATGGCCGAGGGCGACCGGCTCGAAGATCGGGTAGTGCCCTTCCAGGAAGTGCAGGTCGGACCCGCAGATGGCGGCGGCCTCCACCTCGATGATGGCGCCGTCCGCGCCGGGCAGCTCCGGATCGGGCCGGGTTTCCACACCGACGGCCCCACTCGAATCGACCATCACTGAACGCATGCTCATTCCTCCCGGAAATCCGACCAGACAGGTTCGTGGACGGCGGCATGGTAGGTGCTGAGCCGCCATGGGCTGACGGTGTGGATCTCGCCGTCGGGGTTCTTGAAGTACGAGTGCTTGATCGACGGGTGCGCCCACACGGTCTTGCGGATCTCCTCCTGGGACCGCCGGTGCCATTCGGCCGTCGGTTCCGGGAGCGGTTCCAGTGTCTGCAGCTTCTCGGTGATGAGGCGCTCGAGACACTGGTTGATATAGCGCATCTGCAACTCGGAGTTCAGGATCAGGCTGCCGCCGTGGGCAAGGTGCGCACCAGGACCGTAGGTCATGAAGAAGTTCGGGAACCCGGGTACCGCGACGCTGCGATAGGCGTACGGTCTGCTGCCCCACACCTCGTGCAGGTCCAGGCCGTCCCGGCCGGTGACGCTGATCGGGAACAGCACCTCCGTCGCGCGGAAACCGGTGGCGTAGACGATGATATCGGCATCGTGGCTGACGCCGTCGGTGGTGACGACACCGGTCGGGGTGATGCGTTTGATCGGGGTGCGAACGAGCTCGACGTCATCGCGGGTGAGGGTGCTCAGCCAGCTACCGTTGTCCTGCAGGGTGCGTTTGCCGGTGGCCGGATAGTCCGGCAGGACCTTGGCCAGCAGGTCGGGGTCATCGCCGACCTGCGTGGTGATCCAGTCGGTGAACATGATTCGGGCGATTGCGTTGATCTCGCTGACCGCGTTTCCCTGATCCTCGTAGTCCGGGTCGACGAGGGCGGCGTCCAGGCCCTTGTCGGCGCCGGGCCACAGCAGCAGGAAGCGGTACCAGCGGCCGTAGTAGGGGAGATGTTCCATGGCCCAGCGGACACCGTCGGCGACCGGCTCGTGGTACATCGGGTTCGGGAACATCCACTGCGCGGTGCGCTGGAACACTGTCAGGTGCTCGACTGTGTCGGCGATGGCCGGCGCGATCTGGAAACCGCTGGCGCCGGCGCCGATCAGCGCGACGCGCTTACCGGTGATGTCGACGCTGTGATCCCAGGCTGCCGAGTGAAAAGCCGGTCCGGCAAAGGTTTCCGCGCCGGGGAAGTCGGGGATCTGCGGACGGTTCAGTTGTCCGACGGCGGTGATGACGGCGTTCGCGGTCAGCGTCTCGGAATCGGTCGTGACGGTCCAGGCGTCGCCGTCCCAGGAGGCCGACCGGACCTCGGTGTTGAACCGGATGTGCGGTTCCAGGCCGTGGCGGTCGGCCACATCGGCGAAGTACTGCCTCAGTTCGGGCTGCTCGGCGAAGAAGTGGTCCCAGTGATTGCTGGGTTCGAAGCTGTAACAGTAGAAGTGGTTGGCGACGTCGACGCGGGCACCGGGATAGCTGTTCTCCCACCATGTTCCGCCGGGGCCGGCGTTCTTCTCCAGGATCGTGAACCCGATCCCGGCCTGCTTGAGGCGGACACCGGCCAGCACCCCGGACTCCCCGGCGCCGATGACGACGACGTGGAAGTCTCCGGTATCGGTGAGCGCGCGCGGTCGCCGAGGGTCGACGCCGTCGAGATCGAGTTCTTCCAGCACCAGTGGCAGGTTGTCCTCGCCGACGGGTTCGCAGGCCGCCCAGTCGAGCATCTCCCGCACCAGTTCGGGGGACAGCGGTGCGGGTACCGGGCAGCCGCGGTTGCGGTAGTCGGCGATGATCGGCAGCGCCTCGGCGCGGGCGCGGGCCTTGTCCTCCTCGGACATGAAGCCCTGGACCTCGTTGAGGAAGAGTCCGGCCTGCTTGTACTCGCGGATGAAGCGCGGGTCGCCGGTGATGTGCACCAGCGACAGCAGCAGGGTGGGGATGCTGACCTGCTCCAGGGCCGCGGCGATATCGGCATCGGAGCTGTCGAAGGGCTGTCCGGCGTGGAAGCTGCGGGTCACGTGGAGTTACGCTACGGCGCGTTGCGTTATAGGGCAAGGGAGGTTGTGCGGCTGGAGTGGCAGGCTGCGGTCCTCGGCGAGGTTTCGCAGTTTGCACGGGCGAGCATGCTGTTTGGCGGGAGCTCGTCCCGGTTGGCGGCCCTGCTGGCATCGGTGGTACCGACTGTCGGTGAGCCGGTGGTCGTCGAACTGGGGCCGGGCACGGGCGCGGTGAGTTCAGCCATCGCCGCCCGGTTACCTCGTGGCTCGCGACACTTGGCCGTGGAACTCGACCCCGCTATGGCCGCGTTTCTACGTGACCATGAGGCGGGCGTCGAAGTGATCAATGCAGACGCAAGCGATTTAGTTGAACTGCTTGCTGGACTTCAGATCTCAAAAGTCGCAGCGGTAGTCAGTGGACTTCCGTGGTCTCTGTTCGATCCCGAGAGTCAGCTGAACATCCTGCATCAGGTCGCTGAGGCTATGGGCTCCGACGGTGTCTTCACCACCTTCTCCTACGCCCATGTCAGAGCGCTGCCCAGCGCCCGTAGCTTCCGCCGCGCTCTGGAGAGGAAACTTTGCCGATGCAGGTCAGCCGGCTCGTGTGGCAGAACCTGCCTCCCGCCTTCAGCTACATCTGTCGGCGCGTGCCGGCTGACCTGAGAACACAACCGACGTTGGTTTCTTCGTCCCATTTTTCGAAGGACTGAACCCACATGCGCCGATTTCGGATGACCGTTGTGTCACCGAGGGAGTCACCGACATCCTCCGAGGGGTCACCGTGCCTGTGGCACCACGAGATCCTGGGCCGCTGCGGAACTGCCGGGGTGGGGGAAGCCAATGTGCGCAGAGAAGGCGCCGTTGTGCAGTGCCGAACATCGTGGGCGGTCAACCGGGCGCGGCGGTGGACTCTCGATGCCGAGGTTATCAGCGAGACCGTGCGACTGGATGCGGCTGCAATCGGTTTCATCGCGCGTAGCGTAGTCGGCATGGAATCTGTGCCGTCACACGAATCAGTGGTGCCAGGAGGAACAGAATCGGTTCCCGTCATCGACCCGGACGGAATGCCCGATACCATCGCCGAACTCGAGCCGCTCGGCGCTGTCGTCGCCGGCGAGCCGCTGTACATAGTGGTCGACGAATCGGGTGGGCATCTGAGCCACCACCGGACACCGGAAGGTGCTCAGTCTGCCTGGGACTCAGTCCCCGACGCGGTCGGCATCCACGAGTCCGAACTACACCAGTAGCGCCGACTCCAGTCGCTCATCCGACGACATCGATCGTCGTGTACTACGGCCGCAGTGCCAGCGCGTCGGCGAAACCAGACCGCGCGTCTACCGGTTGTTCTTGGGTAACCGACGCGTATGTCGGAAGGAGAACTCAGGTCGGCGGCACCGTGGGGGCGGTGGGCCACTTTTGGGCCCGCACCAATTCGATGAGCAACCGGCGCAGCTGAGGTTCGTCATCCCCGATTGCGGCGATCAGGGCGGGGTCGTTGCGTTCGCGTTCGAGCAACGCCTCATAGACCCGGCGACCTGCCGGTGTGCTCGTCACCGATTTGCGTCGCTCATCGCGCGGGTCGATCTGGCGGCTGACGTATCCGAGGCGTTCGAGACGTTCGATGGTGCGGCTCGCGGTCTGATCGGTGACCCGGCAGGCCTGGGCGATCTCGCGCTGAGTGGCGGGCCCGGCGGACACGACATGAAGGACCACCAGACCCGCGCTGGACAGGTCGTACTCACGAAGGACGTGTTCCCAGGACTGCTCGACGAGTCGGGCCGCCATCGACAGCAGCCGCCCCGTCGGCCAACCGTCCATGCCGTCCATCAATGACCTTCCCGCGCCTGTCAGGGGACTTGCCATTTACTCAGTAGGCTGAACAATATAGGAGAGAAGCCCCGAAACGAATGGATGCCGATGACCTCCGAGACGTCGACCACAGCTCGTTCACAACACCTTCCCGCACTTGCCGTCTCGCTGCTCGTCGTCGGCCTGGTCGCGACGCTCGGCGGCCTCGCGTCCGCTGACGCCGCGGCCGACTACGGAAAGCTCGCTCAACCGAGCTGGGCGCCACCGTCCTATCTCTTCGGCCCGGTCTGGACCGTTCTGTACGTGGTCATGGCCGTGGCGGCCTGGCTCATTTGGCGGGCGAACCCGCGGTGGAGCAACCCGGCGATCATCGCCTACGGTGTGCAACTCGCACTGAACCTGCTGTGGTCACCGTTGTTCTTCGGGCTCGGCTGGCGCGGCCTGGCGCTGGTCGACATCCTGCTGCTCGATATCGCCGTCGCCGTCACGATCGCCCTGTTCTGGAAGATCCATCGCATCGCCGCTGTGATGCTGGTCCCATACTTCGGCTGGGTACTTTTCGCGACGGCGCTGAACTACGCGGTGTGGTCCCTGAACAGTTGAGCGCCTGTCGCCCGCCGCGGCGAAATTGAGTTTCCGCCCCCGCCCGGACACGCCTACCCTGGGTAGTCGCGCTAACTAAGTGCGGCCATCCAGGGAGTGTTCATTGAGTACCGGGCCGATTACCCGCGCAGGATCCGCGCAACCGAAAGCACCGCCCAGCGCGAGCGTCATCATCGCGCTGCTGGTCTTCTCCGCGTTCGTGATGATCTTGAACGAGACGATCATGAGCGTGGCGCTGCCCGCCCTGATCGTCGATCTGGACATAGCCGCGCGCACCGCGCAATGGCTCACCAGTGGCTTCCTGCTGACCATGGCGGTGGTGATCCCGATGTCGGGTTCGCTGCTGCAACGTTTCCCGGTCCGGGTGATCTTCGTGACGTCGATGTCGCTGTTCTGCGTGGGCACGCTGGTCTGCGCGCTGGCCCCCGGCTTCGCGGTGCTGCTGGCGGGCCGGATCGTGCAGGCGTGCGGTACTGCCGTCATGGTGCCGTTGTTGATGACGACGGTCATGAAGCTGATCCCCGCCGAACGACGCGGGCAGACCATGGGCACGATCTCGATCGTCATCGCCGTCGCGCCGGCGGTCGGGCCCACCCTGTCCGGATTCATCCTCGGCTCGCTGAACTGGCGGTGGATGTTCTGGATCGTGCTGCCCATCGCACTGCTCGCGCTCACCGCCGGACTGGTGTGGTTGCGGGTCGCCGACGAGCGGGACACACCGACTCCGATCGACATCCTTTCGGTACCGCTGTCGGCGATCGCGTTCGCGGGGTTGGTGTTCGGCCTGTCCGAACTGGGCGCCTCCGGTCAGGGCGAGCAGGGGATACCCGCGTGGGTACCGCTGTCGGCCGGCGCGGTGGCCATGGTGCTCTTCGGCCTGCGGCAGGTGCAGTTGCAGCGCGTCGATCGCGCCTTCCTCGATCTGCGGCCGTTGACCTACCGGCAGTTCTCGGTATCGGTGGGCCTGGTGGTCATCGGCTTCATGGGCTTGTTCGGGGCGATCATCATGATCCCGCTCTACGTCCAGGACGTGCTGGGGCAGAGCGCGTTGGTCGCCGGCCTGACGAGCCTGCCGGGCGGATTGCTGATGGGCATGGCGGGTCCGCTGGTCGGACGGGTGTACGACCGGCACGGTGCTCGACTGCTCGTCGTGCCGGGATCGATCATGCTGTTCCTGGCGCTGTGCGGATTCGCGCTGTTGTCGGCGGCCACGCCCATCTGGGAACTCGTTGCGCTGCAGACGATCATGATGCTGGGCCTGTCGCTGATGTTCACCCCGCTGATGACCGATGCACTCGGTGCGCTGCCGGACCGGCTGTACTCGCACGGCAGCGCGATCCTGACCACCCTGCAGCAGGTCGCAGGTGCGGCGGGTACCGCGCTGTTCATCACCGTCATGACCAAGGCATCCGTATCGGGCGGAGCGCCGGATATGCCCGGCGTGCACGCCGCGTTCCTGGTCGCCGCCATGATCGGCGCGGTCGCCGTCGTCGGGGCCTTCTTCACCTCATCGCGACCGGCCCCCGCAGGGGGCACGCCGACGCATTGACGGCACGGGCTAGGAGTCGCCCGCCGACGCGCTGAGGCGGCGGCTCGCCGTGCGCGTCACCAGGAACAGCACCGCGCCGACCGCGAGCAGGATGGCCGCGAACAACCAGACCTTGGCGGACTGCTGGGTCAACAGCAGCAGACACGATGCGACCCCGAGCACCGGCACGGCCGTCCACACCCGGAAGTGCGGATGCTCAACGGTGTCCCGGCGCAGCACCAGGACCGCGACATTGGTCGAGATGAACACGAACAGCAGGAGCAGCACCACGGTCTCCGCCAAGGTGGACAGATCGCCGATCAAGGTGAGCAACATCGCCACCACGGTCGTGGTGATGATCGCGACCCATGGTGTGCGGCGTTGTGGCAGAACGTAACTCAGTTGACGCGGCAGCAGCCCGTGCTCGGCCATGCCGAAAGCCAGTCGGCTGGACATGATCATGGTGAGCAACGCACCGTTGGCCACCGCGACCAGGGCGATGGCACTGAAGGCCCATGCGGGCACGCCCAGACCGGACGCCGAGACCACGTCGAGCAGCGGTCCGCTGGACTGGGCCAGATCGCCTGGCGACAGCACCGCGGCGCTCGCGATACCGACCAGGACGTAGATGACGCCGGCGGTGATCAGGGAGGCGAACAGCGCCATCGGGTAGACTTTGCTCGGATTGCGGATCTCCTCGACGACATTGGCCGAGGTCTCGAATCCGACGAACGAGTAATAGGCGATGATGGCGCCGCCCAGGATCGCCAGGGCCGGTGCCGAATCCGTGGGGAACTCCACGACCCTTCCGATGTCACCGCGACCCTCGCCGACCATCACCGCACCGGCGATGATCACGATGAGCAGACCGGTCAGCTCGATGACGGTCATGACCACGTTGCTCTTCATCGACTCGCTGATCCCGCGGGCGTTGAGTGCCGCGACGAGTCCGAGGAAGACGACGGCGGCGGGTATCGCCGGCACATCGATGAACGTCGCCAGGTAATCGCCGGAGAAGGCGAGTGACAGCCCCGCCGCGCTGGTCACCCCCGCCGCCAGCATGCAGAACCCGACCAGGAACGACACCAACGGGCGATGAAATGCGCGTTCAGCGAAAACCGCGGCTCCACCGGCTTTCGGGTACTTGGTGACCAGTTCGGCATAGGAACCCGCCGTCAGCAGTGCCAGCAGCAGGGCGACAAGCAGCGGTGCCCACAGCGCACCGCCGACCTCACCGGCCAGCACCCCCATCAAGGCGTAGATACCCGCACCGAGGACATCGCCCAGGATGAAAAGGAACAGCAGTGGCCCGGTGATCTTGCGCTGGAGCTTGCCATCCGGATTGTCCTGCGGGGCATGCTCGATTGTTTCTGACGTCATGGGTACCTCCGCGTTGCCCGGCCGGCCGGCCGGCACTGTGATGGGGCGGTATACCCCGCGGTAATCGATTGCATGCGTGGTCCGCACCACGAAGGTTTCCGCCCTTGGGTTCAGGGGTATGCGACCTGAAAGCGTCGAGATCAGCGGTCGAAAGTTGCATTCGACTCACCCGGCAACTGATGGCTCGACCCAAGTTGGTTCCCAGGCAGCGTGGAACCGGTCTTTCGATTCGCAACTCTCGTGGCAGGTGGCTTGACCCGCCTGCTGCCTTGAACCTAGGCCCTATATTCATGGCGATTGCCGATGTCGCGCAGTATGCGCATTTGACCAAAACCGATATCGAGACGTTCGGCGCTGAACTGGACGCCATCCGCAGGGATGTCGAAGATTCACTCGGTGTCGCTGATGCGGCGTACATCCGACGAACCATCGCGTGCCAGCGAGCCCTGGAAGTAGGCTCGCGGCTGTTGATCGCCGTGGGTCGTTCCAAGCTGGGTTGGGTTACCGGTGTCGCGGGCCTGGCCTTCGCGAAGTCGGTCGAGAATATGGAGATCGGCCACAATATCGGCCACGGTCAGTGGGATTGGATGAATGATCCCGAGATTCATTCCAATACCTGGGAATGGGATATGGCTGGTTTGTCGTCGCAATGGCGGTACTCGCACAATTACCGGCACCACGTGTTCACCAACGTTCTCGATATGGACGACGACCTGGGTTACGACACGCTGCGGATGACTCGTGATCAACCGTGGGAACCGCGCCATCTACTGCAGCCGCTACGAAACATGTTGCTGGCGGTTGGTTTTGAATGGGGTATCGCGCTGCATGGTATGCATGCCGCACAGGAGCGCGCAGCAACCCAAGAGGAGAAGGCAGCGCAGACTCGGGGGCTGGTGAAAAAACTTGCGCGGCAATCCATCAAGGACTACCTGCTCTTTCCGGTACTGAGTCGGTCACGTTGGGGCCGAACTCTGGGTGCGAATGTGGCCGCCAATGTGGTCCGGAACCTGTGGGCGTATGTGGTCATCTTCTGCGGACACTTTCCGGATGGTGCAGAGAAGTTCAGCACCACAGTGCTCGTGGACGAGAGCAAATCGGAGTGGTACCTACGTCAACTGCTGGGCTCCGCGAACTTCAACGCCGGGCCGGTGATGGCGTTCGCCAGCGGAAACCTGTGCTACCAGATCGAGCACCACCTGTTCCCTGACTTACCGAGCAAACGGTATGCCGAGATCGCGATCAGGGTTCGTGCATTGTGCACTGAGTTCGGACTGCCTTACACCACCGGATCTCTGCTGAGCCAGTACATGCAGACGCTTCGCACCATCCACGCGCTGTCACTTCCGGACAGCGGGCAGCGTGTCACTCGGGCGCCGGTCCGAGGGCGCGGCCTAGAGCCTGCCGAGCAATTCGGTTTTCTTGGCCGAGAATTCGTCGTCGGAGAGAATGCCGCGCTCGTGTAGTCCGGCCAGCGCTTCGATGGCGGCGATGATGGCCGCGGCATCACCGCCGGCGGGCGCAGGCGGCTGTGTCGGTGCCGCTGGAGCCGATGCCTCGGGTACCTGTCCCGCGCCGAGTTCGGTCAGGCTCGACACGTCGAAGGTGCCGAGTTGGCTGGTGAACGTCACGACACCGGCCCGGCCGCCCTGCTGCTGCTGGACCCCGCCGATCCGATGATCGCCGGTGTCGAACACCTGCGTGCCACCGTTGTTCTGGATCGCGAGCCGGCGGATGGCGGGGAAGACGGCGTAGCGGGCGTCGTTCTGGCCGCCGGTGGCGCTCGGCACGCCGAGGTCGCTCGGCCACCAACCGCCGGCAGCCGAACGGTCACGCGCCGGAAGAACATCGGAGGACGCCAACAGCTGGGACAGCTCGGCGCACAGGGCGTCGACTCGTGCCTTGAGAGCATTGTCGAACATGTTGCCCACCATGGTCATTCCGCCGCGCATCCATTGCCCGGACCCGCCCAGCTCCGGAATGTCGAACTGCGCCATCGTGCCGCCACCGACCTGCAGGGCGTGCAGCATGGCGAGTACCGCTTCACGGGAAAGCCCGTGACGCACGGCGATATCGGCGATGACGCTGCCGGCGTCAGGACTGAGGGGAGCGGTCACGGAAGGGCGTAATCCATCGGCGGTCCGTTCGGACCGACAGCTTCGCGGTGCACCACGGTGGTGGCCACGTTGGCACCGTTTCGGGCGACGCCGATGATGGACACCTCATCGTTGACGGCGAACGCATCCGCCGTGTCGCCGATCTGGCTGCCGGTCGCGGTGATGCCGTGTGTCTGGCTGTCGAGGACGTATGTGCGGGCCGTGCCATCGGATCCCTGCGCGGTCAGCGAGTCCGGCGTCACCGCGATGAGCCGCCCCTGTTGGGTGACCGGCTGGACGACATTGGCAGCGGGTGCGGGTGCCGGGTGCGCTGTCACGGCCCCGGAGTCTGCGAGATGCATGATGAGTGCGGCGACGATCGCGGCGAATGCGACCGTGAACGACATCGCCAGGCTGATCACGGTGGTGTGTGGTGTCCTCCGCGCGTGCCTTCCGGGTGCGATACCCATCTTGGAAACCTCTCGTTGGATGCCGCACAACTACCCGCAGATCCCGGCGGGGAAACCGGTCGAAGAACGCTTCAACACCCGGGTAGCGGGTAGACCCCGGCCATGGCAAAGATCGGATACTTCCTCTCCAGTGAGCAATTCACCCCGAAACATCTCATTGACCAGGCAAAGCGTGCCGAAGACGCGGGATTCGACGGGTTGTGGATCTCGGACCACTTCCATCCGTGGAACGACGAACAAGGCCAGGGCCCGTTCGTCTGGGGTCTGATCGGAGCACTGTCCGAGGTCACCTCACTGCCGGTGTCCACCGCGGTGACGTGTCCGACGATGCGCATCCATCCCGCGATCATCGCGCAGGCCGCCGCGACGGCCGCGGTCCAACTCGATGGCAGATTCGTGCTCGGCGTCGGTAGCGGCGAGGCGCTCAATGAACATATCCTCGGCGATCCGTGGCCGTCGGTCGGAGTTCGACTGGACATGCTCGAGGAAGCGGTCGAGGTGATCCGGTTGCTGTTGCGCGGCGACGAGGTGAGTCACCACGGGGTGCACTACGAGGTGCAGGACGCCCGCATCTACACCCGCCCCGACGGCCCGATACCGATCTACGTCTCGGGGTTCGGCCCGCAGGCCGCAGAGCTGGCCGGACGGATCGGAGACGGGTACGTGCTCGTCACGCCCGAAGCCGATCTGGTGAAGACCTTCCGATCGTCCGGTGGTGGGGACAAGCCGGTGCAGGCCGGCACGAAGGTGTGCTGGGATGTCGACGCCGATGCGGCACTCGATACCGCCCACCGGTTGTGGGCCAATCAAGGGCTGCCCGGACAATCCGCTCAGATACTGCCGCGCCCAAAGGATTTCACAGCGCTGCAAGCGCTGGTTCCCAAACAGGACATCGCCGATTCGGTCACGTGCGGATCGAACCCGGACAAGCATGCCGCTCAGGTGCGGGAGTACCTCGATGCCGGCGTCGATGAGGTGTACGTCCATCAGATCGGTCCCGATATGGACGGTTTCTTCGCCGGCTGGCAGCGCGACGTGCTGCCGCAGCTGCGGTAGTCAGACGGCCAGACGCACCGTGTTGCCGCCGGTGCGTTTGGCCGCGTACATGGCGGTATCCGCGTCGGCGAACAGGTGCGCGAGAGCGGTCGCTCCGTCTGCGTTGCTGGACAAGGTCAGATCGACACACGCCACACCGATGCTGGCGGTCACGTCGTCGGGTAGGTCGGCGATCGCCGCGCACAGTTCGTGGGCCAGTGGTAGCGCCGGCTCCGGTGCGGTCAACGCGATCAGGAACTCCTCGCCGCCGGCCCGGCAGATCGCCGCGTGGGACGGGCAATGCCGGCGGAGCAGATCGGCGAGGACGCGGATGACCCGGTCGCCCTCGGCGTGCCCGAAGGTGTCGTTGATACGCTTGAAATCGTCGATGTCAGCCAGGATCACCGTCAGCTGGCTCGCCGCGGGGTTCGGGTCGGTGAGCATCCGCTGTAACGCGTGCGAAAAGCTGCGGCGGTTCAGCAGCCCGGTCAGTCCGTCCTCGTCGGCGCGGGTCGCGTACATACCCATTGCCTGTGACATACCGTGGATGGCAACGGGCACAGACAGATTCATGAACCACACGATCCAGAATGCGGCGAACGCGGTCGCTAGGTCGGTCTCGTCGGCCAGTCTGGAGGCCGCGAACACCGCCGCCGTCACCGCTATCGCCGCATTCATCAACAGGCTGCGCGGATTGTGGAAGAACGCGAGGTAGCCGCCGGTGACGGCCAGCGCACTGCACGCCAACGCGGCCACTCCCGGGGAAGACTGCATGCCACTCCACACGGCGATGAATACCGCTCCGGCCAGGGTGAGGACCTCCGACTGTCGACGGGTCGGCCAGCGTGTCAGCCAGAAGGCCGTCATCCCGAGCGTGAACACCGCCGAGACCGCGCTCAACGCGATGATCCTGCCCGACACCAGTTGCTGGGTGGCCAGATTCGAGATCGGAATCAGCGATGACGAGGCGCCGACCACCGCCATGATCACTTGCGCCGATCGCAGCAATGTGCGCTGCTGCAAGAAGGTGGTCATCTCTTCGAACTGGTCGGGCGCGTTCAACCAGGTGAGGGCGCTACGTAACTCTCTCATCGCAGCCCCCCGCGAGTTCGTTGGAACGCACAGCAATGTAGCAGGGCGGACGTTACAAGTGTATTGGCGGGCCTCGCCGGGCCGGAATGTTCGGTTACGCGTTCTGGGCGAGGGCGGCGATGTGCGTCGCGACAGCGCGGGCGATGACGCCCGTCTCGGCGTCGTCGGCGGACGCGTAGCGGTCCGCCACCGGGTCGTAACGCGCGCCGGCTATCGATCCGTGGTCGCCGGCTACCTCGACGACGTCGACGGGCCAGCCCCGCGCCCGTAGTGCCGCGGCGAACTCGGTCGCGGCCGTCGCGGGCACCACATCGTCGGCCGCCCCGGTGAGCAGCGTGAACGGTGTGCGCGTGGATGTCTCGGGTGCCCCGTCGAGAACCGGTCCGCCGGAGATCGGATCCGCGGC
>JBPPMV010000297.1:0-7252 GCA_051306235.1 Mycobacterium sp. | reverse complement strand
TCCTGACCGAAGAAGTCGGATTCCCGGCCGAGGACATCATCTTCGACCCGAACTGCTTCGCGCTCGCGACCGGTATCGAAGAGCACGCGACGTACGGGATCGACTTCATCGAGGCCTGCGCCTGGATCAAGAAGAACCTGCCCGGGGTGCACATCTCCGGCGGTATCTCGAACGTGTCGTTCTCGTTCCGCGGCAACAACCCTGTGCGCGAGGCGATTCACGCGGTGTTCCTGTTCCACGCCATCAAGGCCGGGCTGGATATGGGCATCGTCAACGCGGGTGCGCTGGTGCCGTACGACTCGATCGACCCCGAGTTGCGGGACCGGATCGAGGACGTCGTGCTGAACCGCCGCGAGGACGCGGCCGAGCGACTGCTGGAGATCGCCGAACGGTTCAACAAATCCGAGAAGACCGAAGATCCGAAAGCGGCTGAGTGGCGCAGTCTTCCGGTCCGCGAGCGGATCACCCACGCACTGGTCAAGGGTATCGACGCCAATGTCGATGCCGACACCGAGGAACTGCGTGCCGAGATCGAGGGGGCCGGTGGCCGACCGATCGAGGTGATCGAGGGCCCGCTGATGGACGGGATGAACGTCGTCGGCGATCTCTTCGGCGCGGGCAAGATGTTCCTGCCCCAGGTCGTGAAGTCGGCCCGGGTGATGAAGAAGGCCGTCGCCTACCTGCTGCCGTTCATCGAGGCGGAAAAACTGGAGTCCGGAGCCAGCCAGGCGAAAGACACCAACGGCACGATCATCATGGCAACGGTCAAGGGCGACGTCCACGACATCGGTAAGAACATCGTCGGGGTTGTCCTGCAGTGCAACAACTATGAGGTGATCGACCTCGGTGTGATGGTGCCCGCCCAGAAGATCCTGGACGCGGCCAAGGAGCATGACGCCGATATCATCGGGCTGTCCGGCCTGATCACCCCGTCGCTGGACGAGATGGTCAACTTCGCCGTCGAGATGGAACGTCAGGGCCTGGAGATCCCGCTGCTGCTGATCGGTGGCGCCACCACCTCGCGTGCGCACACGGCGGTGAAGGTGTCGCCACGGCGCAGCGGTCCGGTGGTCTGGGTCAAGGACGCATCCCGCTCGGTGCCGGTGGCCGCCGCGCTGCTCGACGACAAGCAGCGTCCCGCCCTGCTGGAGGCGACGGAGAAGGATTACGCGTCTCTTCGCGAACGGCATGCTCAGAAGAGCGAGCGCAAGATGCTCACGTTGGAGAAGGCGCGGGCGAACCGGACGCCGATCGAGTGGGGCGGCTACACGCCGCCGGTGCCCGCGCAAGGCACGGGGGTGCGAGAATTCCTCGACTACGACCTCGCCGAGCTCCGCGAATACATCGACTGGCAGCCATTTTTCAACGCCTGGGAGATGAAGGGTCGGTTCCCCGACATCCTCAACAACCCGGTCTCGGGTGAGACGGCCCGCAAGCTGTACGACGACGCCCAGGAGATGCTCGACACCCTGATCAAGGAGAAGTGGCTGACCGCCAACGGCGTGATCGGTTTCTTCCCGGCGAACGCGGTCGGCGACGATTTCGAGGTCTACACCGACGAGACCCGCACCGAGGTGCAGACGACGTTGTTCAACCTGCGCCAGCAGGGCGAGCACCGGGACGGCATCCCGAACCGGAGCCTCGGCGACTTCATCGCGCCCAAGGAAACGGGTCTCGCCGATTACGTCGGCGCCTTCGCCGTCACCACCGGGCTCGGCAGCCACATCAAGATCGAGGAGTTCAAGGCGGCCAACGACGATTACAGCGCGATCCTGTTGGAGTCGCTCGCCGATCGGCTCGCCGAGGCCTTCGCCGAACGCATGCATCAACGGGTCCGCAAGGAGTTCTGGGGATTCCAGCCCGATGAGCAACTCGACAACGAGGCGCTCATCGGTGAGAAGTACGTCGGAATCCGCCCGGCGCCGGGTTACCCGGCCTGCCCGGAGCACACCGAGAAGACGACCATCTGGGAGCTGATGGACGTCAAGGAGCGCACCGGTATCGAGCTGACCGAGTCGATGGCGATGTGGCCCGGTGCCGCCGTGAGCGGCTGGTACTTCTCACACCCGCAGTCGCAGTACTTCGTGGTCGGCCGGATGGCCCAGGACCAGGTCGCGGACTACGCCAAGCGCAAGGGCTGGACGCTGCAGGAGGCCGAGAGATGGCTCGGCCCCAACCTCGGCTACAACCCGGAGGACTGAGTCTCCCTAGCCGAACAGTTCGGCGTTGGCGGCTGCCCACTGGGACACCGAGATCGCGGGGGTTCCGGTCAGTTGCTCGACCAGGTCGTTGGCCTGTTGCGGTCGGTCGACGCCGGCCGCGAGCAGGTCGACGTACCAGGTCGCCTGGTCGCCCATGACCGGCACGAGGGTGGCCAGTGCCTCCTCGCGGCTGCAGGTCTCGAACCGGACTGTCCGGCCGATGCCCGCGCCGATCTGCTCAGCGATCTGGGTGCGGGTCAGCGCTTCGGGACCGGTGAGCTCGTACATCAGACCGACCCGCGACGGCTCGGGGGCGGCGAGCAGGGCTGCCGCAGCACGGGCGATGTCGTCCATGGCGATGGGCGCCTCGATCACGTCGGGGTAGGGCTCGCGCACGGTGCCGGTCGCGGTGATCTGCGGCGCCCACATGGCGAAGTTCTCGCAGAATTCACCGGGCCCGAGCTGGGTGCTGGGCACCGGGCACGCATCGACGGCGTCGGCGTGCTCCTGCCAGTGCGCGCCGCCGGACAGCGCCACCACATAGGACACCCGGGCCGCGGCGATCATCTCCAGGGTGATACCGAGGGTCCGTGGGTACGGCGCGAGGTAGATCCGCTCGATATCGGCCAGTGCGGGCGACAGCGTCTCGGGCTTGCCGAGAAAGCCTGTGACCACTTCCACACCGTCGGGCAGATTCGCCCTGGCCGGGTCGGTCGTCAGCGCGCGGATATCGGAGACACCCAGGTCGAGAAGTCGATGAACGACCTTGCGGCCGATATTGCCGGTGGCGCCCGTCACTAGAACCGTCATGGCGACCACGCTAGTGCCGGACACCGCCGCGTTCGATTTCGAGGGGACCCGGCGTCGATGAGACAATCGGTGACATGCATGCGGTGCTGTGGGATATGGACGGCACTCTCGTCGACTCCGAAAAGCTATGGGACGTCGGCATCCAGGAGTTCTACCACCGGCACGGCCGGGAGCTCAGCGCCGAAGTCCGCACCTCGACCATCGGTGGTTCCAGCGAGACGGTGATGCAGATCGTTTACGCCGATCTCGGTCTGGAACCCGATCCCGTGGAGATGGCGCGGACGGCCGATTGGCTGCACGAGTTTGTCGCCGAACTGTTCGAGACCGGGCTGCCGTGGTGCGACGGGGCCCGCGAGATGCTCGACGAGTTGGCGGCAGCGGGTGTGCCGATGGCCCTGGTGACCAACACCCGTCGGCATCTGGCCGACAAAGCGCTGGAGAGCATCGGCCGCGGATACTTCACGGTCACGGTCTGCGGTGACGAGGTTCCTGAGGGCAAGCCGTCCCCGGACCCGTACCTGCGCGCCGCGGCGCTGCTCGACCTGGATCCGGCGGACTGCCTGGCGATCGAGGACTCGGTGACCGGAACGGCCTCGGCCGAATCGGCAGGCTGCGCAGTTCTGGTCATTCCCAACGAGATCGAAGTACCCACCGGCCGGCGCCGCCGCCATGCCGAGTCGCTGGCGGCGCTGACCGTGGCCGATCTGCACGCGGTGCACGCCGAACTGGGCGCCGAGTCGGTCGACCGCAGCGCCTGATTACTGGGTTTTCTCCCGTCGCTTCGCTCGCCCAAGGCAGCCATCGGGCCAAATACCGACGCCGTAGATATCGCCCCCGCTTTACCGACAAATTGCGCTCGCGCTGTGCAATTGTGATGTGGCACGAATCACAGTACGGCTGCGGAAGGACGATTCGATGACGCACGGTCCGGTGGGCGGCGACGCCTCGTTCCTCGATGACGATTCACAATTCAGCTCTGGGCGCACCGCGGTCCGAATCGCGGGTGTGGCCGCGCTGGGTGGCCTGCTTTTCGGCTATGACAGCGCGGTGATCAACGGCGCGGTGTCCTCGATCCAGGAAGACTTCGGTATCGGTAACGCCGAACTGGGTTTCGCGGTGGCCTCGGCTCTGCTCGGCGCTGCGGCAGGCGCCATGACGGCGGGCCGTATCGCGGACAAGATCGGCCGCATCGCGGTCATGAAGATCGCGGCCGTGCTGTTCCTCATCAGCGCCTTCGGAACAGGTCTCGCGCACGAGGTCTGGACGGTGGTGCTGTTCCGCATTGTCGGTGGCGTTGGCGTCGGCGTCGCTTCGGTCATCGCGCCCGCCTACATCGCCGAGACCTCACCTCCGCATATCCGTGGAAGGTTGGGCTCGCTACAGCAATTGGCGATCGTGCTCGGCATCTTCGCGTCCTTCGTCGTCAACTGGCTGCTGCAGTGGGCGGCCGGCGGGCCCAACGAAGTCCTCTGGCTCGGGCTCGACGCCTGGCGCTGGATGTTCCTGGCGATGGCAGTGCCTGCCGTGCTGTACGGCGTGCTGGCGTTCACCATCCCGGAGTCGCCGCGCTATCTCGTTGCCAGCCACAAGATCCCGGAAGCACGCAAGGTTCTCAGCATGCTTCTCGGGGAGAAGAACCTGGAAATCACCATCACCCGCATCCGGGACACGCTGGAGCGTGAGGACAAGCCGTCCTGGCGCGACCTCAAGAAACCGACCGGTGGTATCTACGGCATCGTCTGGGTGGGCGTGGGCCTGTCGATCTTCCAGCAGTTCGTCGGTATCAATGTGATCTTCTACTACTCCAATGTGCTCTGGCAGGCGGTCGGTTTCAGCGCCGACGAGTCCGCGGTCTACACCGTGATCACGTCGGTGATCAACGTGCTGACCACTCTGATCGCCATCGCCCTGATCGACAAGATCGGCCGCAAGCCGCTGCTGCTGATCGGGTCCGCCGGTATGGCGGTCACGCTGGCCACCATGGCGGTGATCTTCGCCAACGCCGCGGTGAACGCCGACGGGACACCGAGCCTGCCCGGTGCCTCCGGTGTGATCGCGCTGGTGGCCGCCAACCTGTTCGTGGTCGCGTTCGGTATGTCGTGGGGCCCGGTGGTGTGGGTGCTGCTCGGCGAGATGTTCCCCAACCGCATCCGGGCCGCGGCGCTGGGCCTGGCCGCGGCCGGTCAGTGGGCGGCCAACTGGGCCATCACGGTGACCTTCCCCGAACTGCGCAACAACCTGGGCCTGGCCTACGGTTTCTACGCGCTGTGCGCGGTGCTGTCGTTCGTGTTCGTCACCAAGTGGGTGCGTGAGACCAATGGCGTCTCGCTGGAGGACATGCACGCCGAGGTGCTCAGCGAGGACAAATCCGCCACGAACTGATTGCGGTGAAACCCCGGTGTGATCTGCGGCATGTCCGCCCCACCGTTACCGTGAGTGCCGGTAGCACAATGGTTCGCGGGGGGTGAGCTGGTGGACGCTGGCCGATTGTCGCCGCGGGACATCGCGGCGATTGCGGTGCCGTGCGTGCTGGTGGTGGCGCTCGCGCTGGTGATGGTGCTCGCCCGCGACGCGGCCTGGCTACCCGTCGTGGATGACGCCATCTCGGTGGCTCTCGCCGCATACGCTATCGCGCGCGCTGCCATCGCGGCCGGGTCGGCCGACGGACCCGTGCGCCTCGCCTGGGGGATCCTGGCCACGGCGCTGGTGGCATGGACGATCGGTGACGCGATCTGGTTGGTGTACGACGTGGTGCTGCGCGAGCCGCCGTCACCCTCGCCCGCGGATCTGTTTTATCTGGCGTTTATCGTGCTCATCGCGGTCGGCCTGGCCCACCTACTCGCGACCGAAACTCTGATCTCCCGGCTCCATCTGGCGCTGGACGCGCTGACGGTGTCGCTCTGTCTGTTTCTGCTGGTGTGGATTTTCAGCCTGAATCGCGTGTTCGACAACCTTCGTGACAACAACGTCGAGCTGACGCTGGCACTCATCACTCCGCTGGCCGATGTGGTGGTGCTGTCCATCGCGGTTCTGGCCCTCGCGCGCTCGCGACGCCGCAGGCCCGTGGCGCTGGCGTTGGTCACCGCGGCGATCGCCTTGATCACCATCGCCGACGTCACCCTGGCCTTTCTGATCGTCGATGGCAGCTACCGCACCGGACATCTCGTCGATCTGCTCTGGGCGTCCGCAATGGCGTTCTTCGCCGTCGCGGCGGTGCTGAGTGGGCGCACGCAGGCGGCACCCGACCGCCCGGCGCCGGTGCCGTCTCATTCGTCGCTGTGGTTGCCCTATGTCCCCTTGTTGCTTGCGGGCATCCTCGGTCCGCCGGTGGTGATGCGCGGATTCGAGGGTGTGCTGGTGCAGCTCATCGTCTGCGTCATCTGTGCCCGGCAAATTCTCTCGGCGTGGGACAACCGAAAGTTGCTGGCCGCGGCAGCCGATCAGGCATTGCGAGATGCGTTGACCGGCTTGGCGAATCGAACACTGTTCAACGAACGTCTGGACCATGCGATGCTGTTGCGCGTCCGCGATTGCCGGCCCATCACCGTGATCTCGATCGATCTGGACGATTTCAAGCTGGTCAATGACAGCCTGGGCCATCCGGTTGCGGATCGGCTGTTGGTCGGGGCCGGACAGCGCTTCCTGGAGTGCGTCCGGCCCGGCGACACCGTCGCGCGCCTCGGCGGCGACGAGTTCGTCATGCTGCTCGAGGGCGATGCCGATGACCACGAAATCATCGTCCAACGGGTGGTCGAGGCTTTCGAGCGGCCGTTCGCGGTCGATGACAACGAGGTCTTCCTGCGACCGAGTCTCGGTGTGGCGACGGCATCCGAGGATGAGCCGGACCTGAGCGCGGAGATCCTGATGACGCGCGCCGACCTTGCGATGTACGCGGCCAAACGATCGGCGGCGGGCGTCAGAACCTTCGCCGCCGACCTGACCACGACGCATGTCGACAACGTCGACGTCAAGCATCGGTCGGCCGGGCCCCCGGGCGGGGGAGCCGAGCGCATCCGCCTGCTGGCTGAGCTTCGCGACGCCGTCGATCGCGGCACCATCGAGGTTGCCTACCAACCCAAGGTGAATCTGCGCAACGGACGGGTCATCGGTGTCGAGGCACTGCTGCGGTGGCCACATCCGCGGCTGGGGGCGTTGCTTCCCGATTCATTTCTGCCCCTCGTGCGCCAACACGGGCTGATGCGTCCCGTGTCCGAGATCGTCGTCAGCAAGGTGCTCGATGA
>JBPPMV010000296.1:0-11859 GCA_051306235.1 Mycobacterium sp. | reverse complement strand
GCGGTGGCGGTGATCACCAACCTGTACCAGGACCACCTCGACTTCCACGGCGATATCGACTCCTACTACGAGGCGAAATCGCATGTGTTCGGCGCCCGGACACGCTGCCTCATCACGACACCCGAGGTCATTGACACCCTTCGGGACAAGGGAATCTCGGACTTTCCGCCGTTGCGTGTTCTGGAACCCGGCACCGTCCGCGCCCCGGCAGGCGATTCGGTGCTGTCCTATGCGCACAACGCCGTCAACGCCGCGCTGGCCGCACTGGCCGCCGAACAGGTCCTCGGTCGTCCGGTGACCGATGCGGAGGTGGACAGCGCCGCCGCGTCGTTCACCGGCCTGCCGCACCGCCTGCAGACGGTGCGCCGCACGGGCGGCACCCGCTGGATTGACGACACGCTGGCCACCACCGGCGAGGCCGTGGTGGCCGCGCTCGCGGCGATGCGACCCGACGAGGAGATCGCACTGATCGTCGGCGGCATGGACCGGGCGCTCGACTACCGCCAGCTCGACGATTACCTGTGCGGCGGGCAGCGCCGGGTCACCCTCATCCAGGGCCCGACCAACGGCGCCGCCATCGGCATCGGATTCGCCGCCGCGCACCCCGACCGGACCCATCCGGTGGACAGCCTGCAAGAGGCGGTCCGGGTGGCGGCCGCGCTGCCCGATGTGGACGTCGTGCTGCTGTCCCCGGGGGCGGCCAGTTACGACATTTTCCGGAACTTCGAAGAAAAAGCGTCAATGTACTGCGGGTATATCGACGTCATAGCCACGCTCTAACCTGGACCCGTGCCCGATCCAGCGACCTACCGGCCCGCACCGGGTTCGATACCCATCGAACCCGGCGTCTACCGGTTCCGCGATCCGCACGGCCGGGTGATCTACGTCGGCAAGGCGAAGAGCCTGCGCAGCCGCCTCAATTCCTACTTCGCCGATATCTCCGGCCTCGCGCCGCGCACCCGGCAGATGGTGATGACGGCGGGCAGCGTCGAGTGGACCGTGGTGTCCACCGAGGTCGAGGCGCTGCAGCTGGAATACAACTGGATCAAGGAGTTCGATCCGCGGTTTAACATCCGGTACCGCGACGACAAGTCCTATCCGGTGCTGGCGGTGACCCTCAACGAGGAGTATCCGCGGCTGTTCGTCTACCGCGGGCCGCGGCGCAAGGGTGTGCGCTATTTCGGGCCGTACTCGCACGCGTGGGCCATCCGGGAGACGCTGGACCTGCTCACCCGGGTGTTCCCGGCCCGCACCTGCTCGGCGGGAGTGTTCAAGCGGCACAGCCAGATCGACCGGCCGTGCCTGCTCGGCTACATCGACAAGTGTGCCGCGCCGTGTGTCGGCCGGGTGAGTGCCGAACAGCACCGCCAGATCGTGCTCGACTTCTGCGACTTCCTGGCCGGTAAGACCGACCGGCTGGTCCGCGATATGGAGCGGCAGATGAACGTCGCGGCCGAGGCGCTGGACTTCGAGCGGGCCGCGCGGTTGCGCGATGACGTCGGCGCGCTGAAACGGGCCCTGGAGAAACAGACCGTGGTGTTCGGCGACGGCACCGACGCCGATGTGGTGGCGTTCGCCCATGACGACCTGGAGGCCGCGGTGCAGATCTTCCATGTGCGTGGCGGCCGGGTGCGCGGTCAGCGTGGGTGGGTCGTCGAGATGGCGACGGAGCCGGCGGCGACCGATGGCACGGAGCCGGCGGCGACCGACGGCACGGTGCCGGATGCGTCCGATGTGAGCCGGCTTGTCGAGCAGTTCGTCACCCAGTTCTATGGCGACCAGGCCGAACTCGGTGCCTTCGCCGGTCCGCAGGATGAGACGACCAACCCGGTGCCCAAACAGGTGCTGGTTCCGGTGCTGCCCGAGAACGCCGACCAGCTCACCGACTGGCTGACCGGTCTGCGCGGGTCGCGGGTGGACCTTCGGGTGCCGGTGCGCGGTGACAAGCGTGCGCTGGCCGAGACGGTGCAGCGCAACGCCCAGCATGCGCTGGCTCAGCACAAGCTCAAGCGGGCAGGCGATTTCAACGCCAGATCCGAAGCGCTGCAGAATATTCAGGACACCCTCGAGCTGGAGGATGCGCCGCTGCGCATCGAATGCGTCGATATCAGCCACGTGCAGGGCACCGATGTGGTGGCCTCGCTGGTGGTCTTCGAGGATGGTCTGCCGCGCAAGTCCGACTACCGGCACTACGCGATACGGGAGGCCGCCGGTGACGGTCGCTCCGACGATGTCGCGTCCATCGCCGAGGTCACCCGGCGGCGATTCGCCCGGCACGTCGCCGACGCCGAGCGGCCGATGGTCGCCGAGGGCAAGTCGCGCCGGTTCGCCTACCCGCCGAACCTCTACGTGGTCGACGGTGGCGCCCCCCAGGTCAATGCCGCCGCCGCGGTGCTCGAGGAACTCGGCGTGACCGATGTCGCTGTGGTCGGGCTGGCCAAGCGGCTCGAGGAGGTCTGGGTCCCCGGGCAGGGGGCGGACCCGGTCATTTTTCCGCGCACCAGCGAAGGGCTGTACCTGTTGCAGCGCATCCGGGACGAGGCCCACCGCTTCGCCATCACATTCCACCGCAGTAAGCGATCCAAGCGGATGACGGCCTCGGCGCTGGATTCAGTGCGAGGATTGGGTGAGCACCGGCGAAAGGCGTTGGTGACGCACTTCGGTTCGGTATCGCGGTTGCGTGCCGCCAGCGTCGAGGAAATCATCGCGGTCCCCGGGATCGGGGTGGCCACGGCGCAGGCGGTGCTGGCTGCGTTGGGGGCGTCGACGGAGCAGCTGCCGGACACGCCCATCGATTCCGACACGCCGGAGCCGATTTTGCACGATGATCGAGCCCTGGCCGAGAACGAAACGTCCGAAGAACACGCAGAACAACTATTGGGGTGGCAGACCAGCGAATGAGCGAGGAATCAGGAATCGAAGTCGTCCTGGTCACCGGATTGTCGGGCGCGGGCCGCGGCACCGCCGCCAAAGTGCTCGAAGACCTCGGCTGGTATGTCGCCGACAACCTCCCCCCCGAGCTGATCGCGCGCATGGTGGATCTGGGTCTGGATGCCGGCTCCCGGATCACCCAGCTGGCGCTGGTGATGGATGTCCGCTCGCGCGGCTTCACCGGTGATCTCGATTCGGTGCGCAACGAGCTCGCCACCCGCGGTATCTGGCCCCGGGTGCTGTTCATGGAGGCGGCCGACGAGATCCTGGTGCGCCGTTATGAGCAGAACCGGCGCAGCCATCCGTTGCAGGGCAACCAGACTCTGGCCGAAGGTATTACGGCCGAGCGGGCCCTGCTGGCGCCGGTGCGCGCGACGGCCGACCTGGTGATCGACACCTCGACGCTGGCGGTGCCGGCCCTGCGCGAGAGCATCGAGCGCGCCTTCGGCGGTGAGACCGTCGCCGAGACCAATGTCACGGTGGAATCCTTCGGTTACAAGTACGGGCTGCCGATGGACGCCGACACCGTGATGGACATGCGCTTCCTGCCGAACCCGCACTGGGTCGACGAGCTGCGCCCGCACACCGGACAGCACCCCGCGGTCCGGGACTTCGTGCTCGGACAAGACGGCGCCACCGAGTTCCTCGATACCTATCACCGGCTGCTGGGCGTGGTGATCGAGGGTTACCGCCGGGAGGGCAAGCGGTACATGACGGTGGCGATCGGTTGCACCGGCGGCAAGCACCGCAGCGTGGCCATCGCCGAAGCGCTCGCCGAGCGGTTGCGAGCCGACGAGAATCTGACGGTGCGGGCACTGCACCGCGATCTGGGCCGCGAATGACGGCCCGCAGACGAGCGCGCGCGAGGATCGCAGCGAGGTACGAGCGAGGACCGGAACGCGTGGGAGTCAAGCCATGACATCCCGCATAGTCGCTCTCGGTGGTGGGCACGGCCTCTATGCCACGCTGTCGGCGGCCCGCCGGCTCACCCCGCATGTCACCGCCGTCGTCACCGTCGCCGATGACGGCGGCTCCTCGGGACGGTTGCGCAGCGAACTCGATGTGGTGCCGCCGGGAGATCTGCGAATGGCTTTGGCCGCATTGGCCTCTGATTCCCCGCACGGACGACTGTGGGCGACGATCATCCAGCACCGATTCGGTGGCAGTGGTGCGCTGGCCGGACACCCGATCGGGAACCTGCTGCTGGCCGGGATCAGTGAGGTACTCGCCGATCCGGTGGCCGCTCTCGACGAACTGGGGCGCATCCTGGACCTCAAGGGCCGGGTTCTGCCGATGTGCCCGCTCGCACTGCAGATCGAGGCCGATGTCGCGGGCCTGGAATCTGATCCGCGGATGTTCCGGGTGATCCGCGGGCAGGTGGCCGTCGCCACGACGGTCGGTCAGGTGCGCAGGGTTCGGCTGCTACCGGGTGATCCGCCCGCGACGCGGCAGGCCGTCGACGCGATCATGGCCGCCGATCTGGTGGTGCTCGGACCCGGATCGTGGTTCACCAGTGTGATCCCGCATGTGCTGGTTCCCGGGCTGGCGGCCGCGCTGCACGCCACGTCCGCGCGCCGGGCGCTGGTACTCAATCTGGCGGCCGAGCCGGGGGAGACCGCAGGGTTCTCCGCCGAGCGACATATTCACGTGTTGGCGCAGCATGCTCCCGGATTTCAGGTGGACGACATCATCGTCGATGCGTCGCGGGTGCCCAGCGATCGGGAGCGCGAGCAGTTGGCGCGGACGGCGAGTCTGCTCGGTGCAAACGTCGAGTTTGCGGCGGTATCGCGACCTGGTACACAGTTACATGACCCGTCGATGCTGGCAGCAGCGCTGGAAGGGGTGCGCCTGCGTGGCCGCGAACCCGGCCCTCCCGTAGCCGGCGGGCAGGAGCGCAGCGACCCGGGAAGACAACCCGGCGCGGAGCACGTACAGCGATCAACTGACGAAACAAGGGGAGAAGACTTGTGGCGATGACGGCCGAGGTCAAAGACGAGCTGAGTCGTCTGAACGTGAACTCGGTCAGTGCGCGGCGCGCGGAGGTCTCCGCGCTGCTGCGGTTCGCCGGTGGTCTGCACATCGTCGCCGGCCGGGTGGTGGTCGAGGCCGAGGTGGATCTCGGCATCATCGCGCGGCGCCTGCGCAAGGACATCTATGACCTGTACGGCTACAACGCGGTGGTGCACGTGTTGTCGGCCAGCGGGATCCGTAAGAGCACCCGCTATGTGGTGCGCGTCGCGAAGGACGGGGAAGCGTTGGCGCGGCAGACCGGCCTGCTCGACCTGCGTGGCCGCCCGGTACGTGGGCTGCCGGCCCAGGTTGTCGGCGGCAGCGTCAGCGATGCCGAAGCCGCTTGGCGTGGCGCGTTTTTGGCGCACGGTTCGCTGACCGAGCCCGGCCGGTCCTCCGCCTTGGAGGTCAGCTGCCCGGGCCCGGAGGCGGCACTGGCGCTCGTCGGTGCGGCGCGCCGGCTCGGGATCAGTGCCAAGGCCCGCGAGGTGCGTGGCAGCGACCGGGTGGTGGTGCGCGACGGTGAGGCCATCGGCGCCCTGCTGACCCGGATGGGCGCTCAGGACACCCGGCTCACCTGGGAGGAGCGCCGGATGCGGCGCGAGGTCCGGGCGACCGCCAACCGGCTGGCCAACTTCGACGACGCGAACCTGCGCCGCTCGGCGCGGGCCGCGGTGGCCGCGGCCGCCAGGGTGGAGCGCGCACTGCACATCCTCGGCGACACCGTGCCTGATCACCTGGCGCAGGCCGGCCGGTTGCGGGTGGAGCACCGGCAGGCATCGCTGGAGGAACTCGGCCGGCTGGCCGAGCCGCCGATGACCAAAGATGCGGTGGCAGGCCGGATCCGGCGGCTGTTGTCGATGGCCGATCGCAAGGCCAAACAGGACGGCATCCCCGATACCGAGTCGGCGGTCACACCGGATCTGCTCGAGGACGCCTGACCGGCGGGCGCTGACCGAATGCACCGGCCGGTCAGGCTGGTATCGGTCAGTCAGCCGGGCCGGCGCTGCGGGACGCAGGGGTGCGGTCGGTCGGCGTGCCGCTATCTGCGCTGTTCCCGGCGTTGCGACCGTTGGCCACCCCAGATATGCGCTGCCGGACGGCGTGATCCCTGGTTCGCTGTATCGGCCGCGGGCCGACCTTGCGGGTGTGCGGCGGCGCGACCGCGGCCTCCTCGGTATCGGTTGCAGCGGGCATGTCCGTCGTCTCGCCGGTGACGGCAGGTTCAGCGGCTGCGTTCGGCTCCTCGTCGGGTGCCGTTGCCTGCTCGGTCATCTCGGTGACCTCGGTGACGTCGGTCATCTCGGTGACCTCGGTGACCTCGGCGGTGGACTCGGCACTCTCCGCTGTAACGGCGGCATCGATGGACACGTTGGCCTCGGTGCTCACGTCGGCTTCGGCGGTCGGCGCCGTCTCGCCGGAGACGGTCGATTCGCCGTCGAACACTGCAGTGCCATGGACGATGCCGTTCTCTCTCTCGGCAACGGGCACAGCCGATGTGTCGTCGCCGGTGCCGGTGTCGACGGTCATGGTGACGGAACGGGTTGTGGCAGTCGACGACCCGGCTGCCGGGTTCAGCGCGCCCGCAAGTCCGATCACCGCGTCGACCACGCCGCGGACGAATTCGGTGACACCGTCGAGCGCACTCGTCACCATCGCCGCGATACTCACCACGAAACTCTGCGCGGCACGCACCAACGCGGTGATGATGTCGGCGACCGAGCCTGAGTCGACCTCACCGGGGTCGACGGGGGTGGTTTCGCCGGCGATCCAGGCCTTGATGACCTCCACCACCGCCTTGGGCGTCCAATCATCGGTGAACAGTCCGAGGTTGTCCTCTGCTGTTGACGAACCCGTTGCCGTATCGATCAGTGAGTACAGGAATGCGGGGCCGACACCGGTCAGCTCAGCCCAGGTCGCGAGAAAGTCCGCAATGTAGGCAGCCTGGTTCTCCTCGCTGACCTGGGTCGATGGCTGCCCGTACTCGGTGACCCAGATCAGCTTTTCGGCATCGCCGTTGGCGTTCATGAGTTCACGCAGTTCGGTCAATTGCTTGATCGCGGAGTTCGCGAAGGTGGTGCCCGCCGAGAGTGTGCTCGTGTAGTTGTACGGATGAAATGACAGCGCGTCGAAATAGCCCGCGGCACCCGCTTCGTACATCTCGGTCAGGAATGTCACTGGATTCACGGTGAGCGTGCCGATCGAGATGCCCGCGCCGAGCACGCCGCCGATCACCGTTGCTGCCGGATCGACGGCCTTGATGGCGGTATAGGCCGCTTTCAACAACTCCGTGTACTGCTCGGCGTCGGGCTCGGGGTACCAACCGGTGAAGCCGTTGGGCTCGTTCCAGATCTCGTAGGCCGCGATCTTCGCCTCGCCGTCGTTCGCCGCGGTGCCGTACCGATCGGCCAGCGCGGCAACGAAATCCGCATAGGCGGTGCTGCTGGTGGGTTCGCCGTTGGCGACCACACCCCCGTAGTCCGATGCCCAAGTCGGCGTACTGGTGACGGATGCGACGACCGCTATCCCATATGACTCGGCCATGTCGAGCAACTGGTCGGCCTGGGTCCATTCATAGGTTTCTTCGGAAGGTTCCATGGCGCGCCACGGCAGGAAGACCCGGATCTGGGTCACGCCCAGTGCCTGCAGTTCTTCCATGGCCCTGGTCAGTTCGGCCTCGGTCATGAAGTACAGGCCGGAATCCGCGATGCCGACGGTTGACGATGACGTGTCGATGGTGGCGGTCAGGTGAAAGGCATATGACTGTGCCTGCACCCTGAATTCGTCGCGTACCGGTATCTCCGGCGACGGACTCATGAAAGCGACAAGCAGTACCGAGGCGACACCCATATGGAGGCGGCCGAAAACGTGCACGCACCGATCGAACATGGCCAGATCTCCATTCGCAGACAGAATTAATTGCATTCATGGCGTTAGTCGAAACTCGCGAATCTGATTGCTGCCGTCTGATTTAAAGGCATGTGTCTGGTGCCGTCAAGCTCTATGCAAAGTTAATTATTGCGATCAGCGCAAATTCACTCTAGCCTGGATTTTCGCAAAGTACGGGCTCGGGTGCGTTGTATGCCGACATACTCTTAAAATCCGCTTCAGCCAGGTAATTAATTCCTTCGGGCAGTTTGCGAGACCGCATAAATACCCAAATATGGCAAATTTTTGTGACGCTCTAATGTTTCGCACAGCAAATTCATTGGCGCTGCACATAGAGCGCATAGGTATTACTCACGGCACCGTGTCGAAGGCCTGCTTCCTGGGTGATCCCTTTGCAGCCTTTTCCGAACTCGCTCGGAAATGCGAGAAGCGCCGAAATTTGATGTCCGATATGCGGGAGCGGATGAACCATGAATATGGGAGCGGGTGGACCGCCGAGAATATTCATGAATGCTGCCAGGCGGGGAGTTGAAGAGCATTGCCCGTCGGGGGCGAAGCGAGCTGCGCTTCAGCCCTGAGCGTGGGAGCGCTCCGGCGAAGGCATCTGACCAGCGTGCGCGTGCTGAAACCGTCACCACTAGGCTGGGCTGCGAGCAGTTCACCGCGATTTCCCTCGACAATCTAGGAGAGACACCGTGACTATCCGGGTAGGCGTCAACGGCTTCGGCCGAATCGGCCGCAACTTCTTCCGTGCCCTCGATGCGCAGAAGGCGCTGGGCAACAACACCGACATCGAGATCGTCGCGGTCAATGACCTCACCGACAACGCGAGCCTCGCGCACCTTCTCAAGTTCGACTCGATCCTGGGCCGGCTGCCCTACGACGTCAGCCTCGAAGGCGAGGACGTCATCGTCGTCGGCGACCACAAGATCAAGGCACTCGAGGTCAAGGCCGGCCCGTCCGAACTTCCCTGGGGCGACCTGGGCGTCGACGTGGTGGTCGAGTCGACCGGCATCTTCACCAATGCCGCCAAGGCCAAGGGCCACCTCGACGCGGGCGCCAAGAAGGTCATCATCTCCGCGCCGGCCACCGACCCGGACATCACCATCGTGATCGGTGTCAACGATGACAAGTACGACGGCAGCCAGAACATCATCTCCAACGCCTCGTGCACCACGAACTGCCTCGGCCCGTTGGTCAAGGTCCTCAACGACGAGTTCGGCATCGTCAAGGGCCTGATGACCACCGTCCACGCCTACACCCAGGATCAGAACCTGCAGGACGGTCCGCACAGCGACCTGCGCCGCGCCCGCGCTGCCGCCCTGAACATCGTGCCCACCTCCACCGGTGCGGCCAAGGCCATCGGCCTGGTCATGCCGGAGCTCAAGGGCAAGCTGGACGGCTACGCGCTGCGGGTGCCGATCCCCACCGGTTCGGTCACCGACCTGACCGTCGAGCTGGCCAAGGCCGGCACCGCCGACGAGATCAACGCGGCGCTCAAGGCCGCCTCCGAGGGCAAGCTCAAGGGCATCCTCAAGTACTACGACGCTCCGATCGTGTCGAGCGATATCGTCACCGATCCGCACAGCTCGATCTTCGACTCGGGTCTGACCAAGGTCATCGACAACCAGGCCAAGGTCGTCTCCTGGTACGACAACGAGTGGGGCTACTCCAACCGCCTCGTGGATCTGGTTGCCCTGGTCGGTAAGTCGCTCTAACCCGGGCGAGCGAAGCGACGGGAAACAGACAAGACATGACTGTCTCGACTCTGCAGGAACTGCTGGCCGAGGGTGTGGAAGGTCGGGGCGTCCTCGTGCGCTCCGACCTCAACGTCCCCCTCGACGACTCGGGTGCCATCACCGATCAGGGCCGCATCATCGCCTCGGTGCCGACACTGAAGGCGCTGGCCGAGGCCGGCGCCAAGGTGGTCGTGACCGCGCACCTGGGCCGCCCGAAGGGTGAGCCGGACCCGAAGTTCTCCCTGGCCCCGGTCGCCGCGGCACTGGGGGAGCAGCTCGGTCGCCACGTTCAGCTCGCCGGTGATGTGGTCGGCACCGACGCGCTGGCCCGCGCCGAGGGTCTGACCGACGGTGATGTGCTGTTGCTGGAGAACATCCGCTTCGACGCGCGCGAGACCAGCAAGGACGATGCCGAGCGATCGGCCCTGGCCAAGGCGCTCGCCGGGCTGGTCGAGGGCGCAGACGGTTCGCCGGGGGCATTCGTCTCCGACGGTTTCGGTGTGGTGCACCGTAAGCAAGCCTCGGTATACGACGTCGCCACCCTGCTGCCGCATTACGCGGGCACGCTGGTGGCCACCGAGGTCAAGGTGCTGGAGCAGCTGACCAGCTCGACCCAGCGGCCCTACGCCGTGGTGCTGGGCGGGTCCAAGGTGTCCGACAAGCTCGCCGTCATCGAGAATCTGGCCACCAAGGCCGACAGCATCGTCATCGGCGGCGGTATGTGTTTCACATTCCTTGCCGCACAGGGGCTTTCAGTCGGTACCTCGCTGCTGCAGGAGGAGATGATCGATACCTGCAAGAAGCTGCTGGAAACCTACGGTGATGTGATCCACCTGCCGGTGGACATCGTGGTGGCCGACAAGTTCGCGGCCGATGCGACACCGGAGACGGTGTCCGCCGATCAGATCCCGGACGGCAAGATGGGCCTGGACATCGGCCCGGAGTCGGTGAAGCGATTCGCCGCACTGCTGTCCAACGCCAAAACGGTGTTCTGGAACGGCCCGATGGGTGTGTTCGAGTTCCCGGCGTTCGCCGCGGGTACCAAGGGGGTTGCCGAGGCGATCATCGGTGCCACGGGCAAGGGTGCGTTCAGCGTGGTCGGCGGCGGAGACTCGGCGGCCGCGGTACGCCAACTCGGCCTGCCCGACGACGGTTTCTCGCACATCTCCACCGGCGGTGGCGCATCGCTGGAATACCTCGAGGGCAAAACCCTGCCCGGTATCAACGTCCTGAAATAGAAGTACTGGAGTCGTAGAAACATGGCCCGCAAACCGCTCATCGCCGGCAACTGGAAGATGAACCTCAATCACTTCGAGGCCATCGCACTGGTGCAGAAGATCGCATTCGCCTTGCCGGACAAGTACTTCGACAAGGTCGACGTCACCGTCATCCCGCCGTTCACCGATCTGCGCAGTGTGCAGACCCTGGTTGACGGTGACAAGTTGCGGCTGACCTACGGGGCGCAGGATGTGTCCCAGCATGATTCGGGTGCCTACACCGGTGAGATCAGCGGGTCGTTCCTGGCCAAGCTGGGCGTCACTTTCGCCGTCGTCGGGCACTCCGAGCGTCGTACCTATCACCATGAGGACGACGCGCTGGTGGCGGCCAAGGCCGCTGCCGCCCTCAAACACGGGCTCACCCCGATCGTGTGCATCGGCGAGGCACTGGAGGTCCGTGAGGCCGGCGATCACGTCGCCTACAACGTCAACTCGCTGCGCGGTTCGCTGGCCGGGTTGTCCGCCGAGCAGATCGGCAACGTGGTGATCGCCTACGAGCCGGTGTGGGCGATCGGCACCGGCCGGGTGGCCAGCGCCGCGGACGCGCAGGAAGTCTGCGCCGCGATCCGGGTCGAGCTCGCCGAATTGGCATCGATCGACGTCGCGGCGTCGGTGCGGGTGCTCTACGGCGGCTCCGTCAACGCCAAGAACGTCGGCGAGATCGTCGGTCAGACCGATGTGGACGGCGCACTGGTCGGTGGTGCCTCGCTGGACGGTGAGCAGTTCGCGACCTTGTCGGCGATCGCCGCCGGCGGGCCACTCCCGTAACACGGGTCGCTCCGGAAAGAGGGAAACCCACCCGGTAAACTCTCCGTCATGGAACTCGCGCTGCAGATCGTGCTGATCATCACCAGTCTTCTGGTGGTGCTGCTCGTACTGCTGCATCGGGCCAAGGGTGGCGGTCTGTCGACGCTCTTCGGTGGTGGCGTGCAGTCCAGCCTCTCCGGTTCGACCGTCGTGGAGAAGAACCTCGACCGGTTGACGCTATTCGTCATCGGTATCTGGTTGGTGTC
>JBPPMV010000295.1:0-4099 GCA_051306235.1 Mycobacterium sp. | reverse complement strand
CGTCAGTGCCGCCCGGACGCGCGCAGGTCATCGTCAACGGCGACCTCGGCCCGACCGGTCCGGTGGCCTGCTCCGACGATGACGGGCTCATCACCATCAGCGTCGGCGACAGCTCGCTGGGGGTCACCGTGGTCGTGACCGATGACGATATGCCCGCGGTCAGATCGGTGAGCATCGGCGATGTCGGCGGTGTCGCCCTCGGATTCGCCGTCGGAGCCGCCGGACCGACGCCGACGGCGTACCGCAACGGTGCCACGGTGGTCGTCACCGGATCGGCCAGCGGCACCGATTCGGCCGACCCGGCGCGGGTCGTCGACTCCAGCTACCAGATCGCCGTGGCCTGCCCTTGATCGGCAGCCGGTATCTTGGGGCACCATGACCACCACCCACCTCGCGTTGATGCCGGACTTCCTGGATCCGATCAACCTCCTGAGTTACTTCGGAACATGGGCCCTGGTCGGGTTGCTCGTGGTCGTCTTCGTCGAATCCGGGGTGCTGTTCCCGATCCTTCCCGGCGACTCGCTGCTGTTCGTGGCGGGCATGCTGGCCGCCGGTATCGCGACCGAGTCCGCCGAGGGCAATGTCGCCAATACAGACTTCCAGCTCTGGCAGCTACTGGTCTTCATTCCCATCGCGGCGATACTCGGCGCACAAGTCGGCTACTGGATCGGCCGCAATGTCGGCACCGCGATGTTCAAGCCCAACGCGCGGTTCCTCAAGCAGAAATACCTCGACGAGGCGCACATCTTCTTCGAACAGCGCGGCCCGTTCGCGATCGTCGTGGCCCGCTTCGTGCCGATCGTGCGCACCATCGCACCCATCACTGCCGGTGCGGCCAAGATGAACTACGCGGTGTTCACGCTGTACAACGCCGTGGGTGCGATCGTCTGGGGCTGCGGCCTGACGCTGCTGGGCTACTGGCTGGGCCGGTTCGAGATCATCCAGAAGCTGTTGGAGCCCATCGTCATCGGCATCGTGCTGTTGTCGGTGCTACCGATCGCCATCGAGTGGTACAAGCGCCGCAAGGCCGCCAAGGACGCCGGTGAGGGCCCGCTCGCCGAGCAGGCCTAACCCTCGAGCGCCCGGATCAGGCTGGCCGCATCGTAGGGCCCGGTATGCCGCTTGCCGTTGACGAAGAAGGTCGGCGTCGAGTTCAGATCCATCAGTTCGGCATCGTCGACATCGTCGCGCACCCGGTGCAGCACCTTCGCCGATCCCAGGTCCTCGTCGAATTTGCCGATATCACACCCGACTCCGTCGGCGTAGCGGTAGATGTGCTGCCACTCCAGGTGGTCCTGCATCTCGAACATCCGGGCACCCATCTCGAAGAACCGGCCCTGCAGGGCGGCCGCCTCACTGGCCCGTGCGGCGTCCGCCGAATGCGGATGGACCCGCTCCAGCGGCAGGTGGCGCCACACGTAGCGCAGCCGCTCACCGAAATGCGCACGCACCTCATCGATCGAGCCGGTGGCGCGGCTGCAGAACGGGCACTCGAAGTCAGCGTATTCCACCAGGGTCAGCGGCGCATTCGGGTTACCGGCGATATGGTCGCGTTCGGGGTCCACCTCGCGGATCAGGGTGGCGCCCACCGCAACCGGCGGGCTGAGCCGGTCGGTGACGGTGAACAGCAGCCACCCGAGCCCGAATGCCACAACCGAGGCCACCAGCACACCCACCCGGGCCAGATCCTGTTTCACCGGGTCGGTGATGGCGATATCGACGATGAACAGCGAGATGGTGAAGCCGATACCGGACAGTGCGGCACCACCGGCGACACGGCGCAGCGTCAACCCCGGGGCCAACTGGCCGATACCGGTGGCCCGCACGAGCGCCGTCGCGGCCGTGATGCCGACCAGCTTGCCCACCACCAGACCGGCGATCACACCCCAGGTCAGCGGCGAGGTGACGGCCATCCTGATGGTGTCGGAGTTGAACTGCACGCCGGCGTTGGCGAGCGCGAACAGCGGCAGCACCAGGAAGGACACGTAGGGCCCGAACCCGGTCTGCAGGCGTTCGTTGATCGAGATCGATTCGCGCAGGCTGCGTGACGCCGCCCTGGCGTACTCGGAGTTCGGGGACTGCCGGAAGGCGCTCATCACCTCCGCGGCCTCCTCCACCCGGTCACGTTCGGGAGTGAACACCGGAATCAGCAGTGCCACCGCGACACCCGCGAGGGTGGGGTGCACGCCGCCGATGAACAGCGCCAGCCACAGCCCGAGCCCCAGCACGAAGTAGGCGGGACCGCGGCCGGCCGGTAGCAGGCGCACCGCGGCGATGGCCGCGATGAGAGCCACCGCCATCACCAGCGGCCAGATAAGGACCTGTTCGGAGTAGAACAGCGCGATCGCCAGCAGTGCGCCGACATCGTCGACGACGGCCAGCGTCAACAGGAAGGTGCGAAGTCGCGCCGGGTGTTTGGGTCCGATGATGGCCAGCGCACCGACCAGGAAGGCGGTATCGGTGGAGATGACCACACCCCAGGCCCGGGCGTCCTCCCCGCTGGGGTTGAACAGGAAGAAGACCAACGCGGGGACGATGAGTCCGGCCAGTGCGGCGAGCACCGGGACCGCGGCACGGGAGCGGTCGGTGAGTTCACCGATGGCGAACTGGCTCTTCACCTCCAGCCCGACGAAGAAGAAGAAGAAGGTCATCAGGGCGTCGTTGACCAGATGTTTGACGGTCATCTCGGCGTGCATGCTGCCGAACGTCACCCCGAGATGGGTGTCCCAGAAGTCCGTATAGCTTTGCGCCCATGGCGAATTGGACCAGAGAATGGCCAGCAGGGTAAACGCCAGCAGCAGCGCGGCAGCAGTGTTCTCGCCGCTACGGGCGGCGGTCGGGATGCGGCGGATCACTCGGTGTCGGTGCCTGTGTCGAGCGTGTGCGCGACCTCCATCAGCATCCAGCCCGACAGCTGCACCGACAGGTCGCGCTCGGGAACCTGGGACGCATTGACCGCACCCTCTACGAATTCGGCATCCCCGGTCACCGATCCCGGCACCACGGCATTGCGGTCCCAGAACGGGCCGAACAGTGGGAGTCCGTCGACGGTCTGGCGGTAGTCCCAGGCCGACTGCGCGGAGCTGAGCACCACCTCCCGCGCGGTGGCGCGGGCCGTCTCGTCCTGGGCGGTCGTGCCGGGCAGATCGGTCGCGACGAAGGCCAGGTAGCGGGCCAGGATGGCGTTGAACAGCCCGCCGTCACCGCCGCCCGCGCCGCGGATCACCCCGTCGGCGGTCATCTGCTCGCGGACCGCGGCCACCAGGCGATGCACCCGCTCGGCGTGCTCGGGGTCCTCGGTGCGCTTGGCGAGTTCCACCTCGAGCCCGAGCACCACGCCCTGGCAGTAGGTGTACTGGGCGCGCACCAGCGAGCCGGCCTTGACCCCGTCGAACACCAGGTGGGTCTCCGGGTCGACCAGCGTCTCCTCGATCCAGTCGGCCATCTGCTGGGCCCGGCGCAGCCGGTCGTGCCGGGCCAGGAAGACGCCGGCGGGCCCGTTGGCCGGTGCGTTGAAGAACTGGTCCTGTTTGCGCCACGGGATCCCGCCACCGTCCTCTGGCACCCACGAGTTGAGGAACTGCTCGGCCAGCGTGTCCAGCGCCTTGGGCCTGCCGATATCGCAGAGGCGCCCTGAGCGTTCCAACGCCAGCGCCAGCCAGGCCATATCGTCGTAGTAGTCGTTGGTCCAGCGACCGTTGTTGCGGATGCGGTGCCCGCGGATCTGACGGTTGATGCGGGTCAGGCGTTGCGGCTGCGGATCACGCAGGTGCGCGTCGACCAGACAGTCCAGCAGGTGCGCCTGCCACCAGTAGTGCCAGGTGCCGAACAGGGTCTGCTTGCGGGCCGCGGGCCAGGCCACCACACCGAGCTGCGTCCCCGGCAGCCCCCACAACCGTCTGAGGTGCCGCTTGGTGATTGCGGCTTCGGAACTGGCTGCACGATTTGCCCACACCTGAACCATGGCTTAGATCCTGCCCTACCAGGCCCGGGATGTGTCGGCATGCGTACGGATCCAGGCGTGCATGGCGATTCCGGCGGCGACGCCGGCGTTGATGCTGCGGGTCGAGCCGAACTGCGCGATGGAGATGGTGAACTC
>JBPPMV010000294.1:0-3358 GCA_051306235.1 Mycobacterium sp. | reverse complement strand
GCAGTGGAAACGCCTGCAGAGGAAGAGATCATCGAGGCCGATCCGGCCGATCGGATGACGACCTTCGTGCGGACCCTGTTCGCCGAGGTGGCCGGGGTGGACATCGGGCCCGACGATGATCACCGCTCCTTCCTGGAGATGGGGTTCGACTCGCTGTTGCTGACCCAGATCACCACCCAGATCAACCAGCGCCGCTCGGTGTCACTGCGGTTCCGGCAGCTGCTCGAAGAGTTCCCCACCCCCGCCGGCCTGGCCGCGCATCTGCTGCACCTCGACAGCGGCGCAGACAGCCCGGCGCCCAAGGTCTTCGGCGCCGGCGCCCGGATCAAGAAGAGTGCCGACGAGGCGCTGACCCCCCGGCAACGCGAAGCGCTGGACGACTTCGTGGCGCGCTACACCGCCCGGACCGCCGGGAGCCGCGCCTACGCCGACGAACACCGGCCGCATCTTGCGGACCCGCGTGCGGTATCGGGATTCCGCCCGCTGTGGAAGGACCTCGTCTACCCGATCGTCTCGGACACCTCGAAGGGCCCGCGGTTCACCGATATCGACGGGAACGACTACGTCGACATCACCAACGGTTTTGGCTCGGTGTTCTTCGGACACCGTCCGGATTTCGTGGTGGACGCGGTGCACGCCCAGATCGAGCGCGATATCATCATCGGCCCGCAGAACCCGATCGCCGGTGAATGCGCGAAGCTGTTCGGCGAGATGACCGGCCATGAGCGGGTCGCGTTCTGTAACACCGGTTCCGAGGCGGTGCTGGCCGCGATCCGGCTGGCCCGCACCGTCACCGGGCGCAACCTCATCGTGCAGCACGAGGGCGATTACCACGGCATCACCGATGAGGTGCTGGTGCGCAGCACACCCAGTGGCCGCACCGTGCCCGCCGCGCCCGGCGTCCCGCAGGAGAGCGTCGCCAACACCATCGTGCTGGAGTACGGCACCGCGGCATCTCTTGCGGTGCTACGCGAACGGGCCCATGATCTGGCCGCGGTGCTCATCGAGCCGGTGCAGTCGCGCAAACCCGATCTGCAGCCCGCCGACTATGTGCGCGAAGTCCGCAAAATCTGCGATGAGAGCGGTACCGCGCTCATCATGGATGAAGTGGTGTGCGGTTTCCGCGTGCACTGGGCCGGCGCCCAGGGCGTGTGGGGTGTCAAGGCCGATATCGGCTGCTATGGAAAGGTTTTCGGTGCAGGTTTGCCGGTCGGCGCACTGGCCGGCACCGCCCGTTTCATGGACGCCCTCGACGGCGGCAGCTGGCAGTTCGGGGATGAATCGATGCCCGAGGTCGGTGTCACCTACTTCGCAGGAACCTTCGTTCGGCATCCGCTGACGATGGCCGTCGTGCACGCCACCCTCAAGCACATGAAGGCCAATCCCGGTCTGCAGGAACGGGTCAACGCCACCGCGGCCGGGTTGGTGGACCGGTTGAACGGGTTGTTCCGGTCCGAGGGCGTGCCGATGCACATCGGCCGGTTCGGATCGCTGATGAAGCCGGAATGGACCCAGGAACTCGCCTTCGGTGAGCTGTTCTACTACTTCCTGCGCGAGGCCGGGATCAACGCCTGGGATGCCCGGCCGAACTACCTCACCACCGAGCACGGGGCTGCCGAGATCCAGCACATCGTCGACGGATTCTCCTACGCCATCGCGCAGATGAAGCAGGGTGGCTTCTTCGATGATGTGACGCCGACGGCAGAACTGTTCGGCGCCACCGTGAGCGAGGACGGCGCCACGATCTCGTTGCCCAGCACCGAATCTCAGCGTGAGGTCTGGTTGGCCGCCCGGTTCGTCGGCAATAACAGCATCGCCTACAACGAGGGGCTGAGCCTGAGCCTGGCCGGACCGCTGGACGGGCAGGCCCTACGATATGCGCTGCAGACACTGCTGGACCGGCATGAGTCGCTGCGCGCCCGGTTCTCCCGTGACGGCCGGTCGCTGTTGATCGACACGAAGGTGCACCTCGACCTGCCGGTGCACGATCTTTCCGGGCTCGACGATGCGGCCCGTGCCGCATCGGTGGCCCAGGTGCGCGATCACGAGATGACCACTCGTTTCGATCTCCGCAACGGACCGCTGGCCCGATTCCGGCTGATCCGGTTGGGTGCCGAGGCGCATGAGCTGCTGTTCGTCACCCATCACGCGGTGTGCGACGGCTGGTCGGGTGCGGTCGCGCTGAGCGAGCTCGCCGAGCTGTACTCGGCACAGGTGGAGAAGCGCGAGGCCGGATTGGCTGCCGCACCGCGCTACGCCGACTACGCCGCCGTCGAGCACCACTTCCTGCAATCCCGTGATGGTCAACTGCACCAGGACTATTGGCTCAAGCAGCTCAGCGAGGTGCCCCCGCCGCCGCGGATTCCGGGTGATCGGCCCGGCGCCGCGGATGACGATCTGAGCGCGGCCCGGGTGGACCGGCCGCTGGACGGCGAACTGGTCGCCCGGTTGCGTTCCGTCGGCAGTGCGCACGGCGCGAGCCTGGTGGCCACCATGCTGACCGGCTTCGCCGGTCTGCTGCAGCAGCGCACCGGTCAGGACGATCTGGTGATCGGTCTGGCGGCGGCCGGGCAGTCCTTCCACGACCAGGGGCAGTTGGTGGGTCACTGCGTGAACCTGCTGCCGTTGCGGCTGCAGATCAGTGGCGCCGACAGCTTCACCGACGCGCTGCGGGGCACCCGCGGTGCGCTGCTGGACGCGTTCGACCACCAGGGCGTCAGCATCGGCACCCTGATGCCGCAGCTGAACCTCACCCGGGACGGTAACCGGCCGCCGCTGGTCAGCGTCGTGTTCAACATCGACGTACGCGATGACGACATTCGGCACACCGGGTTGACGGTCGGGTACGAAACGCTGGTGCGCCAGGCCGAGACGTTCGAACTGTTCATCAACGTCGTCGACAACGGCTCCGCCATGGTGCTGGAGGCGAGCTACCGCACCGCGTTGTACAGCGCGGAACTGATCCGGAATCTGCTGGCGCAGTTCGAAGATCTGCTGCGCAATGTGTGCAGCAATCCCGCGGGAGCCGTCGGGCAGCTCTAGAATTTCGGCCATGCTGTTCGCGCGACAACGTGCCGAGGTCAACCGCAAGTACGTCAATCGGCTGGTGGAGCCGCTGGCCGGCTACCTGCCGTTGTGGTCGGCGGTCGACCATGTCGGGCGCCGGTCCGGAAAGGATTACCGCACACCGGTGACGGCCTTCCCGACCGCCGACGGGGTGGCGGTGTTACTGCCGTATGGCACCGGCACCGACTGGGTGCGCAACCTGCAGGCGTCGGGGTCGGGGCGGGTTCAGATCGAGGGCCGCAGCCTGCTGGTGACGGACCCGCGGGTGGTGCCGTTGAGCGAGGCGCTGGCC
>JBPPMV010000293.1:0-6291 GCA_051306235.1 Mycobacterium sp. | reverse complement strand
GCGACTAGACCCTTCTGCCCCGAAATAGAATTCCACGACGTCAAGCGGCCGGATTCACGACAGTGGCTTCTTTCTCGGCGCCGCGACGTGTCCACGCGTCGCTGACTCGGTCGATGATCTGACCGGGCCGGTCCTCGGCGACGACCCGGACGATGATCCAATCGAGCTGTTCGAGCCTGCGCAGGCGCCCGATGTCCTTGACGTACTGACCACGATCGGTCTGATGATGTCGGCCGTCGTACTCCACGGCGATCTTCAGATGTTCCCAGCCCATGTCGAGGTAGGCGAACGGCGGGTCCCCGCCGTCCCAGACCGGTATCTGCGTCTGCGGGCGAGGGAACTCGGCCTCCACGAGCAGGAGGCGTAGCCGGGATTCCTGGGGTGACTGGGCACCGCCGTCCATGAGGTCGATCGCTTTGCGCAGTTGTCGAACGCCACGCGCTCCTTTGTACAGGTCGGCGAAGGGCAGGATCTGACTGCCGCGCAACCCGGTGGCATTGGCGAGTGCGTCCAGATGCGACACGGCGTCCGCCAGTGGCAGGTGTCTGCCGAGATCGAAGCCGGTCCGCGCCAGCGATGCCACCGCCATCCCGTGCAGTTCGATCACCTCGTGGTGCGTGAGTGTTTCTTTGCGGGTGAGGATTCCGCGCGGCTGATGGTTGTTGTAGTAGATGAGCTCGACCGGCGCAGCGTCGTTGACCCAACGTGACCCGTGAAGTGCCGCTGCTGCACGCCCTGTGATGACGCTGCGACGATTCGACCAGAGCCACGCCCCGACCGTGTTCGTATGAAGCGACGCCTCGGAATCGCGTGATCGGTAGACGTTGCGAAAGACCCGGATGTATCCGGTCCGCAGCTGTGCTTCGGAGACGCTGCCGTTGTGTAGCGCTTCGGTGCCGATGAAAATGTTCATGCGGTTGACGTTGAGCGAGGGGTCCGACACGACGGACGCTGTGACGAGTCAGAAGCCACAGTTGTCCACAGGCTGATTCAGCGTCGTGGAATTCTATTTCGACGCAAAAGGGACGCGAGCTAACGCCAGGACGGCAGCCAGATCTGCAGATGCCAGGTGGTCTGCGATATCGGCAGCCCGGTCAGGATGGGGTAGAGCCAGGCGAAGTTGGTGATTACCAGCGCCACATACATACTCACCGCGATCAGGCCCAGGGTTCGTCGCTCGGCGTTCTGCCGGGGCTGATACAGGATGTCGCCGAGTATCAGCGCTATCAGCATCACGAGGAACGGCGCCATCGTCGTCGCGTAGAAGAAGTACATCTGCCGGTCGATATCGAGGAACCAGGGCAGGAAGCCGGCCGAGTATCCGACCAGCACCGCGGCATAACGCCAGTCGCGGCGCACGAAGGTCCGCCACAACGCGAACAGCAGCACCGGCACCGCGATGAACCACATGGTCGGGGTGCCGACCAGCATCACCGCCTTCACGCAGGATTCCGCGCCACAGCCCGGCACGTTCTGCTGATCGATGGCGTAGAGCACCGGCCGCAGCGACATCGGCCACGTCCACGGCTTGGACTCCCACGGATGGTGGTTGCCCGCGGCATTGGTCAGCCCGGAATGGAACTTGTACACCGAGGACGTGTAGTACCAGAGCGAGCGGATCGCGTCGGGCAGCAGACCGCCCTCGCCGATGGTGCGGCCCACCTCATGCCGGTACACCCCGGTCTCGGAGGCGAACCAACGCGCGTAAGAGGCCAGGTAGACCAGGAACGGGATCAGTCCCAACGCGTACACCGCGGGCAGGGTGTCGCGGCGCAGCGTGCCCAGCCACGGTCGCGGCACTCGGTACTGGCGCCGGGCGGCGATATCGAAGGCCAGCATCATCACCCCGAAGAAGGCGATGAAGTACAGCCCGGACCATTTGGTGGCACACGCCAGGCCCATCAGCACGCCGGCACCGAACCGCCACCAGCGCACCCCGAGTCGCGGGCCCCACGGGGTCTCGCCGATCCGGCCCTCCATCAGGGCGACGTGCATCCGTTCCCGGACCTGATCGCGGTCCACGATCAGCGCCCCGAAGGCAGCGACTACGAACACCACCAGGTAGACGTCCAGCAGCGCGGTGCGCGCCGAGACGAAGCTGACGCCGTCGGCGATGATCAGCAGCCCGGCGATCGCCCCGATGAGTGTCGAGCGGCTGATCCGCCGGACGATCCGCGCCACCAGCACCACGAGGATGACACCGCACACCGCGCCGGAGAACCGCCAGCCCAGACCGGTGTAGCCGAAGATCCACTCGCCGATGGCCATCAGCGTCTTGGACAGCGGCGGATGCACCACGAGCCCGTATCCCGGGTTGTCCTCCAGGCCGCCGTTGCCCAGCATCTGCCAGGCCTGCGGTGCGTAATGCTTCTCGTCGAAGATCGGGGTGCCGGCGTCGGTCGGCGATCCGAGGTTGAGGAATCGGGTCAGCGCGGCCAGCGCCCCGATGATGGCCGTCATCACCCAGCCGTTGAGCCGGTCGACGGGTCCGAAGTCCGGCACCGGCACCAGCGGACCGGGGCTGATCACGGGTGCGGCGCGCTCCGGAAGCACGGTGTCGGGAGCGGTCATCACCGACGATCGTAGGCTTTGGCTGTGTCAAACCCCGAGTCGCTGCGCTCCAGCCCGCCGGAGCAAGACGGCCGACTGCTCCTGGGCGCCACACCGTTGGGCCAGCCCGGTGATGCCTCTGCGCGTCTGGTCGAGGCGTTGACGACGGCGAACGTGATCGCCGCCGAGGACACCCGGCGGGCACGCACGCTGGCCGCCGCGCTCGGGGTGACCCCGGCCGGCCGGATACTGAGCCTCTACGACCAGAACGAGGCCACCCGGGTGCCCATGCTGCTGGAGGAGATCTCCGCGGGGGCGACGGTGCTGCTGATCAGTGACGCCGGTATGCCGTTGATCAACGATCCGGGCTACCGGTTGGTGACGGCCTGCGTGGCGGCCGGGTTGACGGTGAGCTGCCTGCCGGGCCCCTCGGCGGTGACGACGGCGCTGGCGGTGTCCGGTCTGGCCGCCGACCGGTTCTGCTTCGAGGGTTTCGCACCGCGAAAGCAGGCGGCCCGGCGCAGCTGGCTGACCGCGCTGGGTCGCGAGCAACGCACCTGCGTGTTCTTCGAATCGCCGCGCCGGCTGGCCGATACCCTGCGCGATGCCGTCGACGTCCTCGGGCCGGGGCGCCAGGCGGTGGTCTGCCGGGAGCTGACGAAGACGCACGAGGAGATCAGACGCGGCTCGCTCGGCGAACTTGCCGACTGGGCGGCCGGCGGGGTGCTCGGCGAGATCACCGTGGTGCTGGCCGGTGCGGTGCCACAGGCCACGGACCTGCCGACGCTGGTGGGCGAGGTGGCCGAGCTCGTCGACGACGGTATGCGGGTGAAAGATGCCTGCGCGCAGGTGATCGCGGCGAATCCGGGAGCGCCGTCGCGGCGCGAGCTCTACGATGCGGTGTTGAAGTCACGGGAGTGAGCAACGGGGGTCCAAGGTGAGTACAACGGTGTTCGTCGTCCTGCTGGTCCTCGGAATCCTGGTTGTGCTGGCGCTCATCTGGATTCCGATCATCATCTGGTTGCGCCGCCGCAGCGAGGCCGTCGGCGCGCAGCTGGCGACCGAACTCGCGGCTGAGGACGTGCTCCTCGCACCGGAGAAGGGGTCCTACCGCGGAGCGACGGTTCCCGGCTATCCCGCAGTCAAGAACGCCGGGACGATTGCGCTCACCCGCCGGCGACTGATCTTCCGCACGCTCACCGGCACGACGATCGAGGTCCCGGTCGCTGAGGTCACCGGCGTGCGGGAGGCCAATGTCTTCAAGGGTTCGGTGGTGGGCGGACAGACCCATCTGATCGTGCAGACCGCCGCGGGCGAGATCGGCTTCTACGTCTTCTCCGGGATCGGTGCATGGGTCGCCGCGCTCACATCGCTTACGCCCAGCTGACCCAGACTCACCGTCGGCGCGGCCTTGTGTAGGCATTCCTCCCACTCGGCGGCCGGGTCGGAGTCCGCAGTGATACCGCCGCCGACACCGAGCACCGCGGCGCCGTGCGCGTCGAACTCCACCGTCCGAATCGCCACATTCAGTTCGGTACCGCCACTTGGAGAGGCCAAACCCACTGTTCCGCAATAGATTCCGCGGCGTTCGGGCTCCCATTCCAGGAGCAGTTCGCGGGCCCGGCCCTTCGGGGTTCCGGTCACCGACGCCGGCGGGAAGGTCGCTTCCAGGACCGCGGCCATCGGCATCTCGGCCGGGATCCGAGCAGCGACCGTCGACACCAGATGCCACACCCCGGGTGCCGAACGCACCCGCAGCAGCTCGGGGACGGTGACCGATCCGGTGGCGGCGATTCGACCCAGATCGTTGCGCACCAGATCGACGATCATGATGTTCTCGGCAACATCCTTGACCGAGGCGCGCAGCAGCGAGGGCGACTTGTGCAGCGGCAGTGTGCCTTTGATGGGGCTGGAGATGACGGCTTCGCCGCGCCTGCGCAGGAACAGCTCCGGTGACAACGATGCCACCGCACCCCAGCTGCCGGCGATGAAGGCGGCCCGGGCAGGCGCCGTGCGGGTGACGGCGTCGACGAAGAAGTCCAGGGGGTCCCCGGTGATCCGGCCGTGGAACTGGGTGCAGACGCAGGCCTGGTACACCTCGCCGGCCGCGATCGCCTCCAGGCAATCGGCGATGCCCGCGAGGTGCAGATCGCGGTCCGGTGCGGTCCATTCGATCGAATACGCCCCGGCCGGTGCCTCGCGGATATCGGAGAGCCAGTCGGGAAGTGCTGCATCGGAAAGGCTTTCGAACCACCAACAACCCTCGGTGTCCTGGCGCAGGACCGAATCGGACCAGCCACCCGCGGCAGCGGGGATACGGGGGGTGCCGGGGCCGTCCGGATAGGACAGATAACCGAACCAGCCGCCGCCGACGGTGGTTGACGTTCCTGGAACGGCGGCGAAGACCTCGGTCGCGGGCACTGCGTGCAGAGACGGCGCGATGACGGCCTTGGATCCGAACCAGTCGCCGATCAGTGCGGCCGGCGCAGGCAGGCCCAGGCGGCGCGCAGCGTCGGCGACCCCGCGCAGCACCGCTGGGGCACTGCCCAGCGGGCCGAGCCGGTCGATTCGCACCGGCTCAGCCTGTCAGAAGCTAGCGGCTGATGGCGCGGGGGATGGTGGCGGTGACCAACTTCTCCGGGTTGCGCATCGCGTAGAAGTGCGAGATCCGCCCCTCGGTGATCTCGACGGTGATGACGCCTTCGAAGCTGTCGCCCAGGTAGAGCTTGAGCGCCGGGGCGTTGTTGTAGGTGGCCAGCTCGACCCGTCCCTCGTCGCCGCCGAGACGCAGCAGCCCGATGATGAGCCGGGCCACCCGGTCGGCGCCGTGCACCGGTCGCCGGGCGGCACTGACCTTGCCCGCACTGTCGGCCGTCCACACCACATCCGGTGCGAGCAGGCCGATCAGGCTGCTGACGTCACCGGTGGCCGCGGTGGCGAAGAACTGCAGCGTGATCTGCTCACTGGTGGCGGCGTCGACGGGTTCGAAGCGTTTGCGCCGGGCGTGCACGTGTTCGCGGGCGCGGTGCGACAGCTGACGCACCGCGGCCGTGGACTTTCCGACCGCCGCCGCGATGTCGTCGTGACCGAACCCGAACACCTCGCGCAGCACGAACACGGCGCGCTCGTCGGGGGTCAACGTCTCCAGTACCACCATCATCGCCATCGACACCGACTCGGCCAGCACCACATCCGTGCCGGCATCCGTCTCATCGACCAGGAGCGGTTCGGGCAGCCACGGACCCACGTACTCCTCGCGGCGCCGGGACTGCGCCCGCAGGGCGTTGAGAGCCTGGCGGGTCACCAGCTGGGCGAGGTAGGACTTGGTGTCACGGACCCCGGCCAGGTCCACCTCGGCCCAGCGCAGATAGCTCTCCTGCAGCACATCATCGGATTCTGTTGCCGAGCCGAGGATTTCGTAGGCGATGGTGAACAGCAGCGGTCGCAGCGCGGTGAACCGCTCGGCGTGCTCGTTCACGCTTTCACGGCCGCCAGCTTCTCGGCGCGCTTACCGCCCGTGAGCCAGAAGTACGAACCGGGCTTGCGCGCCTCCCTGGCCCGAAACGAGACGGTGCCCTTGCAGACGGCTTCCTTGATGGTCGCCGCGACCCGTCCGCCGATGGCCAGCGGCATCACCCGGTCATCGAGATGGGCGAGCTGGATGGTGGCGGCGTTGCGCCCGAGGCTGATGCACTGGCCGGTGAAGGCTTGGTTGACCGCCGCGGGCTCGGTGCCCGCGAG
>JBPPMV010000292.1:0-10441 GCA_051306235.1 Mycobacterium sp. | reverse complement strand
GCTCGCGGTCGAACACAGCACCCCGAAGCGCCGCGGCTTCGCGGGCAGCATCCCGCAGGTCGGGCTGGCCCTCGGTCTGGCGCTGGGCACCGGTGTCTTCGCCCTGCTGCAGACGGTGATGTCGGCCGAGGACTTCCTGTCCTACGGCTGGCGCATCGCCTTCCTGTTCAGCATCGTGCTGGTCGTCTTCGGGATCATCGTGCGGCTCAAGGCCGCCGAGACTCCCGCATTCGAAAAGCTCAGGGAAGAAGACGATGTGGCCTCGACGCCACTGCGCGAACTGTTCCGTCCACCATGGCTGCGCCCGACGCTGCTGGGCATGCTCAGCCGGTGGGGTGAAGGTGCGGCGTTCAACACCTGGGGCGTGTTCGCCATCGCCTATGCCACCAGTGCGACCGGACCGTTGCACCTGGACAAGGTCGATGTGCTGATCGTTGTCACCGGCGCCGCACTGTTGATGGCCGTCCTACTTCCGGTATCGGGCGTGCTCGCCGACCGCTACGGACCCCAACGCATCTACGCCACCGGGATCGCGGCGTACGCGTTGGCGGTGTTCCCGGTATTCGCGCTGTTCAACACCGGCAGTCTCGCGGCCCTCACCATCGGCATCGTCATCGTGTTCGGCATCATCCACGCCTGGTTCTACGGCGCGCAGGGCACGCTGTACGCCTCTCTGTTCCCCACCAGGATCCGCTACACCGGGCTGTCCACCGTCTATCAGCTGTCCGGCGTCTACTCCTCCGGTCTCACCCCGCTGATCCTGACCACCTTGATCGCCCTCGGCGGCGACGCACCCTGGCTGGCCTGCAGCTACCTGGTCGTCACGGCGATCATCAGTGTCATCGCCACATCGCTGCTCACGCCCAAGGACCTTGCTGACTTGTAGCCTGGCGGGCGTGACCGATCTGGACAACATGCCGCGCGGCGGCCCCGACGCGTCATGCCTGGACAGGCTGCTGCAGACCGATCGGACCGAATACCTGGACCGCGACGATGTCGATCCCGGGGTGAAACGCAACGTGGTGAACGCGCTGGACTGGACCGGGCGAATCTTCGGCGACCACGAACAGTTCGCACATCTCGCCCTCGATGAGATCGCCGACGTCGCCGACCCGCGGGTCCTCGAACTCGGCGCGGGGCACGGCGCCCTGTCAGCGGTGCTGTTACAGAGCCACCCCACCGCTCAGGTCACCGTGACCGATATCGAACCTGCCTCGGTCGCCGCGATGGCCGCCGGCGAGCTGGGCAGTCATCCCCGCGCCGAGGTGCGGGAGATGGATGCCACCGCCATCGATGCGCCCGGCGGCCATTTCGCGTTGGCGGTGTTCGCCCTGTCGTTCCACCATCTGCCTCCGACGACGGCCGCCGCGGTCCTCGCCGAAGGCACCCGCGTCGCGGACAAGCTGCTGATCATCGACCTGCCCCGGCCGCCGGCACCGCTGCATGTGCTGCGGCTGGCCACCATGCTGCCGCTGGCCCCGTTCATCCCGTTCGTGCACGACGGCGTCATCAGTTCGCTGCGCAGCTACAGCCCGTCAGCGTTGCGCGCACTGGCCGACCACGCGGGTGTCGACATCGAGTTGCGCGGCGGACTTCTCAGTCCGCAGATCGCGGTGGCCACCCGGGGCTAGGCTCACGCCGTGGGCGAAGAGGTTTCCCGCACGGAGTTCAGCCGTGCGCAGCGCCGGGAGTACCGGCGCAAGGTTCAGCTGTGTCTGGACGTGTTCGAAACGATGCTCGCCCAATCGAGTTTCGAGTTCGACCGACCGCTGACCGGTATGGAGATCGAGTGCAACCTGGTCGACGGGGACTATCAGCCGGCACTGCGCAATCAGGAGGTGCTGGCCTCCATCGCCGATCCGGCCTACCAGACCGAACTGGGCGCCTACAACATCGAATTCAACGTTCCGCCCCGTCCGCTGCCCGGGCAGTCGGCGCTGGAGTTGGAGGGCGAGGTACGAGCCAGTCTCAATGCGGCCGAAGCCAAGGCCGCCGAGAGCGGCGCGCATATCGTCATGATCGGGATCCTGCCGACCCTGATGCCCGAACACCTTGCGGCGGGGTGGATGAGTGACTCGACCCGCTATCAGGCGCTCAACGACTCGATCTTCACCGCACGCGGCGAGGATATCGACATCGATATCACCGGACCGGAGCGGCTGTCCCTGCAGTCGGCCGATATCGCACCCGAATCAGCGTGCACCAGTATGCAACTGCACCTTCAGGTCTCGCCTGCGGAGTTCGCCCAGAACTGGAACGCCGCGCAGGTGCTGGCAGGCCCGCAACTCGCGCTGGGCGCCAACTCGCCGTACTTCTTCGGTCACGAGCTGTGGGCGGAGACCCGCATCGAGCTCTTCGGTCAGGCCACCGACACCCGGCCCGATGAACTCAAGACCCAAGGTGTCCGGCCGCGGGTGTGGTTCGGCGAACGGTGGATCACCTCGATTTTCGATCTGTTCGAGGAAAACGTCCGATACTTCCCGTCACTGCTGCCCGAGATCTCCGATGAGGATCCGGTGGCCGAGCTCGCCGCAGGCCGCACCCCGCAACTCTCGGAGCTGCGCCTGCACAACGGCACCATCTACCGGTGGAATCGGCCCGTCTACGACGTAGTGGACGGCAAGCCGCACCTTCGCGTCGAGAACCGGGTGCTGCCTGCGGGTCCGACCGTGATCGACATGCTTGCCAACTCGGCGTTCTACTACGGCAGCCTGCGGGCGCTGACCGATGAGGACAGACCGCTGTGGAGCAAGATGAGTTTCGCTGCCGCACAACATAATTTCTTCGCCGCCGCCCGGCACGGAATGGATGCGCGGCTGTACTGGCCCGGCCTGGGCGAGGTGACCGCCGACGAGTTGGTGCTCCGTGAGCTGTTACCGCTGGCCCATGAGGGTCTGCGGCGCTGGGGCGTGGCCGCCGATGTGCGGGATCGCTATCTCGGCGTCATCGAGGCGCGCGCGAAGTCCGGGCGCAACGGTGCGGCGTGGCAGACGGCCACCGTCCGGGCCCTACAGGAGCAGGGTTTGGCACGGCCGGCCGCGCTGGCCGAGATGCTGCGGCGCTACACCCACCACATGCACACCAACGAGCCCGTCCACACGTGGGAGACACCCACGCAGTGACCCGGCGTACGTTGGATGTCATGGCATCTGAGGTACTGGACTGGGACAGCGCATACCGCCACGCCAGCGAGTTCCCAGGTCCGCCACCGTGGAACATCGGCGAACCGCAGCCCGAACTCGCGGCACTGATCAAAGCAGGCAAGGTCCGCAGCGACGTTCTCGACGCCGGGTGCGGATATGCCGAGTTGTCACTCTCGCTGGCCGCCGACGGTTACAACGTGGTGGGGCTCGATATTTCGCCAACCGCCATCGCTGTGGCCAATCGTGCAGCGCAGGAACGCAATCTGCGTACCGCCAGCTTTGCCCAGGCTGATATCACCTCGTTCACCGGTTACGACGGCCGGTTCAACACCGTTATCGATTCGACGCTGTTCCACTCGCTGCCCGTCGATGCCCGGCACAACTACCTGCACGCCGTGCAGCGGGCCTCCGCGCCGGGCGCGACCTTCTACGTGCTGGTGTTCGCCGAGGGGGCGTTCCCCGCCGAGCTCGAGACCAAGCCCAACGAGGTCGACGAGTACACCTTGCGCGATGTCGTCGCGGCGCATTGGACCGTCGATGAGATCCGGCCCGCGTTTATCCACGCCAACATGCCAACAGGGCCGGGGGCACCCTTCGAACTGCCGCCCCATGACCACGACGAGAATGGCCGGATGAAGTTGCCGGCGTTTCTGCTCGTCGCGCACAAATAGCGCGTCAGATGCCGCCGCGCGATACCAGTTGGGCAGCAATGACATTGCGCTGGATCTCGTTGGTACCCTCCCCGACGATCATCAGCGGGGCATCCCGGAAGTAGCGCTCGACGTCATATTCGGTGGAGTAGCCGTAGCCGCCGTGGATACGCACCGCGTTCAGCGCGATCTCCATCGCGACCTCGGAGGCGAACAGTTTGGCCATCCCGGCCTCCATATCGCAGCGCTCACCGCTCTCGTACTTCTCAGCGGCATACCAGGTGAGTTGGCGGGCCGCGGTGAGCTTGGTCGCCATATCGGCCAGATAGTTACCGATGGACTGGTGCTTCCAGATCGGCTTGCCGAAGCTCTCGCGCTGCTGGGCGTAGGCCAGCGAGTCCTCCAGGGCGGCGGTGGCGACGCCGAGCGCGCGGGAGGCGACCTGGATGCGGCCGGTTTCCAGGCCCTTCATCATCTGGGCGAAGCCCTTACCGGGGACGTCGCCGAGGATGGCGGTCGCCGGGATGCGGTAGTCATCGAAGGACAGTTCGCAGGACTCCACGCCCTTGTAGCCGAGCTTGGGGAGGTCCCGGGACACCGTCAGCCCGGGGCCGTGTTCGACGAGCACGATGGATATGCCCTTGTGTTTCGGCACTGCGCCGGGGTCCGTCTTACACAGCAGCGCAATGAGATCCGAGCGCCGAGCATTGGAGATCCAGGTCTTGGCGCCGGTGATCACCAACTCGTCGCCATCGGTTCTCGCGACGGTAGTCATGGCCTGCAGGTCGGAGCCACCAGCGGGTTCGGTGAGCGCCATCGTCGCCCGGACCTCGCCGGTGGCCATCTTCGGCAGGTAGGTCTGTTTCTGTTCCTCGGTGCCGAACAGGTCGAGCAGCTTGGCCACCACAGTGTGCCCGCCCATGGCGCCGGCCAGACTCATCCACCCGCGGGAGAGCTCCTGGGTGACCTGCGCGTAGCAGGGCATGGACACCGGCGATCCGCCGTAGGCCTCCGGCACCGCAAGCCCGTAGATACCGATCTGCTTCATCTGTTCGATCCAGCGCTCGGGATACTCGCCAGCGTGCTCGACCTCCTGCACGCTCGGCTTGACCTCCCGGTCGATGAACTCGCGCACCGTCTGGATCAGGAAGGTCTCTTCATCGCTGAGCATGGTCCACCCTAACTTTGCGCTCAACGTCGAGTTGCCGTCGATATCGGGACGGATGTCGACGACAATTCGACGTTCGACCAGGACGATCAGCCAACCGCGACCAGCGCCGCGGCGAACAGCTCCAGATCCTCGACGGAACCGTCCACGTGCGGGGAGACCCGCAGCACCGGGCCGTGCATCTCGTTGGGGGCGCGCACCACCTCGCACGCCGTGGTGACGATCCGGTGTTCGGCGATCAGCTTGGCGCGCACGGGAGTCGGCTCGGCGCCGTTGGTCGGCCGCAGTGTGGTGATGGCGGTCGGCTCGTCGACGGGTTCGACCACCTGCCAGCCGGGTACCTCGGCGAGTACCGACCGGGTAAGCCTGCCGACCTCGGCCAGTCGCGCCCGCACCTGCTCCGGCCCCGCTGCCAGATGTTCGCCCAGCGCCAGCGAGAAGCCCAGTCGGGAACCGATATTGGCCTCGTGCAATTCCAGTGGAGCCCACCGTGGCGTCAGGCCTGCGTACAGCGCGGGGGCGACCGCCATCGTGCCGACACCGCGCGGACCGGCGAGCCACTTACGCGAGGACGAGTACAGGACATCGGCACCCACCGCGCAGTCCACGTGCCCGAACCCCTGCGCCGCGTCCACCACCAGCGGCAGCCCGAGCTCCCGGCACACCGGCACGAAATCGGCCAGCGGCTGGACGACGCCCCGGTGGCTTCCGAGCACGGTCAGGTGCACCAGCGCCGGCGGATTGGCCTTCAGCGCGGTGGCGGCCTCCTCGACCAGCACCCGGCCCAGCTCATCGACGGGCAGCGGGAGCACCTCGAACCCGTTGGCCGTGAAGATCGCCAGGTTCGGCCCGTACTCGCTCGGCGGGCAGGCCAGCGTGCGCAGTCCGGTCCAGCTGCTCAGCAGCAGATCCAGCGCATGGTTGGACCCGGTGGTGAAAATGACCTCGGCATCGGGCATTCCGGCCAGCGCCCGCACCGCGGCCCGGCCGGCGGTCAACGCGGGCACGGCTGCCTCGGCGGCCACGTAACCGCCGACTTCGGCCTCGTGGCGGGCGTGAGTGGCGGCCGCCTCGATCACGGCATTGCTCTGCCGCGCGCACGCCGCACTGTCGAGATGCACACCGGCAACCGGCACCCTGGCCGCCTGCCAGGTTTCGGCGAGACTCATTTGACGGCCAGCGAGAGCCCAAAATCGCCTGCACCATCGGACCACCAGTGCGTGCGGCGCAGGCCGACAGCCGCCAGTTCGGCCTCCACCCCTTCGGACCGGAACTTGGAGGACACCTCGGTCAGCATCTCCTCGCCCGCCGCAAAATCGACGGTGAGATTCAGTTGCGCGATCCGCACCTGTTGTTCCGCCGTGGATCGCAGCCACATCTCGATGCGTTCCTCTTGCGCGTTCCACCGCGCGACATGGTCGAAGGCGTCGAGATCGAAATCGGCGTCGAGCTCGCGGTTGACCACCGTCAGCACGTTGCGGTTGAACGCCGCCGTGACGCCTGCGCTGTCGTCATAGGCCCGTATCAGCCGGCCGATGTCCTTGACCAGGTCTGTGCCCAGCAGCAGCGTGTCGCCCGGTTGCATGCTGTCGGCCAGTGCGGCAAGGAATTCCGCGCGCGGCCCCGGTGTCAGATTGCCGATCGTGGAGCCGAGGAAGACCACCATGCGCCGGCCGAGCTTGGGGACGGTGCCGAGGTCGTTCTCGAAGTCTCCGCAGACCACCTCGATCTCCATATCGGGGTACTCGGCGTGCAGCGAGTTCGCGGCGTCCTGCAGCACACTCGGATCGACATCGAACGGGATGAAGCGTCGCAGCGATCCACTGTCGCGCATTGCGTCGAGCAGCAGCCGCGTCTTCTCCGAGGTGCCGCTGCCCAACTCGACCAACGTGTCGGCGCCGGAGGCGGCCACGATATCGGCGGCACGGTCCCGCAGGATCGAGGCCTCGGTGCGGGTGGGGTAGTACTCGGGCAGGCGGGTGATCTGATCGAACAGGTCGCTGCCGGTGGCGTCATAGAACCATTTGGGCGGCAAGGTCTTCGGAGATTGCCGCAGACCGTGCAGGACGTCGCGGCGCAAGGCCTTGGACAGGTCGGAGGCCGTGCCGGTGCTCATGGTGATCCTTCCAGAGGGGTGAGCGTGAGACCCGCTTCCGATACCTCGACGAGGTGCCGGTCGGGGATGTCACGCCAGGACGGGTCATCGTCATAGGGCTCGCTGGCCAGCACGATGCCATCGGCGCGCTGCAGCGAGAACAAGGTGTCACCCCAGGTGGTGGCGAGCAGCCGGGAACCGTTGCCGGCCAGGATGTTCAGCCGCGCCCCGGGATCGGCACCGCCGACCTGCGCGACGGTCTCGCCGAGGGTATCCACACCGCGGTCGAAGATGTGCGCGGCGAGCACGGCACTGTCGACGGTCGATTCGGCTGCCGCCGAGAGTGGCAGGACACCGCGATCGACGACACCGTTGTGCGAGAGCACCCAGTGACCGTCGGTGAACGGTGCCGAGGCCGAAGGTTCGATGGGCATACCGACGGTTGCCGACCGTACCGCGGCGACGACGCAGCCACTGCGCAGTGCCGGCGCCACGGATGCGAACGAGGCGTCTCCCCACAGCGGTTTGTCACTGCGCCAGCGGCGCGGCTCAGCACTGCCTTCCCCCGAGGTGTCGAAGAATCCGACACCCCATCCGTCGGCGTTGATGGTGCCGTGCTTCTGCCTGCGCGGTGAATATGACTGCACCAGAAGCCCACTCGGTGGGTCCAAGACCAACGATGACACGCTCACCGCCGCGCCGAGCCAGCCGAGATGACGGCACATCACGCATCCCAGGCCAGGCGGACGCCGGAGAAGATCTGCCGGCGGATCGGGTGGTCCCAGTTGCGAAAGCTGGGCCGCACGATGCCCGCGGCGACCGCCCACGACCCACCGCGCAGCACCCGATAATCGCCGGGCGACGTAGCTTCCTCGAAAAAGGGGACCGAGTACCGGTCGTAGATCATCGGGGTGAAACCCGGCCACGGGCGCAGCGGCGAGGTGGTCCACTCCCACACATCGCCGAGCAGCTGCTCCACCCCGTACGCCGACGCTCCCGCGGGGTAGGCGCCCACCGGCGCCGGGCGCAGCGCCTCACCGCCCAGATTCGCTAGCTCGGCGCTGGGTTGCGCATCACCCCAGGGGAATCGGCGCCGGACGCCGGCCACCGGGTCCCACGCGCATGCCTTCTCCCATTCGGCCTCGGTCGGCAGCCGGGCGCCCGCCCACGCCGCGTACGCCTCCGCCTCGAAGTAGGTGATGTGCTGCACGGGTTCGTCGCCGGGGATGGCTTCGCGGTGACCGAACCGGGTGCGGCTGCCGTCGGTGTTCCAGAACCCGGGAGCGTCCAGCCCGGCCTGCTCCCGGTGCGCCCAGCCGCGCTCCGACCACCAGCTCGGTGTCCGGTAACCGCCGTCGTCCATGAATTCGCGCCACTGCGCGTTGGTGACGGGCACCCGGCCGATCCGGAACGCCTTGACGTCGACGCTGTGACCGGGGCGTTCGTTATCGAGCGAGAACGGCTCCGCAGAAGCGTTGACGCCCAGAGTGAACGGGCCGCCGGGGATCAGCACCGAGGTCCCGGCCACCCCGCCGCGGCCGGGCGGCAGTACGGCGCCGGATCCGAGCAGCGCAGGCCCGGTACGGAGGTTGAGCGCCTGGAGCATGGTCTCGTCATGCTGGTTCTCGTGGGAGACGACCAACCCGAAGCGGAACAATGCGTCCTCGCCCTCGGTGCGGTCGAGGATGTCGAGGGCGCGGTCGCGGACATTGCGGCAATAGGCCCGGGCATCGGCCGGCGGCAGCAGCGGCAAGTCGACACGACTGGCGCGCGAATGCACGAAAGCGTCGTAGAGCGCATCGATTTCGGATGTCAGGATGCCCGGGACCTTCGGATTGCCGTCCCGCAGCAGCCAGAACTCCTCCTGCTGGCCGATATGGGCGAGATCCCACACCAGTGGACTCATCAGCGGGTCGTACTGCCGGTGCAGTTCGGCATCGTCGAAATCGACGAGTGCCAGGGTGCGTTCCCGGGCACGGGTGAGTTCGGTGGCCAGCACCTCCGGCGACGTCACGATTCACCCCTGGTCAGTTGCGCGACTGCAGTGGGGATCCCATGCATCACGACACGGTCCGAAAAATGATCACCCGGGCACCTGCCTGCCTCCACATCGGCGAGCAGGCGGGCCATCGACTCGGCCAGTTCGGCCGGGGCGTGCTCGGCCGCGGCGGCCACACAGCGCACGGCGGCGGCCTGCAGTCGCGGATCAGCCAACCCGACCCGCGCCGCAAGATCCCATTCACCGGACACCGATTCGGTGGCATCGGTCGCGATCGCGGCCGCCTCCGGATTGTCGAGCAGGGTGATCAAGGTGAACACCACCGCCGGCCAGATCTCATCGGGCACGCTGTCCAGGTAGCGGATCTCCAGCCAGCGCCGCGGCCGCACCGGCGGGAAAAGCGTCGTCAGGTGATAGTCGAGATCCTCGCCGGTGGGCAGGCGACCGCCGAGCGGCACCCGGCCCTCGACCCAATCCGTGAACGACACCCACTCGGTCACCGGCACCGCGTCGGGATCCTTGACCAGCATCACCGGGGCGCGCAGCGCATACCGCGCCCAGTCGGCCGCCGGATCGTCACCGTCGTCGCCGAGCACGGGTCCGCAGCGCGCCGAGTCGAGCTGACCCCAGACGCGTTGCCGCGAGCTGCGCCAACCGGTGAACTGTCCGCCCAGCAGCGGGGAGTTCGCCGAGAGCGCGATCATGGTCGGGCCCAGCGCATGCGCCAGCCGCACCCGGTCCGCCCAGCCGTCCCGCGGGCCGGCCTCGATGTTGATCTGCACCGACGCCGTCGAGGTCATCATCGCCGCCCCCGCGTCCGCCGTGCCCGTCGCAGCGAAGAAGCTCTCCATGGCCTGGTAGCGGGTGCCGGGATTGATGCGCTGCGCGGGCCGCAGCGGGTCCGCTCCGAGCAGCACCAGCCCGAGACCGTGTCCGGCGAAGTGGCGCTGCAGAACCGCGCGGTCGGCCGCCATCGCCGCGATGACCTCCGCCGGGCCCCCCATCGGGGGGCCGGACAGTTCGACGGCTCCGCCGGGTTCGACGGTGATCAGGCTGGCGCCGGGCAGGGCGGGCGCCTTGGCGATGACAGCGCTGAGCTCCTCCCATCCGGGACGCCGGAGCGGATCGCTCATATCGAAGCAGTGCGCCTCGATCTCGAGGCCGACCTTGCCGACCGGTCCGTCGTGCAGACAGTTCGCCGCGACCAAGGCGGCAGCCTGCCCGGACGCACCATCCAATGCCCATGCGGTGGTGGTCGTCATGCGCACCACTCCTCCCCGGATCTGGACGCTACGGACCTACAACTACCCAATCATCCAGACAGGTCTGACATATTCCCAAGAGTTTTATTCGCCGCTATTGCCCGAGTGTGTTCTGCATGGCCCC
>JBPPMV010000291.1:0-4989 GCA_051306235.1 Mycobacterium sp. | reverse complement strand
CACCGCGCACAGCTCAATCCACTGGAAGAAGCGGCGGCATACCAGCAGCTGCTCGACGAGTTCGGGGTCACCCACGATGAACTCGCCACGAAGATCGGTCGGTCGCGTCCGCTCATCTCCAACATGATCCGCCTGCTTCGGCTGCCGATTCCCGTGCAGCGTCGCGTTGCGGCCGGCGTCCTGTCGGCCGGGCACGCCCGGGCCCTGCTGTCCCTCGAAGGGGGTGCGGAGAAGCAGGAAGAGCTCGCGGCGCGAATCGTGGCGGAGGGACTCTCGGTGCGGGCCACCGAGGAGGCCGTCACACTGGCCAACCGCGCCGGTCCTTCCGACCCACCGGGCCCCCGCCGCAAGCCGATCAAGATGCCCGGCCTCCAGGACGTTGCTGAGCAGTTGTCCACAGCCTTCGACACCCGGGTCACGGTGAGTCTGGGCAAACGTAAAGGCAAGATCGTGGTGGAGTTCGGGTCCGTCGACGACCTCCAACGGATCGTCGAACTGATGAACTCGGCGAAGCAATAATGGGCCGAAAATCCACGGTGTTTCCCTGACCTAGGACACGGGGGAATTACGTCACTGTGACACCAGGCCCGCTGATCAGTACCGGAACATCGACTTGGAGAGGAAAAGCCATGTGCAACAACATGTTTGATCCCGCACCCCGAATCGATGAGCTTTGTCGGACTCGGTGGGCCGGACGGCCGGCGTTTGCCTATCCTGGAGTGGCATCCGTGCGCGCCGGAACCATGTGAAGGTTGGGATAACGAAGTGTCAGCCCGAATCAGCCCGCTGCGGCTCGAGGCCTTCGAGCAGTTGCCGAAGCATGCGAGGCGATGCGTGTTCTGGGAAGTCGACCCGTCCACCCTCGGCGGTGATGATCACCTCGCCGACCCCGAGTTCGAGAAGGAAGCCTGGCTGTCCATGGTCATGCTCGAGTGGGGATCGTGCGCGCAGGTCGCGATCCAGGGTGCGGCGGCACCCGGCGAGCAAGATCCGGACCGGGCCGAGGTGTTCAATGACGATCCGTGTCTCGGATACGTGTTCTACGCCCCGCCCGGCGCGGTCCCACGGGCTCGGAAGTTTCCGACCGGACCGGTCAGCGCCGACGCAGTCTTGCTGACCTCGTTGGGCTTGGATTCCTCCGAGGGTGCCGACGTGTTGTCGGCCGCTCTGATCACGGCCGTTGTGGGGGACCTGGTGCGCCGCGGCGTCCGGGCGCTCGAGGCGTTCGGACGGACGACACTGTTCGACGATCTCAATTGCGAGGCAGGCGGTCAGGCGGCGAGCAAGGGCGCCGTGCCATCCGATCTCGAAGCGGTCATCGAAGTCCTCGGCGATTGCTCGGCGGGCCAGTGCATCGTCGGTGCCGACCTGCTAACCGAGATGGGATTCGAAATCGTGTCGCCGCATCCCTACTTCCCGCGCCTGCGTCTGGAACTCGAGCAGGGTCTCGGCTGGAAGGCCGATGTGGAAGCGGCTCTCGAGCGGCTGTTGGAGAGTGCGCGGCTGCAGGCACCGGTGGGCGCGGCGTCGGCGGCAATGGTGTCGGCGCCCAGCCGGTACTAGATCCCGGCCGGCCTCGCGGACACCACCGCGCTGGAAATCGGTGAGCCGACTCCGACGCCTGCGGCGATTGTGCCTAGCGACCGGCTTGTTCCACGGACAGCTCGTGTGCCAGCAGTTCGGCGAATGTGAAGGTGCCGGTGGGCCTGTCGTTCTTGCCCAACAGGTACAGCCGCTTCACCGCGGCCAGCATGCCCTCGGCGATCACGTCGCGAGCCTGACTGGAGGCCAGCAGCGCCCGGTCCTGGGGGTTGGTGACGTACCCCAGATCGACCTGGACAGTGGGCATTCTGGTCAGGCGCAGCAGATCCCAGGTGCGACCGTGCACCCGGCAATCACTCATTCCGGTGCGCGCCACCAGTTCTCGCTGAATGAAGTCGGCAAGGTTGCGGCCGATGGTGGACACCGAACCGTGTGAGTTGCCGAAATGGAAGGACCCCACCCCGTTCGCGGCCGGACTCCCGTGACTGGTGCAGCGCAGGCTGATCATCAGGTCTGCACCAACGGTATTGGCTGTCGCCGCGCGTTCCGCATCGGACGGACTGCGTCCGGCCGGACGGGACAGGAAGGTATCCATACCGATCGCGGTCATCCGGCCTTCGAGCCGACTGGCCAAGTCCCACAGGATGTCTGACTCACTGAGCGGACCCTCGGGACCCTGGATGATGGCGCCGAGATCGTCACCGCCGCGGCCCGGATCGATGATGACCCGCTTACCGGACAGCCGTGGACCTGAGGTGCGCACCAGCTCCTCCTCGCGGATGGCGTGCGGGGAGCCGCCGGTGACGCGCGAACCCAGAAAGTACAAGGAGCGCAACGTTTCCGGGCCGCAGATACCGTCCGGGAAGAGCCCGTACTCACGCTGGAAGAACATCAGCCCGTTGTGGGTCTGCAATCCGAAGTGGCCGTCGACCAGCCCGGTGTAGAAGCCGAGATCCTGCAGGCGGGCCTGCAATGTCGCGACATCATCGCCGTACATCGGCGCACCGAACTGATGGGACAGCGTGCGCGCCCCCAATTGGTAGGACGCCTCGCGCAGTGCGCGCGAGGTGGCCTCGCCGACCATGCCGTCCACCAGCAGACCGCGGTGCTGCTGGAAGGCACGCACCGCGTGGTCGAGCTCTTCGTCGAAGACGTCGAGCGCGACATGTCTGCCGGTGGTCAGGTCGGCATCGGGGCCGTCGAGCAGCCCCAGGCCTGCCAGTGCCGCCCTGATCTCGATGACCGCGCTTCCTCGGTCGCCGCGACGCAGAATCGACATACCTGGCCTTTCAGACACGCTGCACTGCCGACAGGACACCGGCAATTGCAGTACGGACTGACAGTATTGTCTCAGATGCCCGTCAAAATCCGGAAAACCCGAGTGTGTGATTCGGGCAGGAGCGCCCGCCGTCAGGCGTGATCGGCGATCTCCCGCAACAGGGCGGCCTTGCCCTTGGCTCCGACGATGCGTTTCACCGGCTGCCCGTCCTTGAACAGGATCAACGTCGGGATCGACACCACCTGGAAATCACGCGCGGTGCCTGGATTGGCATCCACGTCGAGCTTGACGACCTTGAGTTCGCCGGCCTTCTCGGCGGCGATCTCCTCGAGCACCGGGGCGATCATCTTGCACGGCCCGCACCAGGTGGCCCAGAAATCGACGAGCACCGGGGTCGAGCTGGACAGCACGTCCTGGGAGAACGAGTCGTCGGTGACGACGGCCGTTGCGGAGTTCTCACTCATCACATCTTCCTAACTGTTTGTGGGGTCTAATCCTCTGTGGGAGCGGGAAATTCGGTGAGCCAGCGCTCGGCGTCGATGGCCGCCGAACAGCCCGACCCGGCAGCGGTGATGGCCTGCCGGTAGGTGTGGTCCACCAGGTCGCCGGCGGCGAAGACACCCTCCAGCGAGGTGGCGGTGGTGCGCCCCTGGACCTGGACATAACCGTCCTCGTCGACCCCGACCTGTCCCTGCACCAGATCAGACCGGGGGATGTGGCCGATCGCGACGAACACGCCGGTCACCTCGAGCTTGGACTCTTCGCCGGTCACGGTGTTGCGCAACCGAATTCCGGTGACCTTGGGGTCACCTTCGATCTCGTCGATCGCGGTGTTGGTGAGGAAGGTGATCTTCTCGTTCGCCTGGGCGCGGTCCAACATGATCTTCGACGCGCGGAACTCCTCGCGACGGTGGATCAGCGTCACGGTGCGGGCGAACTTGGTGAGGAAGATCGCTTCCTCCATCGCCGAATCGCCACCGCCCACGACGGCGATGTCCTGGTCGCGGAAGAAGAATCCGTCGCAGGTCGCGCAGGTGCTGACGCCGAGACCGATGCGCTCCATCTCACCGGGGGCGCCGAGCTGGCGGGCCGCGGCACCCATCGCGAGGATCACGGACCGGGCCCGGTGAGTTTCGTCACCGACGGTGACGGTCTTGATCGGGCCGGTGAGGTCGACCTCGTCGACATCCTCCATCCGCAGATCCGCGCCGAAACGCAGCGCCTGCTCACGCATCTCTTCCATCAGATTGGGGCCGGTGATGCCTTCGCGGAATCCGGGATAGTTCTCCACCTCGGTGGTGGTCATCAACGCACCACCGAACTGGATGCCCTCGAACACCAAGGGGTGAAGTTGGGCCCGCGCGGTGTAGACCGCTGCGGTGTACCCGGCCGGGCCGGAGCCGATGATGATCACGTCGTGAATGGGGGACGTGACCTCAGAAGTGGTGGACATCCTGGGAATCCCAGCCTTTCTGCCGTTTACACGGCCATGAGTTCAAACATCAGGGTAGGCCGGGCTGTTCCCGGCCCGCTTCCTAGGGCCGGGCCAACTCCGTCCTGGCCAGCACCCCGGTGCCTGCGGTCGGGCAATCGGGCGCGACCACCACGGCCTGAACGGCCGATGGTTCCCCACCGGGCAGGACCAGTACGGTGGCATGCCGTTCTCCCAGCAGCACCGGCCCAGCGCCCAGTATCGGGGTGTCTGCGGGCAAGCCGAGGTGGTTCAGGCAGCGCCGCGGTTCGGTCAGCGCGCCGAGATCCACGGGTTGGGTCAGCAGCTGCAGGATCTGTGCGTCGTCGAGGGGGAGGGTGGCCCTGGCGGTGATATGCCGGGCGCTCGGACCCGCATCACGGGAGAACTCGGTGTCCGAGGCGCCGCCGGCCAGTGCGAACACGCCGATGCCGAGGGCGAGCACGCCGGCCAGCAGTCCCGCGCCGGCGGCCGCCCGGCGCCGGCGCAGGGGCGCGACCGTGTGCCGGTGGTGTCCGGCTCCGGATGGGACCACCTGGTGCGGATCCCCGGGTTCGTGCGGCACATCCTCATCATTGCGCGATCCGGCCCGTTTCGGCGGTAGCCGCCCGGGTGCCGAGATGACCGAGCGTGACCGCCAGCTTGGCCCGTGCCCTGGCGCATCGGCTCTTCACGGTGCCCTCCGGGATGCCCAGCA
>JBPPMV010000290.1:0-13029 GCA_051306235.1 Mycobacterium sp. | reverse complement strand
AGACCGAAGGGGGCGGCAGATCAGCGTTCTGGGGGCATTCTTTTCGACGTGGGAAAGCGCCCGTGCGACGCTCGGTGAGGGCATGCCGGTGGGCGGTGAAGAAGTCGACCAGAGTAGGCAGCTCGATGAGTTGCGCCGCACGGTGCTGGCGGCCGCGCCCAGGTCGGACTGGACAGGATCGGCGGCCGAGTCGTATGCGGGTCGCAACGAACGGCTGGCCGTCACCATTGACGAACTCGCCGAACTCGACCGGCGCCTGGGAACCGAGGTGGATCGGTCGGCGCAGGTGGTCGCGGCGGGCCGTCGGGACCTGGACTCGGTGAGACAGTGGGTGATGAGCGCGGCGGCCAGCGTCCCGCCCAACGCCGCAGGCGAACGTGCCCTGATACCTGTCGTGTCACGCGGTGTCGGCGAGATCGCCGATATCCTGCGCCGGTCTAACGCCGATATGAACGGTATCGCGGCCCGAATCCACGATATCGGCGAGGGCTACCAAACCTTGGGCGACCGCGAGGGTGCGTCGTCGGTGTCGACCTATGACGGAGCGCTCCGATGAGGCTGGCCGCATTACTGACAGTCGTGTTGCTGACGCTGTGTGCTTGCTCGACGCCAGACGCCCCCCGCGACGGAGGAGATCAGAAAATGCCGGTATCGGCCGACACCGCAGCAGAATTCGGCGACGTGACGCTACCACCGGGTATCGAGGTTCTCGGCACGGACACCGATTCGGGCCGAGACACCCGCTACCGGCTGGCTTTACGGATGAATGACGGGCAACTCGGTGAATTCCTGCGGCAGTTCCCGGAGGCGCCGCGACCGTCCGATATCCCGAAATCGACGCCGGTGGTCGCCGGGCCTGAGCTGAGTTCCGCACCCGATCCGCGGTACGCGCAGGACCGGGTCGATACCGCGGATCATGGCACGGTCACCCGCGAGGTGATCGTCGATGAGCGTGCGCCCGATGAGGTTTACGTCCACCTGTCGCTCTACACCACCTAGAACCGGCCGCCGCCCCCACCGAAACCGCCACCGGAGAAACCGCCACCACCGGAGCCGCCGAATGTCGTCGAACTCCAACCGCCGCTGCCGATCCCGCCGCCGATGCCGCCGCGCAGCGCTCCGGACAAGATGTTTCCGATGATGATGCCGCCCAGTACCGCGCCGGTATTGGAGCCGCCACCGCCACCGAACCCGCCGTAGTTGTTGTACTGCTGTTGGGCGGCGCTGACATCGCTGGTCGCGATCGACTGGGCCTGCCCGGCGAGCATCGCCGCGCCGTTGGCGTGCGCGATGGCCTCGACGATGTTGGTGCGCTGTTTGTCCTGAGCGGCCTGCAGCTGGCGGACGGCTTCGGCGAGCCGGGTGCGTGCCTCGGGTCCGATGCTGCCGCGGCGGGTGTCGATGAAATCCGAGACACCGCGCACCCGGGACTGCGCGGTGGCCAGCGCCTGATCGAAGGCGCGACGAAGCCGCTCGGCGGCCTCGCGCTCCTCGGCCACGGCGGCCAGCAGCCGATCCAGGTCGGCATCGGCCTGGGTCAGTGCGGTGAAGGCGCCCAACGGATCGGTGTTGCCGGTGGCTTGCGCTTCGGTGACCGCTCGCGCCGCGGCATCGCGTGCTGCGGTCAGCGCTGCGGCGTCGCCAACCCCGCCCTGTGCCAGTTGCACGCCCGCGGCCTTGATGCCGTTTTGGATATCGGTGATCGCATCGGGCAGCGCGGAAATCGCGCGGTTGATATCGGTGGCCGCACTGTCGATCGCGTCCAGCAGGATCCGTGCCTGACCCAGTGCGGACTCCGCCGCGTGGATCGAGTCGACCAGTCCGCTCTGCCGGCCCGCCGGACGCGCGACGAGTGTGCGGCCGTTGGTGATGTTCTGATCGGCGAATGCCAGTCGCTGCTTGGCAGTTTCGATGTTGTCGGTCACCGAATGCAGTGCGCTCGGGGCGTATTGCTGGTGCAGTCCGGCCAGCGTCTGCTCTGCAGGTGTGACGCGCGCGCTGAGGTCGACCATCTGCTGGGTCAGCGCATCGAGACGGCTGGGGGCATTGATCACCAGATCACGCAGCCCGGCGAACGCCTCGCGTTGTGCGTCGAGTTCGCGGTCGGCCTTGGCTGCCGCGACGATCACCCGGGTCAACAGATCACGACGCTGCTGGGCGGTCTCGGGGACCGCATCGTCGAGAATCTGACGCACGTTGAAGGCCTGGGCGAGCGTCGTCTTCGCAGCCGTGACGGCGGCGCTGAACGGTGCGGTATCTCTCTCGCCGAACTCCTCGACCGCCAGTGCCAGATCGTTGACGCTGGTGCGCACGGCGTTGTCGACCTCGACCACGATGGAACGCGAGAGCTCATCGAGAGCATCCAGCGGGACGGCGGCCAGTGCGCTCGGATCGGCCGGGTCGACGCGCTGCGCGGCCGCGAAATCGGCCTCCCGGCGCTTGCGCTTACGGCGGCGCGACCACAGCAGCAGGCCCACTACGGCCAGTGCGATGACACCGAGCATCGCCAGTACTCCGAACCAGTTCAGTTCGGAATCGGAGGATCCCGACGATGCCGACGACGAGTCGCCAATTCCGCTCAGACCCTGGGCTGCGGCGACCGCTGCTGCGCCCCACTGTCCGTTTCGCAGGGCAGGTTCGATGTCATTGCGACGCAGCGTGTTCGCCTCCGAGCTGGCGGCAGCGCCGGATCCGGCCAGGAACGCGTACGCCCGGTCCGCGGTGGCGACGGCCAGCAGCGCGTCGTACTCGCCGAGGTTGCTTGCCCGCAGGGTGGCGCGCGCCCACGGCTCGGCATCCTGCCCGGAGAACGAGTCCACGAAGACCACCCACAGCCGGACCCTGCGGTCGGCGTAGAGCTCGTCGATCGCCTCGGTCAGCCGGCTCAGCTCCGGCCCGCTCAGCGCACCCGCCTCGTCGACCACATAACTGGCCAACCGGAGCGGCGGCTGAGCCGTCGCGGCCGGTGCGAGCAGGAGGCCGGCGGTCAGCACCGCAAGGACCACGCTGAGCAGACGGGCGATACGCATGCCCGTCAATCTAGTGAACGCGGCGTCCGCGCGACTTGTTCATGTTCAAACGGCCGCATGTCCGGACGGCTGCACTGCTGCTGGCAGACTGTGCGGCGGTGGCAACGCAACGCGAGGGATACGACTGCTACGACGACTTCGACCGGGCGCGCCTGGTGCCGGAGTCGCCGAAGGGTAGTGCGCTGCCCGGAACCGACACCGAGCACCGCACCGATTTCGCCAGGGACCGCGCCCGCGTGCTGCATTCCGCGGCGCTGCGCAGGCTCGCCGACAAGACCCAGGTGGTCGGTCCCCGGCACGGCGACACCCCGCGCACCCGGCTGACCCACTCGCTGGAGGTCGCCCAGATCGGCCGCGGTATGGCCGTGGGTCTGGGATGTGACCCGGATCTGGTCGACCTCGCCGGGCTGGCCCACGACATCGGCCACCCGCCCTACGGGCACAACGGTGAACGCGCGCTCAACGAGATCGCGGACGCCTTCGGCGGGTTCGAGGGCAACGCGCAGAACCTGCGGATCCTCACCCGGCTGGAACCTAAAGTGCTTGACGCCGAGGGTCGTTCGGCGGGGCTGAACCTGACCAGGGCGGCACTGGACGCGGTGACCAAGTATCCGTGGACGCGGGCGGAGAACCCCAAGAAGTTCGGTATCTACACCGACGACGCGGTCGCGGCCGGCTGGCTGCGCGAGGGCGCCCCGGCGGGCCGGCCGTGCCTGGAGGCCCAGGTGATGGACTGGGCCGACGATGTCGCCTACTCCGTGCACGATGTCGAGGACGGTGTCATCTCCGGACGCATCGACCTGCGCGTGCTCGCCGATGTTGACGCCGCCACCACGCTCGCCGATCTCGGGGCGAAGGCCTTCCCGGCGATCAGCCACGACGAATTGCTGGAGGCCTCGCTGCGGCTGTCCCAGATGCCGGTGGTCGAGGCGGTCGGCAAGTACGACGGCACCCTGGCGGCATCGGTGGCGCTGAAGAACCTGACGTCGGAGTTCGTCGGTCGCTTCGCCAACGCGGCCATCTCGCAGACCCGGGCCGCGGCCGGCGACGGCGCACTGCGGCGGTTCAACACCGACCTGCAGGTCCCTGAGCTGGTCCGCGCCGAGGTGGCGGTGCTCAAGATGCTGGCACTGCAGTTCATCATGTCCGACCACCGGCACCTGCAGGTCCAGGCCGATCAGCGCACCCTCATCCGTGAGGTCGCGTTGGCGCTGTGGGCGCAGGCGCCCAGCGGTCTGGACCCTCAGTTCGCGCTCGAGTTCACCGAGGCCGAGGACGACGGGGCCCGGCTGCGGGTGGTCATCGACCAGATCGCGTCCTATACCGAGTCCCGGTTGGAACGCGTGCACGAAGTGCGCTCACCCCGGCCATTAGACTGACCCGATGGCCGGGAGCGATACGACACGGGGTGGCCGGGGCCGCATTCCCGATCGCGATATCGCCGCCATCCGGGAGCGGGTCCGCATCGAAGATGTGGTCGGCGACTACGTCCAGCTGCGCAAGGCCGGCGTGGACTCCCTCAAGGGACTCTGCCCGTTCCACGATGAGAAGTCCCCGTCGTTCCACGTGCGGCCCAACCACGGCCATTTCCACTGCTTCGGTTGCGGCGAGGGCGGCGACGTCTACGCCTTCCTGCAGAAGATCGAGCACGTCACCTTCGTCGAAGCCGTGGAGTTGCTCGCCGACAAGGTCGGCTACACGGTCACCTACACCGGGGCGTCGGCGACCAACGTGCAGCGCGACCGGGGCAGCCGCAGTCGGCTGATCGCCGCCAACGCCGCCGCCCAGGAGTTCTACGCCGAGATGCTGCGCTCCGAGGAGGCCGCGCCGGCCCGCAAGTATCTGATCGAGCGGAACTTCGACGGCGAGGCGGCCGCCAAGTACGGCTGCGGTTTCGCGCCGTCGGGTTGGGACACCCTGACAAAGCACCTGCTGCGCAAGGGTTTCGAGTTCAAGGAGCTGGAGGCTGCGGGGCTGAGCCGGGAAGGCAAACGCGGCCCGATGGACCGCTTCCACCGCCGGCTGCTGTGGCCCATCCGGGTGTCCTCGGGGGAGACGATCGGATTCGGGGCCCGCCGCCTTTTCGATGACGACCACATGGAAGCCAAGTACGTCAACACTCCGGAAACGGTGCTGTACAAGAAGTCTCACGTGCTGTTCGGGCTCGACCTGGCCAAGCGCGATATCGCCAAGGGGCATCAGGCCGTCGTGGTGGAGGGTTACACCGACGTCATGGCCATGCATCAGGCCGGGGTCACCACCGCGGTCGCGGCGTGCGGTACCGCGTTCGGCGAGGAACACCTTTCGATGCTGCGCCGACTCATGATGGACGACAACTTCTTTCGTGGTGAGCTCATCTACGTGTTCGACGGTGACGCCGCCGGCCGGGCTGCTGCGGTCAAGGCTCTGGAGGGGGAGCAAAACCTGGCCGGGCAGTCGTTCGTGGCGGTGGCCGCCGACGGTATGGATCCATGCGATCTGCGGCTGCGCTCCGGTGACGGCGCACTGCGCGACCTGGTGGCGCGGCGCTCCCCACTGTTCGAGTTCGCCATCCGCACCGCGCTGGGCGACCACGATCTGGACAGCGCCGAGGGCCGGGTGTCGGCGCTGCGCCGGTGCGTGCCGATGGTCGCGCGCATCAAGGACCCCACGCTGCGAGACGAGTACGCCCGCCAACTCGCCGGCTGGGTCGGCTGGGAGGACGTCGCCCAGGTGCTCGGCCGGGTCCGCGAGGAAGCCGGCCGCAAGGGCCCCCGCACCGGGGGGCGCGGATCTTCGCTGTCGAACCGGCGCCAGGGCAACGAGCCCGTATCCCGGCCGCAGGTATCGCTGGTGCGGCCCGACCCGCGCGATCCGATGTTGCGGCCTCAGCGGGAAGCGCTCAAGGCGGCGCTGCAGTACCCGGGGCTGGCCGGGCCGGTGTTCGACAGCCTGGTGGTGGAGAGCTTCACCCATCCCGGATACGCGGCTGTGCGCAATGCGATCACCGCGGCGGGCGGCATGTCCGCCGGGCTGTCGGGCGGGCAGTGGATCGACATGATCCGCGATCTCGCGGGATCACCCGAGGCGGCCAATCTGGTCAACGAACTCGGCGTCGACGCCATCCGGATCGAGGATGACGAGAAGCTGGCCCGCTACATCTCCGGGGTGCTGGCCCGACTGCAGGAGGTTTCGGTCGGCAGGCAGATCGCCGAGGTCAAGTCCAAGCTGCAGCGGATGTCCCCGGTGGACAACAGTGACGAGTACCACGCCCTGTTCGGAGACCTGGTGGCCATGGAGACCTACCGCCGCAGCTTGCTGGAGCAGGCCAGCGGCGACGACTTGACTGCATGATCGTGACGCGCACGTTATGGTGAGAACGCAGCTAACTGTCCAGAAAGGCATCACCGTGGCATCTCTGAGCAATCAGACACGCAAGTTCGTCGCCGTCGGCGCGTTTGCCGTCGCCGTTGCGGCGCCGGTGATGGCTCTGTCGGCGGCCCCGACGGCCTCGGTTCAGGCCGGCCCGGCCTGCCTGGCTTGGTTCGGTAACAAGGAGGACGGCAACTGCCTGTCCACGTCCAACGGCAATGGGATCGCCGTCGGTACCCCCGGTGCCGGGCTGTGCAACGGCGGTTTCTGCACCTCGCCGATCTTCCCGGGTAACAGCTGGAACACCAGCATCCCGTTCGGCTGAGCTAGAAGCTCTTCCCGTTCTGCGGGTTCGGCGTCTGAACGTCGGACTCTTCGGGCTGCAGCACCGAGGTCTCGGCGTCGATCGCCGTCAATCGCACCATCGCCGGATCGGGTGACACCCGGTCGGCCACCTTGCGGCGCCCGGCGTCGAGTACGGCCTTGGTCGCCGGGTTTTCGGTGACCGCCTTGTAGGTCGCGGAGATCTGTTCGTAACGGCGACGGCCCGCTTTCGCGCCCAGCACGTAGCCGACTCCCATGACGAACACCAACCGGAACACAGGGCTCCCTCCACGACGACGACAGAACACTTCCATCCTGCCTCACGCGCGGGGGTACGTGCCGCGCGGTGGCCGCGATGCCCGCTGACAGGCCGATTCGGTACCGCGCGGTCCATGCGCTAAAGTCTGTTCCGCATCATTCCCCTGTAGCTCAATTGGCAGAGCTTCCGACTGTTAATCGGACGGTTCTTGGTTCGAGTCCAAGCGGGGGAGCAACACAGGCCGGCGCGCAAGCGCTGGCCTGAGTGCTTTCTAGGCGATCCTGCCCGCGGCTGCCGACGCGGCCGCGTCGGTCAGACCGTTGTAGGGGTAGGTGGCATGGGCCAGCGACCCCAGCAGCGAAGTCGGCGAGCCATCGCAGATGTTGTCGGCGGGTGCGCACAGGTCCAGTGACTTACCCGCGTACGACGGTGCGATGTTGGCCGGCGGCGCACCGTATTGGGACAGCAGCGACGCGCTCGGTTTACCGAACAGCACCAATCCGGCGACCCGGCTCTGCACGTCAGCGGGCAGGTCTGCCGTGGCGTAGGCGGCGACGGCTGCGCCCTGGGAGTATCCGCCGACGATGAATTTGGTGTTCGGGCAGTTCGCGGCCGTCGCCCGCACTCGTGCGCTTGCATCGCCGACACCGTCGAACATGGTGGCCGGGAAGATCGCCCGATTCTCGAAATCACCGGTGGCCGGATAGTTCACCGGGTAGACGCCGATCGATTTGCCGGGCGACTGCGCGCGCAGGGCATCGATGAACGCCTGGCCGGTGGCGCCGACGCCGGGCGGCTCGTCGCTGCCGCGGGCGAACACCACCTCGGCATCGGGGCACGGCTCGGCGGCGGCGATCGGGGTGGCGCTGGTTGCCAGCGCCGATGCGGTCAGCGCGCCGACAACAACCAACCGGCGTAAATGGCGTAAACCCATGCCTGGGATGCTACGCGGAGAGTTCGCTGAGCACAGCGGGACGATCGGGCTCCTGCCGCGGTCGGGTGCGATGAGCATGCGTCCGTAAGCTCGCACCATGCGGCTCATGCGGATCGCTCCGGCCCTCGCGGCACTCACGTTCGTCCTCGCCTCCTGCGGTTGGAGTCCGCAGAACTCGGCGCCGCAGTCCGCGTCGGACTGCCCGGTCGAGGACACGCCCACCGCCGAGACGCTGAAGACCGCCGTGCAGAAGGTGGGCGAGCGCTGGACGGAGACCGACCGCGGCCACACCGGCGACTGCCGCCTGCACTGGGTGGTCATCGGCACCGGTGACGACGCGGACGACGCCGCCGTGCAGGTGTTGTTCTTCGACCGCAACGCGCCGCTGGGCCCGCCGACCCCGCGGCCCCGGCCGTACACGACCGTGGTGCCGCTGGGCGAGAAGATCGCGACGGTGTCCTATCAGTGGCGCCAGGGTGAGGACAAGCCGTGCTGTCCGACCGGGATCGGTCAGGTGCGCTTCGAGATCGGCGAGGACGGCGCGCTCAAGGCGCTGGATCCGATCCCGACCCCGACTCCGTAGTCGCGACCTTCAGCTCGTAGAGCGTGATGAGCGCTTCCTCGACGTGCCGTAGCGGTTCGGCGGATTTGGTGGCCTGACAGACGACGATGGCCCCTTCGACCGCGGAGACGGTGACGCTGGCCAGGCGCGCCGCATCGTCGGCGCTGACATCGGCGGCCTCCAGGTGGGTGGCCAGTCGGCGCTGCCAGTCGAGGAAGACCGCACCTGCGTTGTCGGCGGCGGTTTCGGCTTCCGAGCGGCCCAGTGCGGCGGCCATGATCGGGCAGCCCGAGAGAAAATCGCTGTCGGTCAGGGTGTCCCGCCACGCCGCGACGAAGGCCCGCACCGCGGGCACCGGGCCGAGTGTGGCGGCCAGCTGATCGATGGCGTCACCGGTGTAGCGGCCGGCGGCCACCGTGGCATCGGCGATGAGTTCGGCCTTGCCGCCGGGGAAGTTCAGGTACAGCGAGCGTCGCGCGGTCCCGCTGAGGTTCAGCAGCAGCGTAAGGCCGGTCCCGGAGACGCCGTTGCGCCGGATGAGATCGATGGCGCTGGTGATGAGCCGATCGCGTGCCTGCATGTCAGCCTTCCTTGCGGTGTATCGATCAGTCTACTAACGTCTGCCCGGTCTGGTAGATCATTCGGTCTACTTCGGTGCCAGGGGGGCATATGCAGCACAGTGACAATCGGCGTTTCGGGACCTTCAGCCGACTCTGCGGACGGTACGCATGGCTGGTCATCGGGATCTGGATCGCTTTGGTCGGGGTACTGAACATCGCCATCCCGCAGCTGGAACGCACCGTGGCCGAACACTCGGCGCCCTTCATGCCTGCCGACATTCCGGCCGCCCAGACGCTGCGGCAGATGTCGCAGGCATTCGGCGTTCCGGAATCCTCGGCCATCGGCAGCGTGCTCATCGTCAACGAACAGGGCATCGGCCCCGCCGAGGAGCAGCTGTACCGCACGCTCGTCGAGGCGCTGCGTGCCGACACCGGCAATGTCGCCTACGCACTCGACGTCTTCGGCAACGAGCGGCTCCGCGATATCGCGTTGAGCCCCGATGGCAAGGCCATCAATGTGCTGGTGGCCGGGGTCGGGGATGTCGGCTCCACCGAGGCGCACAAGAACACCATCGCTATCCGCGACACCATCCACGCACTGCCCGCACCGCCGGGCGTGCAGCTCTACTACACCGGACCCTCTCCGACACTGGCAGACCTGTTCAGCTCCATGGACTTCTCGCTGCTGATCATCACCGGGGTGTCGGTCGTGCTGATCATGCTCGTCCTGCTGCTGGTCTACCGGTCGCTGATCACTGCGATGATTCCGCTGCTGACCATCGGCATCGCCATGGGCGTGGCCCGGCCGGTCGTGTCGGTACTCGGCGCGAACGGTGCGCTGACGGTCTCGAACTTCACCATCGCCCTGATGACGGCGATGCTGCTCGGCGCGGCAACCGATTACGCCATCTTCATCCTGGCCGGCTACCACGAGGGACGCCGAAAGCAGATGTCGGTCGACGACTCACTGGCGTATGCGGGCAGCCGGGTCTCGAGCATCCTGATCGCCTCGATGCTCACCATCGCGGCCGCTGCGACCGCGATGGGTTTCACCGAACTCGGGATGTTCAAGGCCGCCGGACCGCCGATTGCGATCGCCATCGTGATCGCCCTGGCGGTGTCGATGACGCTGCCGTACGCGCTGCTGTCGGTACTCGGTAGACGAGGGCTGGCTGAACCGCGCGCACTCAACGAAAGGCGTTGGCGTCGAATCGGGTCGACGGTGCTACGGCGGTCGGGGGCTCTCGCCGCGGCCTCGCTGGTGCTGCTGATTGCCGCGGCCACGGTGCTGCTGTCGTTCCGGGTCAACTTCGACGAGAACGCCATGCAACTCGACGCCACCGAGAGCTCTGCGGGCTACGAGAAGGCCTATCAGCACTGGGGCGTCAACGAAGTGGCACCCGAATACCTCATCGTCACCGCCGACCACGATATGCGGAATACCAATGACCTTGCGGCGCTGGACCAGATCGCCGAGCGGGTCACCAAGCTGCCCGAAGTCGCCTATGTGCGATCGCTGACGCGCCCGGCCGGTACGCAGCTCGAACAAACCACCGTCGGCTACCAGGCCGGTGTCGTCGCCGACCGGCTCGGTTCGGCCCGTGACCGCGTCGATGCCGCGCATCCCGACCTGACCCGGCTGGCGTCGGGCACCACCGCACTGCGCGACGGTGCTGCCGCCGCCGACGCACAGATACCCCAATTGGTCACCGGAATCAGACAAGTCACCGCCCTGGCCCATGACGTGCTGGGCAGCTACGAGTCCGCGGGCGTCGCGCTCGCCACGGCGACCGGAGGGAGCCTCGACGCGGCGTTGGCCGATCTGAACGCCTCGGTCAATCTGCTCGACGTGGCGCTGCAGGTGCTCACCGAGAACACCCAGGTACTCGATGCGGGCCGGATGGTGAGCGCGGCGCTGGGGCCGGCACTGGCCCCCGAAGCGCGCCCGGACTGCCTGGCCAACCCCATCTGCGCCCGCGCCCGGGCCAATATCGCCGACCTGGATGCGATCTCCGGCGGGGCGGTCGGCCGCGCGCTGCGCCAGGTGCAGTTGGCCGCCGCGATGCCGCAGGACAGCATCGACAAGCTGCGCGCCGCCGAGCCGGCGATCCGGAACACATTGGTACGGCTGCAGAAACTGGCGTCGACGGCACCGGGGGACTCACCGGCGCAGAGCCGGGCCAGGCTCGATGAACTCGTGCGCGGCGCCGACCAGCTCTCCGCTGGCGTCTCCGAGCTGTCCGCCGGTCTCGACCAGGTCAAGGGCGGGGTCGACCAGGTCGTCGGGCTGACCGGGGAGCTGACCGACGGACTGTCCGAGGCGACCGACTATCTGGCCACTCTCAGTGCGCACACCTCCGGTGGCCCGGGGGCGGGCTTCTACCTGCCGCCGCAGGGCCTCGCCGATGACGGCTTCCGGGCCGCCGAACAATTGCTGATCGCCCCCGACGGCAAGACCGCCCGGCTGCTGGTGGTCTGGCAGATCAACCCGTACAGCGCCGAGGCGTTGGACGCGACCCGCGAACTTCCGGTCGCCGCGGGTGAAGCGGCCGCCGGAACCTCGCTGGCCACCGCACAATTCGCCAGCACCGGGCTGGCCTCGCTGTCGGCGGACATGCGCGATCAGGTGTGGCGGGACTTCGCCGTATACGGCGCCGTCGCGATCCTCGGCGTCCTGCTGGTGCTCATGGTGCTGTTACGCAGCATCGCCGCACCGGTGTTCATGGTCGCGGTGGTGACGCTGTCCTTCGCCGCCGCGGCGGGCGTCAGCGTGCTGGTGTGGCAGCACCTGATCGGCATCGATGTCGACTGGTCGGTCTTCCCGGTGTCGTTCATGGCGCTGATCGCCGTCGGTGCCGACTACAGCATGCTGTTCGCCGCGCGCATCCGAGACGAGTCCGCCGACGGGATGCGCCGGGGCATCCTGCGCAGCTTCGCCAGCACCGGCAGCGTGATCACCACGGCGGGACTGGTTTTCGCGCTGACGATGTTCGCCCTGATGAGCGGACGTGTGATCAACCTGCTGCAGATCGGGTTCACCGTCGGCGTCGGACTGCTCATCGACATCACGCTGGTGCGCACCATCCTGGTGCCGGCCGCCATGTCGCTGATCGGAGACCGCATCTGGTGGCCCACCAGGATCCGCCGCGGGCCGTGACCGTCTACTCGGCGTTCTGCTCCTCGTGCTCGTCGGCGTCCGGAATGTGCTCGGGGTGCAGCATCTCCGCATAGCGCAACGGCTCGGGGATACCGAAGCCCTCGACCAGCAACTCGGCGTGCGGGCGCAGCTTGCGGCACCGGTCGTTGATGGCGCGGGTGACGGCCTTGGATCGCTCGACGGACAGGAAGCGGTGCTCCACGAACCACGCCTTGTCGTCCTCGATGACCGACAGCGCGTACAGATCGCAGACCAGACCCAGGATCTCGCGGGCCTTTTCGTCCTCGCAGGCGTCGATACCGGCAACGAACGCCTCCAGCACGATCCGGTCGATATGCACCGTCGCGGTGTGCAGCACATGATCCTGGACGGCGTTGAAAGCGTCGAACGGTGACATCTCCTTCGACTTACCCTGGAGTCGTCGGGCCACCGAAGCGAGCATGTACTCCTCGCGGTCCTCGAACATCTTGACCTGGGTTCCGCGGTTGAACAACGAGCCCTCTTCCTCGTTGTCCTCCCGTGAGTCGACGATGGTCTGCATGATCGTCTGCGCGGCGGTGCGCTTGAGAACCTTCTCGCCGGCGAAGTTGGCCGCGAAGCGCACCCACTCGACCGGGCTCATGCCCTTGATGTCATCGGCGTAGGCCGTCAGCAGCTCCTTGGCGACCAGCTGGGTCAGCACATGGTTGTCGCCCTCGAAGGTGGTGAACACGTCGGTGTCGGCCTTCAGCGCGATCAGCCGGTTCTCGGCCAGATAGCCTGCACCACCGCATGCTTCGCGGGCCTCCTGGATGGCCCGGGTCGCATGCCAGGTGTTGGCGGCCTTCAGGCCCGCCGCGCGGGACTCCAGCTC
>JBPPMV010000289.1:0-7477 GCA_051306235.1 Mycobacterium sp. | reverse complement strand
CCCCGGCGGTCCGGGTGGGCCGCCGCCGGGGCATCAGCCCCCGCAACAACCCAAGACCGCCCCCCGCTTCCAGTGGAAGTGGGTGCGCCGCGCGCTGTATGCCGCGCTGGTGCTGTTCGTCGCGCTGCCGATGATCACCTTCGGCATGGCGTACATGATCGTCGACGTCCCGAAACCTGGTGATATCCGTACCGCGCAGGTGTCGACCATCCTGGCCAGTGACGGCACCGAGCTCGCGAAGATCATTCCGCCCGAGGGCAACCGTGTGGATGTGAAGATCGACCAGATCCCGGTGCACGTGCGCAACTCGGTGATGGCCGCCGAGGACCGCGACTTCTACTCCAATCCGGGCTTCTCGTTCACCGGGTTCGCGCGCGCCTTCCTCAACAACCTGTTCGGCAGCGGCAGCGGATTGCAGGGTGGTTCGACGATCACCCAGCAGTACGTGAAGAACGCGCTGGTCGGTGACGAACGCTCCGGCGTCGGCGGGCTGGTGCGAAAAGCCAAGGAGCTCGTCATCTCCACCAAGATGTCGGGGGAGTGGTCCAAGGACCAGGTGCTCGAGTCCTACCTCAACATCATCTATTTCGGCCGTGGCTCGTACGGCATCTCCGCGGCGGCGCAGGCGTACTTCGGCAAGCCCGTCGAACAACTCAACGTCGCCGAGGGTGCGCTGCTCGCGGCGCTGATCCAGCGGCCGTCCACGCTGGACCCGGCCGTCGACCCCGAGGGCGCGGCTGACCGGTGGAACTGGGTGCTCGACGGCATGGTCGAGATCGGTGCGCTGTCGCCGACCGACCGGGCCGCGCAGGTGTTCCCGCCGACGGTGGCCCCCGATTTCGCGAGTACGGCCAACCAGACCACCGGCCCCAACGGGCTCATCGAACGTCAGGTCACCAAGGAGCTCCTCGAGCTCTTCGACATCACCGAGCAGACGCTCAACACCGAGGGTCTGCAGATCACCACGACGATCGATACGCAGGCGCAGCGCTCCGCCGAGGAGGCCGTCGCCGAGACCCTGGAAGGTCAGGATCCCGATATGCGGTCGGCGGTGGTGTCCATCGATCCGCGTACCGGCGGGGTGAAGGCCTACTACGGCGGCTCGGACGCCAACGGTTTCGACTTCGCGCAGGCCGGTCTGCCGACGGGTTCGTCGTTCAAGGTGTTCGCGTTGGTGGCGGCTCTGCAGCAGGTCATCGGTCTGGGCTACAACATCGACAGCTCGCCGCTGAACCTCAACGGCATCGAGATCACCAACGTCGAGGGTGGCAGCTGCGGCAACTGCAATATCGCCGAGGCGCTCAAGCGGTCGCTGAACACCAGCTACTACCGGCTGATGCTCAAGCTGCAGAACGGCCCGCAGGATGTGGCCGATGCCGCCCACGAGGCCGGTATCGCCGAGAGCATCCCCGGTATCGAACACACCCTGAGCGAGGACGGCCAGGGCGGACCGCCCAACAATGGCGTCGTGCTCGGCCAGTACCAGAGCCGGGTCCTCGACATGGCCTCCGCGTACGCCACGCTGGCCAACTCGGGTGTGTGGCACCGGCCGCATTTCGTGCAGAAGGTCGTCGACGCGCAGGGCAACGTGTTGTTCGACGCCGCCAACGGCGGCGATGAGGGCGAACAGCGCATCGATTCGGCCGTCGCCGACAATGCGACCGCGGCCATGCAGCCGATCGCCGGCTACGCCAACGGCCACAACCTGGCCGGTGGACGCGCATCGGCGGCCAAGACCGGCACCAACCAGCTCGGCGACACCGGGGCCAACCGCGACGCCTGGATGGTTGGATTCACCCCGTCGCTGTCCACCGCGGTGTGGGTGGGCACCACCGGCGGCGACAAGCCACTGGTCAATGAGTGGGGTGGCCCGGTGTACGGCTCGGGGCTGCCGTCGGATATCTGGAAGGCCACCATGGACGGTGCGCTGGACGGCACCGACAACGAGACGTTCCCCAAGCCGTCGGAGATCGGCGGCTACGCCGGACCGCCGGCCGCACCGCCGCCGCCGCGGTCCTCCGATCCGGCCGTCCCGCCGCCGCCGTCGGAGACCGTCATCCAGCCGACACTCGAGATCGCGCCGGGCATCACCATCCCGTGGGGTCCGCCGACGACGGTGCCGGTCGGTCCGCCGCCGCCACCCGGTGATCCGAATGCACCGCCGCCCGTGCCGCCCGTGCCGGGTGCGCCGGGTGCGCCGCCGCCACCGTGACCGAACGCGACGCCGGCACGGTGTCGCCGGCGCCGCTGGCCGAGAATCGGCGTAGCGCCGACGACCGCGATATGCCCAGCCGCAATGACTTTCTCGGCTCGGCGCTGTCGCAGACCGTCGGCGGCCCGGTCGGACGGCACGCGCTGATCGGGCGCTCCCGGTTCTGGACGCCGCTGCGGGTGATGCTGCTGATCGGCGTCGTGTTCCTGGCGCTGGGCTACTCGACGAAGGCCGCCTGCCTGCAGTCCACCGATACCGGCACCGCCGCGCAGCGGGTCGCCAACTGGGACAACCAGCGGGCCTATTACTCGCTGTGCTACTCGGACACCGTTCCGCTGTACACCGCAGAACTGTTGAACCAGGGCAAGTTTCCGTACAAGTCCAGCTGGATCGAGAAGGACGGCGACGGCAACCCGCATGTCGTGTTCGACGGCAGCCCGCCGATCCGCTACATGGAGTATCCGGTTCTGACCGGCATCTACCAGTACCTGTCGATGTCGCTGGCCAAGACCTACTCGGCGCTGACGAAGCTGGTGTCGGTGCCGTTGGTGGCCGAGGTGGTGATGTTCTTCAACATCTCCGCCTTCGGGTTGGCGCTGGCCTGGCTGGTGACGGTGTGGGCGACGGCGCTGCTGGCCGGTCGACGGATCTGGGATGCCGCGCTGGTGGCCGCCTCGCCGCTGCTGATCTTCCAGATCTTCACCAACTTCGACGCCCTCGCGGTGGCATGTGCGACGGGTGCGCTGCTGGCCTGGTCGCGCCGAAAACCGGTGCTGGCCGGTGCGCTGATCGGTATCGGGGTGGCGTTGAAGCTCTACCCGTTGCTGCTGCTCGGTCCGCTGCTGGTGCTGTGCCTGCGGACCGGCCGGATGCGCGAATTCGCCCGCACCGCGGTGGCCGCGGCCGTCGCGTGGGTGGTGGTCAATCTTCCTGTGCTGGTGCTCTTCCCGCGCGGCTGGTCGGAGTTCTTTCGGCTCAACACCCGGCGCGGTGACGATATGGATTCCATCTACAACGTGGTGAAGTCGTTCTCCGGGTGGCAGGGTTTCGACCCCGGGCTGGGTTTCTGGGAGCCGCCGACGGTCACCAACGCCGTGACCGCGCTGCTGTTCCTGCTGTGCTGTGCCGGTATCGCCTATCTGGCGCTGACGGCGGCGCAGCGTCCGCGGCTGGCGCAGCTGGCGTTCCTGGTGGTGGCCGCGTTCCTGCTGACCAACAAGGTGTGGAGCCCGCAGTTCTCGCTGTGGCTGGTGCCGCTGGCCGTGCTGGCGCTACCACATCGCCGAATTCTGTTGGCGTGGATGACGATCGACGCGTTGGTCTGGGTTCCGCGGATGCTCTACCTGTACGGCGAGCAGAACCGGGGGCTGCCCGAGCAGTGGTTCACCGTCACGGTGCTGCTGCGTGACATCGCGGTGGTGATGCTGATCGTTCTGGTGGTCCGCCAGATCCGCAGGCCCGAGCTGGACCTGGTCCGGTATCGAGGGCGGATCGACGATCCGTCCGGCGGCGTGTTCGACGGTGCCCCCGACAATCCGCCGCGCTGGCTGCCCGCCCGGCTGCGGCCCGCACCCGCCCCGCTCTATCCCGCCGAGAGTGCGGATTCGTACCCGGCGCTGCGCTGATCGCGGCCCGGGTGGATGACGATTTCGCAGATCAACACCCGTTCCAGTAGTCTGGGCCGGTTGCCGACGCAGGCGACCCTCCTGTCACGGACAAGCCGTGGCCGCAACGACCATAGGAGGTGATGGGTTCCTTATGCGTCCATACGAAATCATGGTCATCCTTGACCCCACTCTCGACGAACGCACCGTAGCTCCCTCGCTGGAGACGTTCCTGAACGTCATCCGCAAGGACGGTGGCAGTGTCGACAAGGTGGATATCTGGGGCCGCCGACGGCTGGCCTACGAAATCGCCAAGCATGCCGAGGGCATCTACGCCATCGTCGATGTGAAGGCAGAGCCCGCGACCGTGTCCGAGCTGGATCGCCAGCTCAACCTCAACGAGTCCGTGCTGCGCACCAAGGTGATGCGGACAGACAAGCACTGAGTCGACGCGACACCTGTGTATACGTCGGAGCAGTTCCGTAGGCTCGCCTGCGACTGCTTCTCGTACGCATACGCCGCTTTGACTACACGCCCAGGAGGATCTCGTGGCTGGTGACACCGTCATCACTGTTATCGGAAACCTGACAGCCGACCCGGAACTGCGTTTCACGCCGTCCGGTGCGGCCGTCGCGAACTTCACCGTGGCTTCGACGCCGCGGACGTTCGACCGTCAGACCAATGAGTGGAAGGACGGCGAAGCGCTGTTCCTCCGCTGCAACATCTGGCGTGAGGCGGCCGAGAACGTGGCCGAGAGCCTCACCCGCGGTTCGCGGGTGATCGTCTCCGGTCGGCTCAAGCAGCGGTCCTTCGAAACCCGCGAGGGTGAGAAGCGCACCGTCGTCGAGCTCGAGGTCGACGAGATCGGGCCCTCGCTGAAGTACGCCACGGCCAAGGTCAACAAGGCCAGCCGCGGTGGCGGTGGCGGCGGTGGGTTCGGCGGCGGAAACAGCGGTGGCGGCGGAAACAGCGGTGGCGCGCCACGCGGCGGCGGTTCCGAGCAGCAGCCCAAGGACGACCCATGGGGCAGTGCCCCGGCGGCCGGTTCCTACAGCGGCAGCGACGACGAACCGCCCTTCTGACACACATTTACAGCAGTACTTTCTCAAGAAAGAGATAGACCATGGCCAAGACCAACAAGCGGCGGCCGGCCCCGGAAAAGCCGGTCAAGACCCGCAAGTGCGTGTTCTGCTCCAAAAAGGGCAAGAACCAGATCATCGATTACAAGGACACCGGACTGCTCCGGACCTACATCAGCGAGCGCGGCAAGATCCGTGCCCGTCGGGTGACCGGTAACTGTGTCCAGCACCAGCGCGACGTCGCCGTCGCGGTCAAGAATGCCCGCGAGGTGGCTCTGCTGCCGTTCGGTTCGTCGACGCGGTAGGGGAGAGACACACCATGAAGCTCATTCTCACCGCTGAGGTGGAACACCTGGGTATCGCCGGCGATTCGGTGGAGGTCAAGGACGGCTACGGCCGTAACTACCTGCTGCCGCGTGGGCTGGCGATCGCTGCCAGCCGTGGCGCCGAGCGCCAGGCCGAGGAGATCCGTCGTGCCCGCGAGGTCAAGGAAGTTCGGGGCGTCGAGCACGCCAACGAACTGAAGAACGCCCTGGAGGCCCTGGGCGAGGTCACGCTGCCCGTGCGGGCCGCTTCCAGTGGCGGAAAGCTCTTCGGTTCGGTCACCCCGAACTCCGTCGTCGCTGCCATCAAGAAGGCGGGCGGTCCGAACCTGGACAAGCGCACCGTCGAACTGCCCAAGGCCCACATCAAGGCCACCGGCACCTACCAGATCGGCGTCAAGCTGCACCCCGGCATCACCGCCGCGGTCTCGCTGAACGTCACCGCCGAGTAGTAACTCGCAGCTGTCAAACGCCCGGGTGGGAAGCACGTCGCTTCCCACCCGGGCGTAGCTGTGTCTGCCAGCGAACAAGTTGGCGCGTTTCTGTCACAGCAACGAAAACCGGCTGTTAACCTGTTCGGCTTCCAGACGCAATCCAACACGCCCGAAAGGGCAACCGGACCCGACACGCCGTAGCAATTGATGTCCACAGCTCTGCACAGCCGAACCAGCGCCGTGACCTGCACGGGATAGTTGCAACCGGAAGTTTGTGCACAAGTTGTCCCCAGGCCGTCAACACCGCTGACCGAACCTGTGCACACGCCATCCACAGGTCTACTAACAGGGCCGGATTGCGCCTCGTCGAGCAAAGCCTTACGTTTGCCGTCGCAGTCGCCTCCCACGCTTCGTGTCGGAGGTGCTGGATACTGTCATGACAGCAGTAGTCGAATGTGCGTTCGACCGGTTTTGAACGGTTCTTACAGGGGGAGGTGGAACGTTTCTTGGCCGTCGTAGACGACTTCAGCCGTTCCGGGCATGACACGGGGATGGACGAGCCCCCCCGCGAGGACATCGGCCGCCAGCCCCCCCAGGACATGGCCGCCGAGCAGGCGGTGCTGGGCGGCATGCTGCTGTCCAAGGACGCCATCGCCGACGTCCTGGAGAAGATGAAGCCGGGCGATTTCTACCGGCCCGCGCACCAGGATGTCGCCGAGGCGATCCTGGATCTCTACGACCGCGGCGAGCCCGCCGACGCCGTCACCGTCGCCTCCGACCTGGATCGACGCGGACTGCTGCGCCGGATCGGCGGAGCGCCCTATCTGCACACCCTGATCTCCACGGTGCCGACCGCGGCCAACGCCGGCTACTACGCGACCATCGTGGCCGAGAAGGCGCTACTGCGGCGCCTGGTGGAGGCCGGCACCCGCGTGGTGCAGTACGGCTACGCCGGCGCCGACGGGGCCGATGTGCACGACATCGTGGACCGCGCCCAGGCCGAGATCTATGACGTCGCCGACCGCGGGCAGTCCGAGGACTTCGTCGCCCTCGAAGACCTGCTGCAGCCCACCATGGACGAGATCGACGCGATCGCGTCCTCCGGTGGTATCTCGCGCGGCATCCCGACCGGATTCATCGACCTCGACGAGATCACCAACGGTCTGCACGGCGGGCAGATGATCATCATCGCCGCGCGTCCCGGTGTCGGCAAGGCGCTGGCGCTGGACACCCCGCTGCCCACGCCGACCGGCTGGACCACCATGGGTGACGTCTCGGTGGGCGATGCGCTGCTGGGTGCCGACGGGGAGTCGACCCGGGTTCTGGCCGACAGTGGAATCCTGCTGGGCCGGCCCTGCTACGAGGTCGAGTTCTCCGATGGCACCGTCATCGTCGCCGACGGACAACATCAGTGGCCGACGGGCTTCGGCGTGCGGACGACGACCCAGCTGCGTTCCGGGCTGGACAGCGTGGCACCGGCCGGGTCGCCGATCGCTTCGCACCGAGGCACCGCCATGGTGCTGGCACCGCCGCTGCAGGTGGTCGAGGTGCGCCGCGTGGACAGCGTCGCGGTCCGGTGCGTGGAGGTGGACAACCACGCGCACCTGTACCTCGCTGGGCGTGGCATGGTGCCGACGCACAACTCGACGCTGGGCCTGGACTTCATGCGGTCCTGCTCCATCAAGCACCAGCAGGCCAGCGTCATCTTCTCGCTGGAAATGAGCAAGTCCGAGATCGTCATGCGCCTGCTGTCGGCCGAGGCCAACATCAAGCTCGGCGATATGCGATCCGGTCGGATGAACGATGACGACTGGACGCGGTTGGC
>JBPPMV010000288.1:0-14396 GCA_051306235.1 Mycobacterium sp. | reverse complement strand
TCGCCACCCGCGCCGAGCCGCTCGGCATCGAGATCGTGACCGCCGACCTGCGCGCGGGCCTGCCCGACGGCGACTTCTTCGGCGTGATCGTGCAGCTGCCCGGCGCCAGTGGTCGCGTGCAGGACTGGTCGGCCTTGGTGACCGAAGCCCATGAGCGCGGTGCGCTGGTCGCGGTCGGGGCCGACCTGCTGGCGGCGACGCTCATCGCGCCGCCCGGCGAATTCGGAGCCGATGTGGCCTTCGGCACCACCCAACGTTTCGGGGTGCCCATGGGCTTCGGCGGTCCGCACGCCGGCTACCTGGCGGTGCACACCAAGCACGCCCGTCAGCTGCCCGGCCGACTCGTCGGTGTCTCACTCGATGCCGATGGAAACTCGGCCTACCGCTTGAGCCTGCAGACCCGTGAGCAGCACATCCGCCGGGACAAGGCGACCAGCAACATCTGTACCGCGCAGGTGCTGCTCGCCGTGATCGCGGCCATGTACGCCAGCTATCACGGCCCCGCCGGGCTGACCGCCATCGCCCGCCGGGTGCACGCTCACGCCGCGAAGATCGGTGCGGCACTGGGTGATGCGCTGGTGCACGACACGTTCTTCGACACCGTGCTTGCCAAGGTTCCCGGCCGGGCCGATGAGGTCGTCGCCGCGGCCAAGGCCGCCAATATCAACCTGTGGCGGGTCGATGCCGATCACGTGTCGGTGGCCTGTGACGAGGCCACCACCGAGGCCCATGTGACCGCAGTGCTGGACGCCTTCGGGATCGGTGCCGGTGAGGCGCCGCTCGCCGATATCGCCACCCGCTCCTCAGAGTTCCTGACCCACCCGGCATTCCATCTGTACCGCACCGAGACGTCGATGATGCGCTACCTGCGGGCGTTGGCGGACAAGGACATTGCGCTGGACCGCAGCATGATCCCACTCGGCTCGTGCACGATGAAACTGAATGCGGCCGCCGAGATGGAACCGATCACCTGGCCGGAATTCTCGAAACAGCATCCGTTCGCGCCGGCATCGGACAATCCGGGTCTGCGTCGCCTCATCGCCGATCTGCAGGACTGGCTCACCGGCATCACCGGCTATGACGAGATCTCGTTGCAGCCCAACGCCGGATCGCAGGGGGAGTACGCCGGCCTGCTGGCCATTCAGGCCTACCACCGCGACAACGGTGAGACCGACCGCGATGTCTGCCTCATCCCGTCCAGTGCACACGGCACCAACGCCGCTTCGGCCGCGCTGGTGGGGATGCGGGTGGTGGTGGTCTCCTGTCGGGCCAACGGTGACGTCGACCTCGATGACCTGCGGGCCAAGGTGTCCCAGCACGCCGATCGGCTGGCCGCGCTGATGATCACCTACCCGTCGACCCACGGGGTGTTCGAACACGATGTCGCCGATATCTGTGCGGCCGTGCATGATGCGGGTGGCCAGGTCTACGTCGACGGTGCGAACCTCAACGCGCTGGTCGGGCTGGCCCGGCCGGGCCGCTTCGGCGGCGATGTCAGCCACCTGAACCTGCACAAGACATTCTGCATCCCGCACGGCGGCGGTGGCCCCGGCGTCGGACCGGTCGCGGTGCGCAGCCACCTGGCCCCGTACCTGCCCGGACATCCGCTCGCCGATGAACTCGGCGACAAGTACACCGTGTCGGCGGCACCCTACGGATCGGCATCGATCCTGCCGATCACCTGGACCTATATCCGGATGATGGGCGGGGCGGGATTGCGGGCGGCCACGCTGACCGCGATCGCCTCGGCCAACTATGTGGCACGCCGCCTCGACGAGTACTTCCCGGTGCTCTACACCGGCGAGAACGGCATGGTCGCCCACGAGTGCATCCTGGATCTCAACGGGATCACCAAGACGACTGGGGTGACCGTCGACGATGTGGCGAAGCGGTTGGCGGACTTCGGTTTCCACGCGCCGACTATGAGCTTCCCGGTGGCAGGCACGCTGATGGTGGAACCCACCGAGAGTGAGAGCCTGGGCGAGGTCGATGCGTTCTGCGAGGCGATGATCGCCATCAAGGCCGAGATCGACAAGGTTGGTTCGGGGGAGTGGCCGGTGGACGACAACCCGCTGCGCGGGGCCCCGCACACCGCGGACTCGCTGCTGGTCGACAAATGGGAGCACCCGTACACCCGGGAGCAGGCCGCCTACCCGTTGGGCAAGGGATTCCGGCCGAAGGTGTGGCCGCCGGTCCGCCGGATCGACGCCGCCTACGGTGACCGCAATCTGGTCTGTTCCTGTCCGCCGGTGGAGGCCTTCGCCTAAGCTCGCCGGCATGCTGACGCCGAGTGTCCAGGAGTGGCGTGACCAAGGTCGCTTCCTGGATACCTCGGCTGGTCGGATCTTCGTCCGTTCCGCACCCGGTGAGGGTCCGACGGTGCTTCTGCTGCATGGATTTCCGTCCAGTTCGTTCGACTACCGACAGGTGGTGAATGCGCTGGCGGGGCGGTCCTGGCTGACGCTGGATTTCCTGGGCTTCGGGTTGTCGGACAAGCCGCGACCACACCGGTACAGCCTGCTGGAGCAGGCCGACCTGGTGCAGGAGGTGCTGGCCCGGACAGTCACCGGACCGGTTGCGGTGGTTGCCCACGATATGGGCACGTCGGTCGCGACCGAGCTTCTCGCCCGAGATGTCGAGGGGCGGTTGACCTTCGATCTGCGATCCGCGGTGCTCACCAACGGCAGCGTGATTCTCGAGCGGGCCAGCCTGCGACCCTCGCAGAAGGTGCTGCGTGGTCCGCTCGGACCTGTGCTGTCGCGACTGACCGGTCGGGCCGGGTTCGAGCGCGGGTTCGCCAAGCTGTTCAGCGCCACGCACCCGCTCACCTCGGACGAGGCGGCGGCGCAGTGGGAGTTGTTGGCGCACAACAACGGTCACCGGATCATGCACCTGCTGTGCGCTTATCTCGACGAACGGGTGCAGTACGCGTCGCGGTGGCACGGCGCGATCACTGCGTGGCAGAAGCCGCTGAGTTTCCTGTGGGGACTGCAGGATCCGGTGGCCACGGTCAACGTCCTCGCCGGCCTGCGCGAATTGCGCCCGGCGGCAACGGTGATCGAGCTGCCGGGTGTCGGGCATTACCCGCAGGTTGAGGTGCCCGGGGTGTTCGCCGCCGAGGCAATCGGACTGCTCGACAGTTAGCGTCCACTCGCTCCGCCGCGCGCGGCGTCGAACTCGCGGCGCGACGCGACGATATCGGCCTGGTGCCGTTCGGTCCACAGAACCAGCGATTGCACGGTTTCGTGCAGGGTGCGGCCCAGCTCGGTCAGTTCGTAATCGACCCGGGGCGGGACGACAGCATGCACCGTGCGGCGGACCAGGCCGTCGCGTTCGAGTTGGCGCAGGGTGACGGTCAGCATGCGTTGGCTGACTCCGTCGATCATCCGTTTGAGCTCGGTGAAGCGCATGGAGCCGTCATCGAGCAGGGCGATGACGAGCAGTGACCATTTGTCGGCGATGCGATCGAGGATCTGACGGACCTCGCAGTCCTCGCGGCGGTCCCACTGGAACGCGTCCGGGCAGCAGTCGGTTACCTCAGGGGTACTGGCTGACTTCGAAGTGCCTTCTTCCGCCACCCCGCCATGGTGCCTGATGATGTGGTCAGTTACCAATAGGAACCGAAGGTGGAAAACAATGGAAACAGTCGCCGCACGTGAAGCACCCTCACGAACCCGCTCGGCGTTGCTCCTGATGGCACTCTGCGGGGCCGCTTTCCTGGAGGGCATCGATATCGCGATGTTCAACATCGCGCTGCCGGTGATCCGGGAGGCGCTCGCGTTGCCGACGGTCGAGCTGCAATGGATCGTCAGCGGATACGTGATCGGGTACGGCGGTTTCATGTTGCTCGGTGGGCGCACCGCCGATGTCTACGGTCGGCGCCGAGTTTTTCTCATCGCGCTCGTGGTGTTCATCTTCGTGTCGGCGCTGGGCGGTATTGCACCCAGTGGCGCTTTCATCATCGCGGTGCGGGTGATCACCGGGATCGCCGCGGCCTTCCTGATGCCCGCCGGACTGGCGATCATCACCACCAGCTTTCCCGAAGGGCCGCAACGAGATCGGGCGGTCCTCATCTACGCGGGTATCGGCGCGGCCGGTTTCTCGCTCGGGCTGGTCGCAGGCGGGGTGCTGACCACGTTCGGTTGGCGCTGGGTGTTCTTCGCGCCCGTCGTACTCGCGCTCGCCGTGCTGGCGCTGGCGCTACCGCTGATTCCTCGTGATACCGCAGTTGTGAAGCGGTCCCTCGACCTGCCCGGCGCCGTACTGGTCACCGGGGCTGTCGTGCTGACCGTCACCGCGATCGAGCACATCGCGCACGGCCCACTGCTGCTGCCGATACTGCTCGGTGCGATCGCGCTGGTGCTGCTCGTGCTGTTCGTCGTCCGGCAGCGCGCCGCCGCGGACCCACTCGTTCCGCTGGGTCTGCTCCGGGACGCCAACCTGGTCACCGCATACATCGGTGCGGGCTGCCTGGCCGCCGGGTTCATGGGGTTTCAGTTCATCGTCGTGCTCTACCTCCAGGAACTGCGCGGGTGGTCGGCGCTGGCCACCGCGCTGGCCATGCTGGTGGTGGCGATCGACGCGATCCTGGCACCCACGTTGACGCCGGTGCTGGTACGCCGATTCGGATTGTGGCGGGTCATCGCCGGCGGGATGACGTGTGCGGCGCTGTCGGTTGTGCTGTTCCTCGGCGTGCAGCAGGACTGGGTGTACCTGAGCATGCTGCCCAGCTTCCTGGCGCTGGGGATCGCGTTCACCCTCGCATATGGCCCGCTGACCATCGCGGCCACCGACGGTGTCGACGAGGCATCCCAGGGTCTGACCGGCGGGTTGCTCTATACGACCTTCCAGTTCGGCGCCGCCATCGGCCTCGCCGCCACCACCGCGGTCCAGGTCGCCGTATCGGCCTCGGGCACCGACCAACTGGAGTCCTACCGCGCAGCCCTGCTGGTCCCACTCGGGCTGGGGCTGATCGGAATTGCGGTCACCCTGCCGCGCGCGCTGCGGGCGCCACGCAGCTGCGTCACCGCACCGGCGTAGCTTGGGCAGCATGCAGCGGGTATGGCACAGCGTTTTCCGCCGTCCGAAAGCGGTACCCGTGCAGCGGTTCGACCCGGTCCGGCAGCGCTGGACCAACGGCGGAGCCGGCGGGGACGCGTCAGTGGACCGGCTGACCGTCAGCACCTACAACATCTGGTTCAACGAGAAACACGCCGAGCAGCGCTACCGCGCGATCGCCGAACTGCTGTCCCGAGATGCGCCGGACATCATGGCTTTTCAAGAGGTCACCAGCCTGAGCGCGGCCGTCTTCCTGAAACAGCCATGGATTCGGGAGCACTACCGTAGCGCCGCGGTGGTCGGCGGCAGCCGCGGCAACTACGGCATGCTGTTGCTGTCCCGACTTCCGCTCGACCGGGTCACCTACACCCCGCTGCCGACCCGGCTCTCGCGCGGGTACCTGACAGCGCAGCTGACGCTCGGCGGCGAGCAACTGGCGGTGGTGTCAGTGCACCTCGAAAGTGGTAAGGCCGCAGCACCTTTGCGAGCGCGACAGCTGGGGGCGATCTTCGAGGCTCAGCAGAACTCCGGCAATGCGGTGATCATGGGCGACTTCAACATGCGTGATGCCGAGGACGGCATCATCGGCGCGGACTACCGGGACGCCTGGCCGGGCCTGCGGCCCAGTGAGCCCGGGTACACCGAAGACACCACGATCAACCACATGCGATTCGACATGAAGAACAAACACCGGCACGTTCGATTCGACCGGGTGCTCACCACGGGCGATGGCTGGCAACCGGAATCGATCGAGCTCCTCGGCCGCGAACCGATATCGGCCGCACTGCCGCGGGTGTTCCCCTCAGATCACTTCGGGGTGCGATGCACCCTGACGCGCAACTGACCGGCTCTCGGCCCAAGAACGCTCAGCCCAGGAACTCCGAGACCGCCTCGGCCAGCGCCGGATCCGTCGAGCTGGGAACGTTGCGGTACTCACCGCCACTGGCCTGGGCCACCTGTTCCCACGTCGACCGGTCCGGATCGTCACCGAGATTGATGACGTTGACCGCGACCGGTCGCTGCTGATCCGCCGCACCCTGGATGTAGGAGACCAGCCCCGCCCCGTCGAGGCTGCGGTCGGTGTGCGGACCCGAGGTGATCACCAGGACCGAATTCGGTTCACCGGCCCGGAAGTTCGCCAGCGCCTCGCCGTAGACCAGCCGCAGCGTGGTGAACGACACCGCGCCGCCGCCGGAGCCGACCTGGGACTGCAGGCTGGAGGTCAGCGCCGCCGACCGGGTGCCCCCGCCGACATCGTCGCTGAGGGGTCCGGTGCTGGTCACTGACCGGCCGGCCACACCGTCGAAGGTCCACAGACCGACCGACGATGTCGCCGGGAGCGCCTGCAACCGCTCGTCGAGTGCCGTGGCCACGTTGGTCAGCCTGCTGCGGCCGCCCTCGTCGACGGGCATGGACTGATCGAGCATCAGGGTGACGGTGCCGCCCTGGGCGGGTGCGGTCAATCTGGTCGCCAGGGCCGCCCGGGCCTCGGGATCGCCGAACGACAGCTGCTCGGTGATCGCCGGGAAATCGGTGACCGGGCTGCTCGGCGGGGTGGCGCCCTCGGCGCGGAAACCGGCCTTGGCCAGTTCGGCCAGCTGCTCGGGTTTGCGCATGAACCGATCGAACTCGCTTGCCGCGCTGATCTGTTCCTTGGACAACCAGTCACCACTGAGCAGGACCGCGGGGAAGTCGGCGACCGCGACCGGCCCGGGCGGTGTCCAGGAGCTGAGCTTGCTACCCGCATCGGGCAGGTTCGACGCCCGCTCGACCAGCTTCTGCTCGGTGGTGACGACGGCGTGCACGGGTGCGGCGGCCGGGTCGGCGGCGTTGATCAGCGCATCCAGTGCGGTGCCGGCCGCGGTATCGGTCAATTCGGGTTGCCCGGCGAGCAGGCGCTGTGCGGCGCCGGCGCCGTCGGCGGCCGGCGCACCGTCGGGTGCGGAGGCCGCGGCCACCGCCTCGGCGGCCAGGTTGGCGGCGTCGCTGTCATCGGTGAGCGGCAGGGACAGCTTCAGGCCGCCCCAGCCCGGCAGGTTCAGTCCGTCGAGGCCGGCCGGGTTGCTCTGCAGTGCCGGCAGGGTCGACCAGCTCTGCTGGGCCAGAGCGTCTTTGAGCTCGGGCCGGACGGCCAGCACGACGGGGGAGCTGACCAGCGGCCGGCTGTCGATGACAGTTTTGCCACCGCTGGCGGTCTCCAATCGTGCCGCGGACACGGAACTGGCGGGAATCCACAGTGCGGGGCGCTCGCCGAGATCACCGGGCCAGGACTCGGCGAAACCGTTGACCACCGCGTCGGAGTCGGCGGCCTGCACCGCGACCTTCACGCAGCGGTCGCCGACCGGATCGGCGGTGTCGCTGTAGGTCTTGGCCAGTGTGCCGACCTGATCGGCGATGGCCGGGTCGGCGATGACCGCGACGGTCACCTCACCCTCGACGCAGCGATCGGCGGAGGCCTGGCTGCGGTTGGACAGCGCGTCGCCGAAGAATCGCCACAGAATGACGGCACCGACCACGACGACGACGGTGACCAGAGCACCGATCACCAGGGGGCTGACCTTGCGCCGTGCGTCGGTCACCGCGCGGTGACTGCCGGTCCATTCACCGCTCTCATAGGTGCGCTGGCGACCGGTGACCGAGAACGCCTGCGTCGGCGAATCCTCGTCGGCGACCGCCGGGAACCCCCGCGGGGCGGGGTCGGGCTCGTCGTAGCCGCCGTCGGTCTCGTAGCGGTAGTCGTCGGCACCGTACTCGTCGCGACCGTAGTCGTCGGCCGCGTACTCACTCGCGCCGTATTCGTCCCGACCGGGTTCCTCCGTGCCATAACCGGAAGAGCCATAACCGGAAGCGCCATAACCGAATTGGTCTGACCCCGCGGCGGCGTCCCCGGCGGGTTCCGACCCGTGGCCGGCGTCCGGCCCGTTGCCGGTCTGCCCGCCGGCCTCGTCGGGGTCGGGAATGCTGTGCCTGCCCATCCCTACCCTCTTAACTCGTCGTGTCGAATGCCCCGCCGCAGTCTAATCACTGGCCTGCGGCACGCGCCTTGAACTCGCGGCGGCGCCGGTGCAGGATCGGCTCGGTGTAGCCGCTGGGCTGCTGGGCGCCGGACAGGATGAGTTCCTGGGCGGCCTGGAAGGCGATGCTGGCCTCCGGGTCGGGTGCCATCGGCAGATAGTCGGGGTCACCGGCGTTCTGCTCGTCGACCACCGCCGCCATCCGGCGCAGGCTGGCCTTGATATCGCCTTCGGTGATCACACCGTGGCGCAGCCAGTTGGCCAGCAGCTGACTGGAGATGCGCAGCGTGGCGCGGTCCTCCATGAGGGCGACATCGTGGATATCGGGCACCTTGGAGCATCCGACACCGGCGTCGACCCAGCGCACCACGTAGCCCAGGATCGACTGGCAGTTGTTGTCGACCTCTTCGTGGATCTCATCGGTCGACCAGGCCAGCTCACCGGCCAGCGGGATGGTCAGCAACTCGTCGATGGTGGCGCGCTTCTTGCCGGCGAGCTCGTGCTGGACTTCGGCGACGTCGACCTGGTGGTAGTGCATTGCGTGCAGGGTCGCCGCGGTCGGCGACGGCACCCAGGCGGTGGTGGCGCCGGCCTTGGGCTGGCCGATCTTCTGCTCGACCATATCGGCCATCAGATCGGTCATCGCCCACATGCCCTTGCCGATCTGGGCGCGCCCGGACAGTCCGGTGGCCAGGCCGGTATCGACGTTGGCGTCCTCGTAGGCCTTGATCCACGGCTGGGCCTTCATGGCGCCCTTGCGGATCATCGGGCCGGCTTCCGTCGAGGTGTGGATCTCGTCGCCGGTGCGGTCCAGGAAGCCGGTGTTGATGAACACGACGCGGTCGGCTGCGGCCTTGATACAGGCCTTGAGATTGAGCGTGGTGCGCCGCTCCTCGTCCATGATGCCGACCTTGAGGGTGCCCTGCGGCACTCCGAGGACGTCCTCGACGCGGCTGAACAGCTCGCAGGTGAAGGCGACCTCATCGGGGCCGTGCATCTTGGGCTTCACGATGTACACCGACCCGGTGCGGCTGTTGGCGTGCGGGCCGGTCTCGTCGCTGACCTTCAGTCCGTGGGTGGCGATCAGCCCGGTGAACAGCGCGTCCTGGATGCCCTCGGGGATCTCGTTCCCGTCGGCATCCACGATCGCGTCGTTGGTCATCAGGTGGCCCACGTTGCGGACGAACAGCAGGCTGCGGCCGGGCAGGCTCAGCTGGCCGGTGCCGTCAGGGGTGCTGAAGGTCCGGTCCGGGTTGAGCGTGCGGGTGAACGACTTGCCGCCCTTGGCGACTTCCTCAGCGAGGTCGCCGCGGTTGAGGCCGAGCCAGTTGCGGTAGCCGAGCACCTTGTCCTCGGCGTCGACGGCGGCCACCGAGTCCTCGAAGTCCATGATCGTGGTGATCGCCGACTCCAGGACGACGTCCTTGATGCCGGCCTTGTCGGTGGCGCCGACGGGGGAGTCGGGATCGACGAGGATCTCGATGTGCAGACCGTGGTGGGCCAGCAGCGCCGACCAGGCGGGCTCACCGAGTTCGCCGGTGTAGCCGACGAACTCGTCGGGATCGGCAAGCTCGACGGTGTCATCGCCCCGTGTCGCGACGAGCCTCGAATCGTCGATCTTCAGACCGGTGATGTCCGACCAGGAACCCGAGGCCAGCGGGACGGCTTCGTCGAGGAAGTTGCGGGCATAGGCGATGACCTTGTCACCGCGCACCCGGTTGTAGGACGAGCCCTTCTCGGCGCCGTCCTCTTCGGAGATGACATCGGTGCCGTAGAGCGCGTCATAGAGCGATCCCCACCGCGCGTTGGCGGCATTGAGTGCGAAGCGGGCGTTGAGGATCGGCACCACCAACTGCGGTCCGGCCGTGGAGGTGATCTCCGCGTCCACCCCGGAGGTGGTGATGGTGAAGTCGGCGGGCTCGGGCGCCAGGTAGCCGATATCGGTGAGGAACGCCTTGTACTCGTCGGCGTCGAACGGGCCGATGACCCGGGCGCGGTGCCATTTGTCGATCTGGGCCTGCAGGTCGTCACGCCGTGCCAGCAGATCTTGATTCTTCTGCGTGAGATCGGTGACGACCTTGTCCACGCCCGCCCAGAAGCTGTCGGGGTCCAGGCCGGTGCCGGGCAACGCTTCGGTCGTGATGAAGTCGTGCAGAACCTTGGCAACCCGCAGGTTTCCCACAGTCACGCGCTCGGTCATGTTTCCTCCCATAGCAGTCGGCCTAGTTTACCCGCCGGTAACTACCGGCGGATTGGCGGCTGAATTTCGCGGAGCAGCAGGTCGCACCGGCGAGCCAGCTCCGCGCGCAGCGGTGCCGCGCGTTCGGCGATGTCCTGCTGCGCCTTGACGTACTCGGCACGGCCGGCAGCGGTTTCGATGGCTATCGGCTCGAAACCATAGTCGCTGAGGTCGTATGGGCTGGCACACATGTCCACTGCCCGCGCGTCGGCGGCCAGATCCAGACAGTCCATCACCAGCTCCGAGGGCATCAGCGGCCCCAGCTTGAACGACCATTTGTACAGATCCATCGACGCATGGATGCAGCCCGGCTGTTCTGTGCGGGCCTGGGTGTCACGGCGCAACTGGTCGGCATTGAGCTCCGCGGCGGCCGGTGTGAAGAACCTGAAGGCGTCGAAGTGGCTGCACCGCAGCGGCATCGCATCGACGACGGCATCGGTGCCGGCCGCCCCGAGCCGCAGCGGGACCTGTCCGTGGCGCACCTCGGGGGCGCGGTAGACCATGGCCCACTCGTGCAGTCCGAAACAGTTGAACCGGGCGGGCCGGCCTGCGGTGCGGGCCAGCAGATCGGCGATGAATGCCACCGTGTCGCGGCGGGAGTGCAGCAGTTCCGCCGACACCGACACCGTCTCCCCGGTGCGGTGGTAGCCGCTGCGGGTCGCGAAGCGCCCGGCCGCGGGACCGGCGAGGTCGACGCCGAAGCCGGGATGCCAACGGCGCAGCTGTCGGGGCCGCAGGCTGTAGTAGGTGAACAGGAAGTCCCACACCGGATGAGGCTCGCCGCGCTGTGCCCGTTGCCGATGGGGCGTGAGGAACGCCTCGACGCGTCGCTGGTGCGCCGATTCGCGGGCCAGCCACTGCGCCTGCCCGAGGACCGGCGGCGTCAGGACGGAACTGCCGGCCGTCATCAGATGCGGTGTGTCCCGTCGCGGACCGTCCCGACCAGGTCTTCGACCAGGTCCTCCAGCGTCACCATCGCGGTGATCCGGCCGGCATCGGTGACCAGCGCCAGGTGACTCTTGGTGCGCCGCAATCGGGTCAACGCGTCGGGCAGCGGCAGGCTGGACGGCATCTCGATCAGTGGGCGCACCATGGACGTGTCGAGCACGGTCAGTGATTCGTTGAGCACACCGAGCACATCCTTGATGTGCAGGTAGCCGAGGTAGCTGCCGTCGGCTTCGGAGATCGGGAAACGCGAATAGCCGGTCTCCGACAACGCCTGTTCCAGGGCGGCGACGGTGGGTCCGGCACCCGGCGCCGAGACCGGCACCGCCCGAATCTCCTGCAGCGGTATGGCCAGATCGCCCACCGTGCGGTCCCGGATCTGCAGCGCCCGCGTCAGCCGGGTGTGCTCCTCACGGTCGAGCAGTCCTTCGGACAGCGATTCGGCGATCATGTCGGACAGTTCGACGGTCGACACCGTGACGTCGAGCTCATCCTTGGGTTCCACCCGCAGCGCACGCAGCGTGGTGTTCGCGGCCCAGTTGTAGAACGCGATGAGAGGCCGGACGGCGCGGATGTAGACCAGGTACGGCGGCACCAGCAGCATCGCGGTGCTCTCCGGGCCGGCGATGGCGATGTTCTTGGGCACCATCTCACCCAGCAGCACATGCAGGGTCACCACGACGGCCAGCGCGACGATGAACGACACGGTGTGCAGCACCGCATCGCCGATCCCGAGCAGGGCAAACGGTGTCTCCAACAGGTGCGCGACGGCGGGTTCGCCGACCCGGCCCAGCAGGATCGAGCAGATGGTGATGCCCAGCTGCGCTCCGGCCAACATCAGCGACAGGTTCTCCGCCGCGCGCATCACCGTGACGGCCCGCTTCTTACCCTGCTCGGCGAGCGCCTCGAGCCGGTCGCGCCGGGCGGAGATCAGCGCGAACTCCGCGCCGACGAAGAAGGCGTTGGCGGCCAGCAGCAGAACGGTCAGCGCGACCGCGAACAGGTCACCGCCCATCGGAGTGCTCCGTGCCCTCGCGGTCAGCGCTCTCGGTCTGCACCAGCTCCAGCTGATCGATACGGCGCCCGTCCATCTTCAGGATCCGGGCCTGCCAGTGCACCGGTTCCTCACCGGGTTTGTCGGGGTCGAATTCGGTCAATTCGACCGTTTCGCCCTCGTCGGGGATGTGCCCGAGCTTCTCCAGCACCAGCCCGCCGATCGTCTCGTAGTCGCCTTCGGGTGCGCGGAACGGCGTCTCCGAGTCGACCTCGTCGATACGCAGCAGCCCCGACACCTGCCAGCCGGCGCGGCTCTGCACCACATCTGGTGTGGCGTCATCGTGTTCGTCGCGCACATCGCCGACGATCTCCTCGATCAGATCCTCGAAGGTGACCATGCCCGCGGTGCCGCCGTATTCGTCGACCACCATCGCGGTTTGAATGCCGTTCCCGCGGATCTGGGTCATCACCGCGTCACCGTCGAGGGACGCGGGCACCGTCGGCACCGGCACCGCCAGGCGGGACAGCGGGGTTGTCGCGCGGCGTTCGGCGGGCACCTCGAAAACCTGCTTCACGTGCACCATGCCGACGGTCTGGTCGAGGTCACCGTCGACGATCGGGAAGCGGGAATGACCGGTGCGGATGGCGGCGGCCAGCAGGTCGGCCACGGTGTCCTCGATCTCCAGGGCCTCGATCTTGGACCGTGGGGTCATCAGTTCCTCGGCGGACCGGTCACCGAACTGCAGGGAACGGTCCACCAGCACCGCGGTATCGGCGTCGATGGCACCGCTGCGGGCCGATGTGCGGACCAGCGACACCAGCTCCTGCGGCGAGCGGGCCGACCGCAGCTCCTCGGCCGGTTCGATGCCCATCCGGCGCAGAATCCAGTTCGCGGTTCCGTTGGTGGCCTTGATGACCGGGGTGAACAGCCGGGCGAAATACCACTGGGGCGCGGCGGCGAATCGCGCGGTGGGGAGCGGTTTGGCGACGGCCAGGTTCTTGGGCACCAGCTCGCCGAAGATCATCGACACCGAGGTGGCGATCAGCAGCGCCAGCACCAGGGCGATCGGGCTGACCCAGTCCGCCGGTATCCGCAGCGCGGTCAGCGGCGCGTACAGCAGCCGGGCCACCACGGGTTCAGCTAGGTAGCCGGTGGCCAGGGTGGTGATGGAGATGCCGATCTGGGCGCCGGACAGCTGAAAGGACAGGGAGCGGTGCGCTTTGAGGACGTACTGGTCGCGCGTGCCGCCGGTGCGCGCATTGGATTCGACGATGCTGCGTTCCAATGCGGTCAGCGAGAATTCGGCCGCGACGAACAGCGCCGTTCCCGCAGTCAGCAGGGCGAATGCGAGCAGACTGAGGACCGTCATCATGGTGTCACCGCTGGGCTGCCGGGCCTGGTGCCCGGCCGGCTACTGGACGGCTCCGCGTCACCGGGATCGCTGGGCGCGGGCGGCGTGCCGAGCGGAATCCCGGAGCCCACGTGAGCGCCGTGGGCTTCCACGGGTGCCTGGGGCACGGGGTCCCTCTCTGTTCGTGGCGATGGAATCGGTCTATCGTAGCGGCCCGAACCGGGCAGGTGGAATCACCAGCCGGTCGGCAGCGGATGCCCCTCGGCGAAACCGGCGGCCGACTGCACGCCCAGGACCACCTTGTCGTGCAGTTCGGGCAGTGTGGTGGCGCCGACATAGGTGCAGGTGCTGCGCACCCCGGAGGTGATGTGGTCGAGCAGATCCTCCACACCGCCACGCGTCGCGTCCAGAGCCATCCGGGAAGTGGAGATGCCCTCTTCGAACAGGCCTTTGCGGGCCCGGTCGAAGGCGCTGTCGGCGGCGGTACGGGCCGCCACGGCACGCTTCGAGGCCATCCCGTAGCTCTCCTTGAACGGCCGGCCGTCGCGGTCGCGCAGCAGGTCGCCCGGCGATTCGTAGGTGCCCGCGAACCAGGACCCGATCATCACGTTCGACGCGCCGGCCGCCAGTGCCAGTGCCACATCACGCGGATGTCGCACACCGCCGTCGGCCCATACGTGCCCGCCGAGTTCCTTTGCCGCCGATGAACATTCGACGACCGCGGAGAACTGCGGGCGCCCGACACCGGTCATCATCCGGGTGGTGCACATTGCGCCGGGGCCGACACCGACC
>JBPPMV010000287.1:0-2749 GCA_051306235.1 Mycobacterium sp. | reverse complement strand
AGCGACTCGATTCCTTCGGAGCGAAGTCGTTCGTCGGACCCCTTCGGGATCACGAACGCGCACTGGTAATAGTCGCCACGGTCGATCATGGCCACCACGTGACCGGCCCCCATCGCCCCGGCAAGGCCCGCGGGGTCGTCCTCGGTGCGCGGCACCCGGAACCACCAGACATCCATCGGTGCGCCAAAACTTCTGGGCACCAAACCGGTTGTCGATCGCAGTGTCGAACCCCGGCCATCACATGCCACCGTCAGTGCGGCATGGATCTCGAGTTCGGTACCGCTCTCATCGCGGTAGCGCACACCGCCGACCCGGCCGGAGCGCAGCACCGGACCGAGCACCTCGCTGTTGCGCAACAGCGTGAACGTCGGCTCCAGCTCGGCCGCGTCAGCGAGCAGTTCCAGAAAGTCCCACTGCGGTACCAGGGCGATGTGCTGGTGCGCCCCGGGCAGGTGGCGCAGATCCACCTCCACGGGCACACCCTGTACCGACAGTCGCAACGATTCGATCAGCCGGTGCGGTAGGGCGGCGAACTGTTCACCGAGGCCGAGTTCGTCGAGTAGGCGCAGTGTGCTGGCATGCACGGTGTCTCCACGGAAGTCGCGCAGGAAGTCTGCATGCTTCTCCAGCACGGTGACGTACACCCCCGCGCGGGCCAGCAGCAGGCCCAGCATCATGCCGGCAGGCCCGCCGCCGACGATCACGCATCCGGTGGACATGACTACATGGTGGCACCGAACGCGGCCGCACTACTGTGGTTCTCGTGGGTGGATTCTTGAGCTGGTGGGACGGCGTCGAGCTGTGGCTGTCCGGGCTCGGTTTCGTTGCCCAAACCGCCATAGTGATGCCCGTTGTGCTGGCGTTGGCCTACGGGATCGCGGTGGTCCTCGACGGAGCGCTCGGTAATGCCATCCGGGTGCTGCGCCGGACATCACACCAGGATGAGGAGCTTTCGTGAACCAGATGCCGCGGTCGCGGGTGACGCTGGCGTTGGCCGCCCTGGTGGTCCTGGTGATCGTGATGTGGCTACTGGCCCGCTGAAGTCGGGCGCCGGATGTGCCCTCATCAGGCGGAGCATGCCAATTCTGATAATCTTCCGGCCATGCGCGCAGCGACCGGCAACACGAGCGGCCATATCCTGGCCCTCATTGCCGTGGGTCATTCCGCTGTCGCCGATGTTTGTTGTTGTCGCTGACACCCGACCCATCTGCGGTTTGGCGTTGGTAGCGGCATGTCGAAGCGCCGCGCACTGATCCATCACCTTTCCGTACGTTCGGTAGCCCTGCCCACGTACCCCGCCCGGAAAGGCCCTCAATGCGCAACGTCCTGACCACCACCAAACGCTGGAGCGCGCTCACCGCGCTTGCGCTGTCCACCACGCTCGTCGCGGCATGTGGCGGCGGTGCCAGCGATGTGGTGGGCGAGGGCAACTCCGCCGAGGCCGACACCACGCTGACCCTGGTGGCGTTCGCGGTACCGGAACCTGGTTGGTCGAAGATCGGCCCGGTGTTCGCCGGTACCGACGAGGGCAAGGGTGTCGGCGTCACGGCGTCCTACGGCGCATCCGGCGATCAGTCCCGCGGTGTCGAGTCGGGTAAGCCCGCCGATGTCGTCAACTTCTCCGTCGAACCCGATATCACCCGTCTTGTGAAGGCCGGACTGGTCGACGAGGACTGGAACGCCGGCGCCCAGAAGGGACTGCCGTTCGGTTCGGTGGTGACCTTCGCCGTCCGTGAGGGCAACCCGAAGAACATTCGCGACTGGGATGACCTGCTCAAGCCCGGTATCGAGGTCATCACCCCCAGTCCGCTGAGCTCGGGTGCGGCGAAGTGGAACCTGTTGGCGCCGTACGCGGCCAAGAGCAACGGCGGCCAGGATCACGACGCCGGTATCGCGTTCGTGCAGGAACTCGTCACCCAGCACGTCAAGCTGCGGCCCGGTTCGGGACGTGAGGCCACCGATGTCTTTCGACAGGGCACCGGCGATGTGCTGCTCGCCTACGAGAACGAGGCGCTGCACTACGACCTGGAGCACGTCAACCCGCCGCAGACCTTCAAGATCGAGAACCCGGTCGCCGTCGTCAACACCAGCAAGCACCTGGACAAGGCCACCGAGTTCGTGAACTTCCAGTACACCCCGGAGGCTCAGAAGGTGTGGGCCGAGGCCGGTTTCCGGCCCGTCGATCCCGCGGTGGCCGCCGAGTTCGCCGGTAAGTTCCCGGCCCCGGAGAAGCTGTGGACCATCACCGATATCGGCGGCTGGTCCGAGGTCGACAGCACGCTGTTCGACAAGGACAACGGTGAGATCACCAAAATTTACAAGCAGGCCACCGGGTGACGACCCAGACCAATCCTGAGGCGAGTCGCCCGGAGCTTTCTCCGGGCGACCCGTCTGCGGTGCGGCGGTTGCCCCGACGCGCCAATGGGGCCACCCTGCAGGTCGGGGTGGCGGTGTTGTGGCTGTCGTTGATCGTGCTGCTGCCGCTGGCCGCCATCGTGCTCACCTCCGCCGGGGGCGGCTGGAGCGCGTTCTGGTCGGCGGTGACCTCACCATCGGCGCTGGCATCCTTCCGGGTGACGCTGGTCATCTCGATCGGCGTGACCCTGGTGAACGTGTTCTTCGGGCTGCTGATCGCCTGGGTTTTGGTCCGCGATGACTTCCCGGGCAAGCGGGTCGTCGACGCGATCATCGACCTGCCGTTCGCATTGCCGACCATCGTGGCCAGCCTGGTTCTGTTGTCGCTGTACGG
>JBPPMV010000286.1:0-6746 GCA_051306235.1 Mycobacterium sp. | reverse complement strand
GCCCTGACCAAGGGCCTGGAGTTCGACGCCGTCCTGGTGGTGGCCCCGGAGCGGATCATCGCCGGCGGCCCACGCGGTGCGGCCGAACTGTATGTCGCGCTGACCCGCGCGACCCAGCGGCTGGGCGTGTTGCACACCGACGATCTCCCGCAATCGCTGAGAGGTCTTGACCTGAAGAATGCTTGAGGTTCTACCGTCGGCAGGCATGAACTCGATAGCACTGGCCAGCAGCCATCCCTACACCGCTGATGCGGGCGCCGTCGCCGAGGAGGCCCGCCAGGCACAGGACCTCGGATACGCCACCCTGTGGCGCTCCGGGGATCTGCCGATGATCGCGGTGGCGGTGCGCGCCACCACCACGATTCCGGTGGCCACCGGGATCATCTCGGTGTCCCGGGTGCCGGCAGCCGAGGTGATCGCCGTGCACGAGGATCTTGAGCCCGGGCGGTTCATCGTGGGAATCGTTGGCGCACACGGGCCGCGACCATTGGACACCGTCGGCGACTACCTTGACGAGCTCGATGCGGCCGGCATCCGCGCCGGGGTGCTGGCCGCGCTCGGGCCCCGCATGCTGGCCCTGGCGCGTGAGCGGGCCGGGGGCGCCTATCCGTATCTGGTGACGCCCGAGTACGTGCGGCAGGCCCGAGCGCTGATCGGGCCGGACCGGACGTTGGCGGTGCTGCAGATGGCGATCCCGCTGACCGATCGCGACGACGTGCGCCGCGCCGCCGCGGGACCGCTGGACTTCCTGGCCGCGAAACCGGGCGGGTACCGCCGAAACCTGTTGCGCCAGGGGTTCACCGAACACGATATCGAACAGGTGAGTGACCGCCTGCTGGACGGCATCACCGCCTGGGGTGAACCGCAGCGCATCGCCGAACGGGTCGCCGAGTACCACGCGGCCGGCGCCGATCAGGTAGTGCTGCGCATCGTGGGCGCCGACGATATCCCGGTGTGGCGGGCGAAATTCGCTGACCTGCTGCTGAATTAAGAAAGAGCTGCGTCAAGAAAGAGCGATGCCCACGGCCGTCGCCCAGCCGACCACCACCCCGACACAGGATCCCAGCACGAACCAGCGCCAGACCGGCTTACGGCGCCAGCCCCACACCGTGGGCGCCAACCCGCCGACGGCCACCAGGTTCAGGCCGATGGCCAGCAGCGGATGGATCCGGATCAGGCCGATGCTCAGGACCACGATCGCGATGCCGATCACCCCCGCGACGAACGCCGCCACGGTCAGGCCCGTCCCCCAGGGCGTATCGGTGTCCGTCACGGGTCCAACCTAGCGCGCTCGTAGAAGGCGAGCGCGGCGGCGGTGGCGACGTTGAGCGAATCGGTACCCCGCGACATCGGAATCCGTACCCGCACATCGGCCGATCGCATGGTGTGCTCCTTGAGGCCCGGCCCCTCGGCGCCGACCATCATCGCCACCCGGTCTCCCGCCAGGTCGGCCATCGCCGCGGCCAGGGTCGGGGCGGCCGGGTCGGGGGTCATCGCCAGAACACGGAACCCCTTGTCCCGCAACCCTCCCAGATCCTCGGGCCAGGCGGTGGCCCACGCATAGGGCACCAGCAGCGCGTGACCCATCGAGACCCGCACCGCGCGCCGGTACAGCGGATCGGCGCAGCCGGTGCCGAACAGCATGCCGTCCACGCTCAGCCCGGCGGCGTTGCGGAAGATCGATCCCAGGTTCTCGTGGTCGTTGACCCCTTCGAGCACCGCGATGGTGCGTGCGCCGGCGATCACGTCATCGACGGTGAGTTCGCCCGGTCGCGGCGCGGCCGCCAGCACACCGCGGTTGAGATGGAATCCCACCGCGGCGGCCATCACCTCCGCGGACGCCCGGTAGAACGGTACGTCGACGCCATCGAGGTCATCGGCCAACTCCCCGAGCCGGCGCTCGGTGCCCAGCAGCGCGCGGGGCCGGAACCGGGAGGCCAGCATGCGCTGCACCACCAGAACGCCCTCGGCGATCACCAGGCCCTTACCGCTGGGCAGGTCGGGACGACGGTCGACGCTGTTGAGATCGCGGAAATCATCGAGGCGCGGATCGGCCGGGTCCTCGATATCGAATACGTGCGCCAGTTCAGGCACCTTCGTCGACGATGGCGAGCATCAGGTCCGCGGCGGCGAGCAGGGTGGCGCGCTCATCGGCGGTCAGCTCCGCGAGGCGTTGCTGCAACCATTCCCGGCTGGCCCGGCGCTCGGCGTCGATCAACTCGGTACCCGTCGCCGACACCGACACCAGCACCTGCCTGCGGTCATCGGGATGGGCGGTGCGGTCGACGAATCCGAGATCCACCAGCGAGGCGATCACCCTGGTCATCGACGGCGGGCGAACCCGTTCGCGCGCAGCCAGCGCGCTGGGGGTCATCGGACCCTCCTTGGACACCGTGGCCAGCGCCGACAGCTGGGTCAGCGATACCGGCGAATCGGGCCTGCGGAATCGGAGCTGACGGGCCAGTCGCACCACTGCCAACGACAGATCGCTCGGTAACCGGGCAGCTCCGTCGTCTGTCACAGGTCCGAACAATACCCAGCGGGCATCGGCTAGGTTGAATTCCGATGACCGCGCACACCCCACCCGAGCCGCCTCCGCTGCCCGCGCGGCTGCTCGAACCGGCCCCGGTGATCATCGTGATCGCCGCCGGCTGGCTCATCGCGGTGGTCCTGGCCTTCACCGTCCCCGCCCTGCACGACTGGCGACCGATCACCGTCGCCGGGCTGGGCGTCGGCGTCGTCGGCACCTCCATCTTCCTGTTGCAGCGTCGCGCCGCCCGCCGCGGCGCTCGCGGTGCGCAACAGGGACTGACCTGAAACCTCAAGGAGCGCAGACATCATGGGAGCCCCGCTGCTGCAGACGCAGATCGATATCGATGCCCCGGTCGCCACAGTATGGTCGCTGATCTCCGACCTGAGCCGAATGCCGCAGTGGAGCCCGCAGTGCCGGGTGATGAAGGTGCTCGGTCCGATGCGTGAAGGCGCGCGGACGCTGAACCTCAACCGGCGCGGCCGGATGTTCTGGCCGACGACGTCCACCGTCACCGAGATCGATCCGGAACGGAAGCTGACCTTCCGCGTCGCCGCCAACGGGACCGAATGGAGTTTCGAGCTCGAGCCCATCGAGGGCGGCACCCGGGTGGTCGAGAGCCGTCGCGCACCCAACGGGGTCAAGAAGGCGTCGAGCGCCGTGGTCACCGTCGCTTTCGGTGGAGTGCCCGGGTTCGAGGACGAACTCGTCGAGGGCATGGACCAGACGCTCAGCCGCCTCAAGGCCGCCGCCGAAGGCGCTTAGGCCCTACGATCCAGCGGCCGCCAAACGGCCGCTTTAGGTCGGGTCGATCACACCGTCGTCGTAGGGCTCATAGAGCGGCGAACCGGTGCCTGCGGGGACCGGGGTGTCCGAATGGGCGCCGCAGCCGTATTCGCATTCGACGACTCGGCCGTCGGCGGACATCTCGTTGCAGCAGACCCCGAACAGGGTGCCCAGCGATCCCGACAGCGGAATGTAGAAACCGCATTCGCGGCAGGTGCGGCGCGTTGCGCGGGCCATGGCCGATGCGGGGCCGAACTCGCCGTCGTGCCAGCGCTCGGCGGCATCCAGCCGGCCTTCCAGGCTGAGCACCCGGCGGCGCCCCAGCCCGATCTCACCGGCGATCTCGTCGAGTTCGGGATCACCGCTGGACATATGGCCAGGTACCAGGCGCGGATCGTCGGGCGCAGTGGACAGCAGATCGCCGGGACCCAGGTCACCGGGTTGCACACGTTCATCCCAGGGGACCCATTGCGGTGCCAGAAGTGCCGTCGGGCCGGGCACCAGCACGGCCTCGCTGATGGTCACCCGGTCGGTACCGGGGTAGCCGGCCACCACGACCGCCCACTGCCAGCCCTGATAGCCGGGCAGCACGGCAAGGAACCGATGCGTCGCTGCGGTCTGGTCATCGAACACCGCACCCAGGTACTCACCGACGGTGTCTGCGCCGCTCAACTCCTCGATCGCGGTGCGGGCGGTATCGACGGCGCCCATCAGCAGGGCCTCCAATGCCGGCGGCCGCTCCTGCGACAGCTCGATACCCGGGGCCTGCTCGGTCGCTTCGGTCATGCTTTCCATCGGTGTCCATATTGCCTGACCATGCGCGCCAGAGCCACACCGGTGGCCTGCACACGCCTGCCGTCCGTTTAGGGAACAATCGACAACGTGTCTTCCCGGGATCCCCGCTACTACCCGCCGCGGCCACCGTCCGGCGACGAGCACCCCGGGATGGCCAACTATCCGAGCGACGGCGAGATGCCCAAACGCGGGTCTCACCCCCGGTCTGAGCAGGGCCCTGCGCAGACACCGAGCGCCAATCGCTGGTTACCACCGCTGGACGACGAGCCCTCGGCGCGGCGGCACGAACAGGCTCCCCCGCCGCGGGCCGGCGCGGCCGCGGGTGAGCGCGTAACCGTCACCCGGGCGGCCGCCCAGCGCAGCCGGGAGATGGGTTCCAGGATGTACGGGCTGGTGCACCGGGCGGCGACCGCCGACGGCGCCGACAAATCCGGGCTGACGGCGCTGACGTGGCCGGTGGTCGCGAACTTCGCGGTCGACGCCGCCATGGCCGTCGCGCTGGCCAACACGTTGTTCTTCGCGGCCGCCTCCGGGGAGAGCAAGAGCAAGGTCGCGCTGTATCTGCTCATCACCATCGCCCCGTTCGCGGTGATCGCGCCGCTGATCGGCCCGGCGCTGGATCGTCTGCAGCACGGCCGCCGGGTCGCCTTGGCCATGTCCTTCGCGGCGCGCACCGTGCTGGCGGTGGTGCTGATCGCCAATTACGACGGCGCCACCGGCAGCTTCCCACCCTGGGTGCTCTACCCGTGTGCGCTCGGAATGATGGTGCTGTCCAAGTCTTTCAGTGTGTTGCGCAGCGCGGTGACACCGCGCGTGTTGCCGCCGACCATCGATCTGGTCCGGGTGAATTCGCGCCTGACGACGTTCGGTCTGCTGTTCGGGACGGTGATCGGCGGCGGGCTGGCGGCAGGCTCGGAATACCTGTTCAACATGTTCGATCTGCCGGGTGCGCTGTACGTGCTGGTGGCCGCGACCGTCGGCGGCGCCGCGCTGGCGATGCGCATCCCGAAGTGGGTCGAGGTCACCGCCGGTGAGGTACCGACCACGCTGAGCTACCACGGCGGCACCGATCAGTTACGGCGCCATCCCGACCGTTCGGCCGCCCGACAGCCGATGGGTCGCAACATAATCACCTCGCTGTGGGGTAACTGCACCATCAAGGTGATGGTCGGTTTCCTGTTCCTGTACCCGGCCTTCGTGGCCAAGGCCCACGGTGACGGCGGCTGGGAGCAGCTGCGCATCCTCGGCCTGATCGGCGCGGCCGCGGCGATCGGCAACTTCACCGGAAACTTCACCGCCGCCCGGCTCAAGCTGGGGCGCCCGGCGCTGCTGGTGGTGCGCGCGGCGATCGCGGTGGTGCTCTCGGCGCTGGCCGCCGCCGTCACCGGGCATCTGATAGTCGTCGCCATCGCCACCCTGATCACCTCGGGTGCCAGCGCCATCGCCAAGGCGTCGCTGGATGCGTCGCTGCAAGATGACCTTCCGGAGGAATCGCGGGCGTCGGCCTTCGGGCGTTCGGAATCGGTGCTGCAGCTGGCCTGGGTGATCGGCGGGGCGACCGGCGTCCTCATCTACACCGAACTGTGGTCGGGGTTCACCGCCATCACCGCGGTTCTGATTCTCGGGCTGGCGCAGACACTGGTCAGCTACAACGGCGCATCACTCATCCCAGGATTCGGCGGCAACCGCCCGGTCCTGGCAGAAACCGAAGGCGGACCACTGAATTCCTCCGGAATCACCACGGCGGGCAGGCGATGAAGCGGGGGGTGGCGATACTTGCGATCGTCGCAATGCTCTCCACGGCGGGCACCGGCGTGCTGGTATGGCAGCTGAGCAAGCACAACGGACCGAGCTACCCGGAGATCAGCGCGTTCTCACACGGCAAGACGGTCCGGATCGGGCCGTATCAGTTCTGCCCGGTGCTGGATCTGGACAACTGCGATTTCCCGCAGATCACCGGCGATCTCACCCTGACCTCCCGCAGCCCGGTGCAACTGGCCGTCGACCCGGCGATCTCCAAGGCCCCCTGGCTGCTGCTGCGCACCTACGAGGATGCCGAGGCTCCCGTCGTTCAGGAGTTCCGGCCCGGGGTTGCATCGGCGGTGACCATTCCCAGCGTCGACGCCCTCTACGGCAAGCTCACCGGCATCGTGGTGCAGCTTCCCACCCTGGTGCGCGATGAGGACGGTAACGAGTTCCCCCTACCGCACGCCGAGTGGTCGGTGCGCACCCAGTGGGATCCGGACGACGAGTACTCGGAGTCGGTGACGGACTTTCACACCGCGCCGTGACCGGCCGGCACCTCTTCGCCGGGCTTCGTCGGTCCGGGCGGGGTGCCGTCGCCGAATGGCCTGCCGCCCAACGCTTCCCGGCCGTGCGGTGTCAGCCAGCTGGCCAGTTCGGGCCCGTCGGGAACGATCCCGGTGGGATTGATGTCGGTGTGCACCATGTAGTAGTGCTGCTTGATCTGGACAAAGTCGGTGGTGTCCCCGAACCCCGGCGTCTGGAACAGGTCGCGGGCGTAGGCCCACAGCACCGGTAGCTCGGTGAGCTTGGACCGGTTGCACTTGAAGTGCCCGTGGTAGACGGGGTCGAACCGGGCCAGCGTGGTGAACAACCGGACATCGGCCTCGGT
>JBPPMV010000285.1:0-3819 GCA_051306235.1 Mycobacterium sp. | reverse complement strand
CGATCAGCACCTTGGGGTGGATCTTTTCCTGGATGTAGACCGGCGGGGCGTGGACGACGAGGTCGGACCAGTCCTGCACGTCCTTGCCGCGCCAGACGAGCTGCGGGTCCAGATCCTTGTTGCGGCGTTCGTAGGCGACGCGCAGCGGGTGTTTGTGCGCCTCGTCCATCACCGACTGGTATTCGGCGGTGGGGATGTTCTTGCGGGTGGCGTCGTCGTGCTTGAGGGCCTCAACGCTGAGCGGTGTCTTGGGGTTGCGGGCCATGAGTGGTGGTTCTCAGCTGTCCAGGGCGTCGGGTTTCTTGAGCGTCTTTTTTTCCTCGGAAGCCAGGCGACGTTCCACTTTCTTCACGTCTTCGGCCGGCGGCAGCGATTCCGGGCGGATGCCACGTTCCAGCAGTGTCTTGCGGACGGCCTCGTTGTTGGTGATGTGCTCGCGCTGGCTGCCGGACCCGAGATCAACCATTTTGTTAACGTCAACAAAATGGTCAGAGACAAGATGTCCGGACACTTCGCAGGCAGTTTTTGCCTTTGAAATCACAGTACTGCTGAAGTTGCGCCACTCGGTGTAGCCCAGCAGATGCTGCAGGTCGCGAGCCAGCCAGTATTCGACACCGCCCTCGGTCTGCTGGGCGTGTGCTTCGAAGTTGTCCGTCAGTGTGCGAACGATCTCCGTCTTCACGCGATTTCCTCCCGTGCCACGCATATGGCATCTACCATCCGATTGAACTCGGCTTCGACCTTGTCGGCGAAATCCACCTGCATCTGCCACACGTCGGTGAACTCGGCAAAGGCCCAGCGGCCGTGGGTCTTGAGGTGGTTCACGCCGGGCACCCAGTAGGTTTCCATGGTGGATTTTTTCTCCTTGGCGTCCTCGCGGCGGTAGCCCTTGATCTCGACGATGAGGTTCAGCGGGTCGTCGGCGCCGTGGCCGTCGTCCACCCGCACGATGAAGTCCGGGCGGTAGGTGCGCATTTACGACCCGTAGCGGTAGGGCACGTCCAGACCCAGGTTGTGGTTCTTGACGTAGGCCAGCACGCGCGGGTGGGCCTCGGCCACGCGGCAGAACTCGGCCTCCCAGTCGCTGTCCAGGATCACCCAGTTGAGGTGGCACTTGGGCGGCGGGCCGACGGTATCCCAGCGCTCGGTCTTGCTGGTATTGAAACTGACGTGGATCGTGCTGCCGGTGGGGTTGTAGGAGTCCAGCACGGCGGTGATGGGGCGGCTGCCGATCAACGCCCGGGTGATGCCGGCCTCGATCTTGTTGCAGGCCATGTCGGCCAGCGTCTTGTACTTGAGCTGCGCCGGGTAGGTGCCGCCCTTGCAGACCAGGTAGCCATCCAGCCACTCCCGGGCGATGCGCTTGAGCTGGCCGAACAGGTGCAATTGCGGCTCGCCGTTGGCGTCGCGGTATTTGTTCAGCACCAGATGCGAGCTGAGTTCGTAGACCACCTGCGAGGGCCGCACCTCGCTGGTGTGGACCAGGTTCAGGTCGACCGTCTCGCCGATGATGCCGGAGTTGCGCGTTTCGGTGGCGCCGACCAGGTCGGGCGTGAGTTCCAGCACCGAGTCGGCGTTGAACTGGGCGGTGAGGCGCTCCTCGGGCAGCTCGGCGCGGTAGCCCTGCACGCGCGGGAAGCGGATTTCCAGGTGATCGCGCGTCGGGCGCACGGCCTTGACCTGCACGGGGTCGCGCGGCGGCTGCGGCGGCGCGATGACCGGCTTGGCGGTGAAATCGAAGGGAATGCCGAGCACGTCGGCGAACTCGACGTTGAAGAGACCTTCTACGTTCAGGTCGTAGGACTGGCGGCGCAGCGCGCGGCCGATGACCTGCTCGCACAAAAGCTGCGTGCCGAAGGCGCGCACGCCCAGCACATGGGTGACGGTGTTGGCGTCCCAGCCCTCGGTGAGCATGGATACCGACACCACGCAGCGGATGGCCTCGCCCAGGCGACCGGGCTTGCCGACGGTGTTCATCACCTCGCGCAGCAGGCGGGCGTCGTCAAAGGCCTTGCCGTCGCGAATCTCATCCGCCAGCGGGCCGCCGCGCTCCAGCACTTCGTGCCGGAACTGCTCGATTTCTGGCCCGGCGGCCTGGCGGAAGCTGTCTTCCAGGGCCTCGCCGGATTCGAGCTGTTCGCTGTCGATCAGCAGGGTGTTGGGGCGCGGCAGCGGGTTGCCGTGCGCATCGAAGTTGCGAAACAAGGGCAGGCGGCCGAATTCGAGCCGGCTGCTGCCGTCCGGGTGCTGGCGCTGGAAACCGCTGATGTAGTCGTAAACCAGCTTGGACGTGGCGGTATTGTTGCACACCACGATGAAGCAAGGCGGCACCTTGATGCCGGCGTCCTGCCACAGCGCGTGAGTTTTTTCGTAGTGGCCGTAAAGGGCTTGCAGCGCGGTTTCCAGTTGCGTGGGCAGGTCCAGCGGATTGAGTGCTTCAGCCTTGCCGCGGCCCTTTTTGGGCATCTGCTTGCCGATGTGCTCCCACAGGTTGCGGAACATGGGCATCTCGTTGCCGGGGATGTTGTCGGCGACCGGCACGCGCGGCAGCTTGACGATGCCGCACTCGATGGCGTCCATCAGCGAGAAGTCGCTCATGGTCCAGGGGAATAGCGTGCCCTCGGCGTAGCCCGAGCCGCTGAGGAAGAACGGTGTGGCCGAGAGGTCGAGCACGCGGGCAAGGCCCAGCGTGCGATTGACGGCTTCAAGTCCTGAAATCCACAGGCGGGCGGCTTCCTTGTTTTTCTCGGCCTCTTTGCGGTCTTCGCCCTTGAGGTCCTCGTCGGCCGCAGCACCGGGTCTTTCGCGGTAGCAGTGGTGGGCCTCGTCGTTGATGGCGAGGATGTTTTTGAGACCCATCAGCTCCGGCATCACGCGCTGCAGCATCTGGCCTTCGGTTTCGAGGGTGTCGAGCGGCTCGCCGCCGCGGCCTTGCAACAGCAGCCGGCCGCCCTTGGACAGGTCCATGCGCTCGCGGCGCTTGAAGGCGTGGTAGTTGGTGATGACGATGCGCGCCTTGCCCAGATCCGCCAGCAGGTCGGCCGGCACCAGCTCGCGGCTCTGGTAGTAACTGTCCGGGTCGTTGGCTTGCAGGACGCGCAGGCGGTCCTTGATGGTGATGCCGGGCGCGACGATCAGGAAGCCGCGCGTGAACCGCTTGCTGCCCGGCCGGCGCACGGCGTTGATGGTCTGCCAGGCGATCAGCATGGCCATGACGGTGGTCTTGCCGGCGCCGGTGGCGAGCTTGAGCGCCAAGCGCATCAATTCCGGATTGGCGTCCTGGTTGGCGTTGGCCAGGTGTTCGAGAAAGCGCTCGCCGTTTTTGCCGATCTGCGGCGCCACCTCGGTCAGCCAGATGGCCGTCTCGACCGCCTCGACCTGACAGAAAAAGGGCCGGATGCTGTTGAACGCATGATGGCGCCAGTGCTGGAGCAGGCGCGCGGTCTCGGGCGTGACACGCCAGTCGGCAGGGTTGGGAATGGCCCGCCACTTGTCCACCTCGGCGCGCACGCCGTTGATGATGGCCGCGTGGTACTGCTGGGCCTGCGTGGACAGGCCTTCGTCGAACAGCAACGCGCTTTGCGCCACCGCGCCTGCGTGTTTGCGCGGCTTGGGGATAGGCGTAATAAACTCGGCTCGGCGGCGTGATTCGACGATCCGCTGCGTCGGCTGGCCGGTGGCGTCCAGCTCCCAGTGGCGGGCGGGATACGCGTAAGGCGAGTTGAGGATGGGTTTTTCAAAGAAAAGATCGGTCATGCTGTTCCCGCAAGCTCCCTGCCCATTCGAAATTCGCGTCCCTGCTCCACCGCAAATGCCCGC
>JBPPMV010000284.1:0-5149 GCA_051306235.1 Mycobacterium sp. | reverse complement strand
GCCTTCAGCGCGATCAGCCGGTTCTCGGCCAGATAGCCTGCACCACCGCATGCTTCGCGGGCCTCCTGGATGGCCCGGGTCGCATGCCAGGTGTTGGCGGCCTTCAGGCCCGCCGCGCGGGACTCCAGCTCGCGCTGCTCCTCGGCATCCGGGTCGTCCGAGGTCTGCAGCTCATGGCATTTGGCCACGAGCTCGTTCTGGGCGAACTGCAGGGCGTAGGACTTGGCGATCAGCGGGAACAGCCGCCGCTGGTGCACCAGGTAATCCATGATCAGGACTTCGTCCTCGGCGCCGGGTGCCTCGAACTGCCTGCGCTCCAACGCGTATCGGGTGGCGATATCGAGTGCCACCCGGGCGGCCGCGCCGGCGCTGCCGCCGACGGTCACCCGGCCGCGGATCAGGGTGCCCAACATCGTGAAGAAGCGCCGGCCTTGGTTCTCGATGGGCGACGAGTAGGTGCCGTCCTCGGCGACGTCGGCGTACTTGTTGAGCAGGTTCTCCCGCGGGATGCGGACCTGATCGAACTGGATGCGGCCGTTGTCCACACCCGGTAGACCGCCCTTGTACTGGCAGTCCGACGTCGTGATGCCAGGCAGGTCATTGCCCTCGTCGTCGCGCAGTGGCACCACGAAACAGTGCACCCCGTGACCCTCACCCTTGGTGATCAGCTGAGCGAACACCGCCGCCACCCGCGCCGTGTTGGCGGCGCCACCGATGTAATCCTTGCGCGAGGTCCGGGTCGGAGAATCGACCACGAACTCCTGCGTCTCGGGGTCGTAGGTGGCGGTGGTCTCCAGGGCCTGCACATCGCTGCCGTGACCGGTCTCGGTCATTGCGAAACAGCCCAGTACATCCAGATCGATGAGCTTCTTGACGTAGGCCTCGTGATGGCGCTCGGTGCCCAGATTCTCGATGGCCCCGCCGAACAGGCCCCACTGCACGCCAGCCTTCACCATCAGTGAGAGGTCCGACATGGCCAGCATCTCGATCTGGGTCACGGCCGCCCCGACATCGCCGTTGCCGCCGTGTTCCTTCTTGAAGCCGTCCTCCGCAGACCCCTGAGCAGCCATGATCTTCATTTGCTCATTGACCTTGGTCCGTGCGATCACGGTGTTGGGCGTGTAGTGCGGTTTGAAGATCGGCGTCGAGAGCTCCTCGCGCATGCGGTTCTTCACGTCGCGCCAGCGGCCGTCGAGGGCGTTGCGCAGATGATCGGCGGTGGTCGTCATACCTCAAAAGGTAGCCCGATGCACCCGCCCGGAAACTGTGACTTTGCAAACCCAGGCAAACCTGAGTGACTCCGCCGATCTGTCCGGGCGTTGAATCATCGCCATGACCGAGCAGCCAGCACCGGAGTCACCCACCGGCCTGCCTCACGTGACCGACCATCGGCACGCCGATGTCACCGGAGGATGGCTGCGGGCGGCCACCTTCGGAGCGATGGATGGCCTGGTGAGCAATACGGCGCTGATTGCCGGTGTCGCGGCCGGGGCCAGCGCGCGTGTTGTGGTGCTCTCGGGTATCGCCGGCTTGCTGGCCGGGGCGTTCTCCATGGCTCTGGGTGAGTACACCTCGGTGACCACCGCCAATGAGCAGATCGATTCCGAAGTGAAGGTGGAACGCCGGTCGTTCCGCAAGCACCCGGGTGCGGAGAAGGCTGAGCTGGCCGCGATGCTCGTCGATCTGGGGATGACGCCGGAGACGGCCGCCACCGCGACCACCGAGATTCATCGGGACGAGAACCGCGCGCTGAACTTCCACCTCGTGCAGGAACTGGGGGTGGACCCCAGTGAGAAGCCGTCACCGTGGGTGGCGGCGGGGTCGTCGTTCGTGATGTTCACCATCGGCGCGATCGTGCCGCTGATCCCGTACCTGCTGGGATTCGAATCTTTGTGGGCCGGCCTGGCCTGCGGCGGGCTGGGCCTGCTGATCACCGGTGCGCTGGCGGCCAAGTTCACCCGCAAGGCACCCTGGTGGTCCTCGCTGCGCCTGCTGGCCCTCGGTGGCATCGCGATCGCCGCGACCTACCTCGTCGGGTCCGTCGTCGGGGTCATGGTTACCTGACAGGTGTGAAGCTTCCCGCCGCGATCCTGACGATCGCGCTGATGAGCACCGCCTGCGCCTCGGCCCCGGCCGCGCCGGAATCGGAGCTGACGTTCCTGGGCAAGGTGGACTTCGCACACGGCCTGCTGTTCGACGACACCACCGTCGGGGGGCTGTCCGGTATCAGCTACGACGAAGCCGGTGACCGCTTCTTCGTCATCAGCGATGACCGTTCGGCCAAGAATCCGTCCCGCTTCTACACCGTGCGAATCACGCTGTCCGACAGTGCGTTGTCTGAGAACACACTGACCCGGGTCGAACTGCTGTCCAGCACCCCGTTCCTCGACACCGACGGCCGACCGTTCGCGCCCGCGTCGGACGCCTCGGTACCGCCGGACCCCGAGGGCATCGCCTACGACGCGCAGCGCCGGCAGCTGTACTGGTCCAGCGAGGGGGAGCGCACCGACGATGCGCAGCTGCCGCCATGGGTGCGCACCGCAGGCCTCGACGGCAGCTTCCGCGGCGAATTCGACCTGCCGGGCGAGCTGACGACGACCGCCGCCGGTGCGGGACCGCGGCGCAACCACGCGCTGGAGGGGCTGACGCTCACCCCCGATGCGAGTGCGTTGTGGGCGGCCATGGAAGGTCCGCTCATCGGTGACGGTCCGTCACCGACCGAGACGACGGGCGCGGTGACCCGCCTGACCCGGCTCGACCCGGACACCGGGGCGGCGACCGCGCAGTACGGTTACCCGCTGGACCCGGTCAGCTCCGGGGCCGGTGGCGACAACGGCCTCTCGGATCTGGTTGCGCTGGATGACAACTCGTTCCTGGTCGTCGAACGCGGGTTCGGCACCCGGGTGTCGGCCCGGCTGTACCGGGCCGAGATCGACGGTGCCGATGACATCCTCGGGCAGGCCCGCGCGGGGGAGGCCACCCCGGTCCGCAAGACCCTGGTCGCCGACCTGTCCGAGCTGCACCCGGTGGACAACGTCGAGGGAATCACGTTGGGGCCCAAGCTGGCCGACGGCCGCCAGTCGGTGATAAAGGTCACCGACGACAACTTCTCACCGGCGCAGGTGACGCAGTTCCTGGCCTTCGCGCTGTAGCTCAGTTGCCCACGGTGACGGCGGTGGCCTCATCGGTGAGCTCGTCGATCGGGGACTCGGGATCATCGATCCCGGCGAGGTGTCCGCGGCTCGCGAACAGCAGTGCCGCACCGGCCAGCACCGCGCCCGCGCCCACCCAGAAGGGCAGGTGCACGCTGAACTTCTCACCGAGCACCCCGGCCAGCCACGGTGCCACCGCGGCCCCACCGAAGCGCAGGAAGCTGTATGCCGCAGAAGCAACGCCCCGCTCGACGGGCGCAGCCTTCATGACGGTCTCGGTGATCAGGGTGTTGTTGATACCGATGAACAACCCGGCCACCACGACGCAGGTCGCCAGCACCGTCTTGCTGTCGGTGCCGATCGCCATCACCGCCAGCGTTGCGGTCAGTGCCAGCAGGTTGACCACCAGGGTCGGCACCGTGCCGAACCGGTGCTGCAACCGCGGCGCCACCACCACCGAGGTGAACGCCAGCGCCACACCCCAGCCGAAGAAGATCAGCCCGATCTGGTGGGCGTTCATGTCCAGGGGGAACGGGGTGAAGGCCAGCAGGGTGAAGAACCCGAAGTTGTACAGCAGCGCGGTAACAGAGACGGCCAGCAGTCCGCGGTGGCGCAACGCGCGGAACGGATCGATCAGGCTGGTGGCCTTCTCGGGCCGCGGGGTGGACGGCAGCAGGACGACGGTGACCACCAGCGCGACGGCCATCAGCGCCGATACCCCGAAGAACGGGCCGCGCCACGAGATCGAGCCCAGCACCCCGCCGACCAGCGGTCCCACCGCGATACCCAGACCGAGGGCGGCCTCGTAGAGGATGATCGCCTGGGCCACCGAACCCCGCGCGGAGTTGACGATGGTCGCCAGCGCGGTGGCGATGAACAGGGCGTTGCCCAGCCCCCACAGGGCCCGCCAGCCGACAATCTCCATGACGCTGGCCGACATGCCGGCCAGACCGGCGCCGGCGATGATGATCACCAGCCCGATCAGCAGGGTGTTCTTCGGGCCGATCCGGCTCGACACCACGCCGGTGATCAGCATGGCCACGCCCATCACGGCCATATAGCTGGTGAACAACAGCGACACCTGCGACGGCGAGGCGTTCAGATTGTCGGCGATGGGTTTGAGGATCGGGTCGACCAGGCCGATGCCCATGAAGGCAACGACGGACGCAAAGGCAACGGCCCAAACAGCTTTCGGTTGACGCCACATGGTGGGCGAGCTCCTCACTTCGGTTGGCGGTCCTGCTGGGCGTCGTCGAGCAGCCCACGCAGCACTCGGATGGCCTCGACGAGCGCGGTGCGCTCGGCGTCGTCGAGGTGTTCCAGAAAGGGGTTGATCGCGGCACTGCGATCTGCGCGCACCCGGGTGAGGGTCTGACGACCCTGCTCGGTGATGCCGATGAGTACGGCCCGGGCATCGCCGGGATCCTCGGCGCGCGAAACCAGGCCGGCGTCTTCGAGGCGGCGCACCTGGGTGGTCATCGTCGGTTGTGAGCAGTGGTCGATGGCGGCCAGATCGGAGATGCGGGTCTTTCCCTGATCTTCGATCGTCGCCAGCAGCCTGGCCTGCGCGAACGGCAGGGGCAATTCGATGCGCTGATTGGCCAGCCGGTTGATCCGTGCGACGACGGCCAGCAGGTCGGCACCGAGGGCCACGGTGTTGTCCGGACGATTCACCTGACCAAGTTACATAGAAATACTATGCAAGTGCAAACGGGCTCGGGTGGTAGCCGTCACAGTGCGGGCGACCGAACCACTTCTGCGAGCTGGCAGAATCAGGTGATGCCTCCCGGATCGCCGTCCATACGCCGGGCCGGGTCACTACAGCCCAACGAGCTGGCGCAGGCCGCCGTGATGGCGGCGCTGTGTGCGGCCATCGCCATCATCGCCGTCGTCGTACCGTTCGCCGCGGCGCTGTCACTGCTGGGCACCGTCCCGATGGGCCTGCTCGCTTACCGCTACCGGTTGCGGGTGGTGCTGGCGGCGACGATCGCCGCCGC